>JADGQZ010000029.1 GCA_017881345.1 Myxococcaceae bacterium | reverse complement strand
CCTCCGACTCGGCTGCGGGGCCACCACCGGCCGCGAGCCCGTCACCGAAGCCCTCCGGCGAGGGCAACGCGTGAGCCCCTCCGAGCTGGGCTTCGGGCTCCTCGCCTTTCTGCTGGTCGGCTTCCCCGCGATCTTGGTGGTGACCAGCGGAAACCTGGTCCGCGCGGTCCTCTGGCTGGCCGGGACGCTGCTCGGCACGGCGGTGCTCTACGGGCTCCTGCACGCTCCCTTCCTCGCGGGGGTCCAGGTGCTCACCTACGTGGGCGGCGTCGTCACCCTGATGATCTTCGGAGTGATGGTCACCCGGAAGTACGACGGCACGACGGTTGGCATCGACGGCACCAACCGCGTCCGCGGCGCCCTTGCGGCCCTGGCGTTCTTCGGCATCGTCGCCTCAGCGATCTTCCGGACCGACCTCTCGGAACTCACGGCGGTGGAGCCCCCGTCGACGCAGGACCTCGCGCTCGCGCTGCTCGACCGGTACCTCATCGCCTTCGAGGTCGCCTCGGTGCTCCTGCTCGCTGCCATCATCAGCGCGGTGGTGCTCGCCCGGAGGCGGGACCCGTCCCCCGAGGGGGTCGAGGGACCGGATCCGGTGGCGCTGCGGGAAGGAAGCCCACCATGACCCTGCGCGCGCTCCTCCTCGTCGCGACCGCGGTCTTCGCCACCGGCATCTACGGCCTGGTCACCCGGCGGCAGGCGGTGGCGCTCCTGCTCTCGATCGAGGTCATGGCCAACGCCGCCAACCTGGTCTTCGTCGCCTTCGCCCGGTTCGGCGGAGCGCCGGGGCACCCCCTGGTGCTCTTCGCGCTGGCCGTCACCGTGGCCGAGGTCGCGGTGGGGCTGGCCCTGGTGCTGCTCCTGTACCGACGGCACGGGGACACGCTGCTCGAGCTGGCCAGCGAGGCAAAGGGATGAGCCCGTCGGTCCTCCTCGCGCTGGTGACGGTCGGCGCCCCGCTCGCCGCTGCCCTCCTCTCGGTTCTCATCCCGCCGCTCCGGCACCGGGGCACTCCCTCCGCCGTGCTCGCCATCGCCGGCAGCGTGCTCGCCACCGGCGCCGCCGGGGCCCTGCTCGCGCAGGACGTCGCGGGCCGTGCAATCCGCGCCACCGTTCCATGGATGCTGGTGCAGGGCCGGGGGCTGGGCGAGATCGGCGTCCGGCTCGACGCCGTCTCCATCCCGATGCTCGCGGTGGTGTGCCTGGTCGCCCTGGCGGTGCAGGTCTACTCGCTCGCGTACATGCACGGCGAGACGCACCGTTCCTACGGGCGGTACTTCACCTACCACGCGCTCTTCCTCTTCAGCATGAACACCCTGGTGCTCGCGCCGGACCTGCTCCAGGCGTTCGCCGGGTGGGAGCTGGTCGGTCTGGTGAGCTACCTCCTCATCGGCTTCCACTTCGACCGCCCGACCGCCGCGCGGGCCGCGGTGAAGGCGTTCTGGATGACCAAGCTCGCGGACATGGGCTTCCTGTTCGCGCTCCTGCTCCTGTACTCGCGCACCGGCGCGTTCTCCTGGGACGTGGCGCTCCGGCCCGAGGTGGCCGAGGCGACCGCGGCCCTGATCTTCATCGCGGTGATGGGCAAGTCCGCCCAGTTCCCGCTGCACGTGTGGCTCCCCGACGCGATGGAGGGCCCCACGCCGGTCTCGGCGCTGCTCCACGCCGCGACGATGGTGGCCGCAGGCGTGTACCTCGTCGTCCGGGCTGACCCGCTCTTCACCCAGGCGCACTGGGTCCAGGGCGGGATGCTGTGGATCGGGACCATCACCGCGGTCTTCGCCGCGCTGCTGGGCCTGGTGCAGACCGACATCAAGCGCGTCCTCGCGTACTCCACCTGCTCGCAGCTGGGGTTCATGGTGGCGGCGCTGGGGGCCGGTTCGGCCTTCGCCGGGTACTTCCACCTCGGGACGCATGCCTTCTTCAAGGCGCTGCTGTTCCTCGGCGCGGGCAGCGTCATCCACGCGGTGCACTCCAACTTCATGACCGACATGGGCGGCCTGGGGCGCAAGATGCCCCTCACCGCTGCGACCTTCGCCGTGGGCGCCCTGTCACTCGCCGGCGTGCCCCCGTTCGCCGGCTTCGCCTCGAAGGACGCCATCCTCACCGCGGTCGAGGGCCGTGCGGGGTGGATTCCCTGGGCGCTGCTCCTGGCCACCGCGTTCCTGACCGCGTTCTACATGGGCCGGGTGCTGGTCCTGACCTTCCTCGGCAAGCCTTCGCCCGCGGCCGCGCACGCGCACGAGTCGCCGGCCGTCATGACCGGGCCGCTGCTCGCCCTCGCCATCCCCACCGTGGCCGGTGGGCTGCTCGGGCCGTGGCTCGCGCGCGGGATGGGCGAGGAGATGCACCTGCACCTCGGGCTGACTCCGGTCCTGGCAAGCGTGGCCGCGCTCTCGGGCCTGACGCTCGCCCTCGTGCTCTACTCGCGCGGCCGCGAGGCTCCTCTGGCTGGAACCATCGCCGCGCTGGACCGGGCGTCGATCGTCGACCGGACCTGGGCGTTCGGATACCGGGGCGTGTTGCTCCCGCTCAGCGGCGTGCTCCGCTGGGTGGACCGCTACCTCGTCGATGGGGCGATCAACGGCCTCGGCTGGGGGACGCTCGAGGTCGGCACCGTGGTTCGCCCCGTCCAGACCGGCCGGACCCGCGACTACGCGCTGGCGGTGGTGATCGGCGCGGTGGTGCTGCTGGTGCTCGGAGCCTGGCAATGAAGGGGCACCTCCTCGCCTGGATGGTGGCCTCGCCGGCGATCGCCGCCGCGCTGCTCCTCCTCATCCCCGGGCGCATGCGGCAGGCCATCCGCTGGGTGTCGCTGGCCGGCGCGAGCGGCGGCCTGGTGGGAGCGGTGGTGGCGGCGCTCAGCTGGGACAAGGGCACCGGCGGCTTCCAGATGGCGGAGCGCTATCCGCTCGTGCCCTCGATGGGCATCTCGCTCTCCCTCGCCGCGGACGGCTGGAGCATCGCGCTCGTGCTCCTCACCGGAATCATCATCGTCACCGGTGTGCTGGCGAGCTGGACGGTGCAGCGCCGGGACAAGGAGTTCTTCGTCCTCCTGCTCACCCTGGTGACCGGGGTGTTCGGGGTGTTCGTCAGCCAGGACCTGTTCGTCTTCTTTCTCTTCTACGAGATCGCCGTGCTGCCGATGTACCTGCTCATCGGCATCTGGGGCAGCAGCCACAAGGTGAAGGCGGCGGGCCCCTTCAAGGGCGCCTGGCGCTGGTTCGTGGTGGGCAGCCGCGAGTACGCGGCGATGAAGCTCACCCTGATGCTGCTGGTCGGATCGGCCGCCATCCTGGTCGCCATGTTCGGGCTCTGGTCCCGCGCCGGCGGCAGCACCTTCGACCTCGGCCTGCTCGCGGCGGCGTCCATCCCGCGCTCGACGCAGATGTGGGTCTTCCCGCTGCTCTGGCTCGGCTTCGGGACCCTCGCCGGCGTCTTCCCGTTCCACACCTGGAGCCCGGACGGCCACGCCTCGGCGCCCACCGCGGTGAGCATGCTGCACGCGGGCGTGCTGATGAAGCTCGGCGCCTTCGGCGTCATGCGGGTGGGGATGGTGCTGGCCCCCGAGGCGGCGGTGGCCTGGGCTCCGCTGGTGGGCGCGGTGGCGGTGGTCAACATCCTCTACGGCGCGCTCTGCGCCGCGGCCCAGGACGACCTCAAGTACATCGTGGCCTACTCGTCGGTGAGCCACATGGGCGTGGTGATGCTCGGGGCGGCCACCCTGACCCCGGTGGGCTGGAACGGTGCGGTGTTCCAGATGTTCGCCCACGGCATCATGACCGGGCTCTTCTTCGCCCTTGTGGGCCTGGTCTACGAGCGGGCGCACACCCGGGACCTCGCCAAGATGGGCGGGTTCGCCCATGCCATGCCGGCCATCGCCGCCTTCTTCACCCTGGGCGCGCTGTCCTCCCTCGGTCTTCCCGGGACGGCCGGGTTCGTGGCCGAGTTCCTGGTCTTCCTCGGCGCGGCGACGGGCCGGAGCGCCTGGTGGACCATCCCCGCGGTGCTCGGCGCGTTCGTCACCGCGGTCTACGTGCTCCGGGCCTCGAAGATCATCTTCTGGGGGCCGAGGCCGCTGGGTGATGTCGCCCACCTCGGCGACCCGCACCGCACGGAGTGGTTCGCCCCGGTGGTGCTCTGCACCTGCCTGGTGGTCTTCGGCGTCTGGCCGCGGCTCATCCTCGACGTCATCGACACCACCACCTCCGGCTACCTGAACCGGGTGGCGCTGGTGGCGGAGGCGCTCCGTCGATGAACCCCTGGTTCCAGCTGCTCGGTCCGGCGATGGCCGTTGCTGCCATCGGCGCGGTGGTGCTCGGGGGCGACACGCTCCTGCCTGGCCGCGGGCGGCTGTGGGGCTGGCTCGCCGTGGGGCTGCTGCTTGCGCTCCTCGGGCTCTCCCTGGGGATGAACTCGGCGGGGGCCGCTCCCCACCGGGCGTACGTCGCCGGGCCCTGGTCCCTGTTCCTCCAGCGGGTCTTCGTCGTCAGCGCGCTGCTGGCGATCCTCGGCTCGATGGACTGGCTCGAGTCGCGCGCCGGGGGTCGTCAGGCCGAATACCTGGCCCTGGTCCTCTTCAGCACCTCGGGGATGATGATGATCCCGGGGGCGCGGGACTGGGCGCTCCTCGTGGTCTCGTTCGAGCTGATGGGCATCCCGCTCTACGCGCTCGCCGCCTGGGCCAAGAACGACGGGCCCCCGGACCGCCCGCGCCTGGGCGCCGAGGCGGGGCTGAAGCTCTTCGTCACCGGGACGGCAAGCTCGGCGCTGACCTTCTTCGGGCTGGCGCTGGTGGTCGGCCTGAGCGGGACGACGCAGATCGACGTGGTGGCAGACCCGGCGCGGGCGCCGCTCGCGGCGGTGGGGATGCTGCTCATCATCGCCGGCTTCGGCTTCAAGATCGGCGCGGTGCCGTTCCACTTCTGGGTACCGGACACGTACCAGGGCGCGCCCACGCCGTTCGTGGCGTTCCTGTCGGTGGCGCCGAAGCTGGGCGGCCTCGCCGCGCTCGCGGTGGTCCTGCTGCACGGCTGGGCGCGGCAGGGGAGCCTCTGGGCGCCGGCGGTCGTGCTCCTGTCGGCGGCGAGCATGCTGGTCGGTAACGTCTTCGCCCTGAACCAGTCCGACGTTCGCCGTCTGCTCGGGTTCTCCGGCATCGCACAGATGGGCTACGTGCTCATCGGCCTCGCTGCGCGGACGCGGGCGGGGCTGGCGATGTCGCTGTTCTTCATGGCCACCTACGTCTTCACCAATCTCGGTGCGTTCCTGGTGCTGCACGCAGGGGCCGAGGGCTCGGGCGGCCATGGCGTGGCGAAGCTGGCCGGGCTGTCGCGCCGCGCCCCTGCGCTCGGGGCGGCGCTGCTCATCTTCCTGCTGTCGCTGGCGGGCATCCCGTTCGTCGCCGGGTTCTGGGCGAAGCTCTTCGTGCTTCTCGCCGGCTACCGCGCGGGGCTCGGCTGGCTGGTCGTGCTCGGCGTCGCGCTCGCGGTGCTCGGCCTCTTCTACTACCTGAGCGTGGCCCGCTCGACCTTCATGGCCGAGGGGGAGGGGAGCGCACCGGTGCCGACGCGTCTTCCGCTCCGGCTCGCCATCGGCGCGTGCCTCATCGCGGTGGTGGGCCTGGGGCTCTGGCCGCGCCCGCTGCTCGAGGCGGCGGACGTCGCGGCGGCGGATCTGCTCGCCGAGCCGGCCGCGGTCTCGTCCCGACGCTGACCCCGGCGCTCGAGAGCCCGGCTAGCCCATGAAGGTGTCGATGACGATGATGTCGTCGCGGAGCACTTCCGGGCTCAGCGCGTGGTGCTCCTCGCCGTCCATGTCTGCGCGGAGCCGGCGCACGAAGTCCTCGATGCGCTGGACGGTGGCATCGAGGTCCTGGTCCAGAGCCAGGCGGCTGAGCTCGGCGATGGCAGCGCGCTGCGCCCTGTGCTCCTCGTCCATCGCCTCGACCCGCGCCGGGCCCCAGGCGTCCACATCGACCAGCAGCGGACGGAGCACCGTCTCCTCGTGGTTCAGGTGACGGAGGAAGGCATCCTGAAACGTCCGGAGCGTGCCCCGGAGACGCCCGATGGCGCCCGGGACACGCCGCGTCATCTCCCCCAGCGTCTCGTCGATCTCCTCGAGGACGTCCCGGAGGACGGTGTGCTCGTCGAGGATGAGGCTGCGGACCTGACTCGCGCTCAGCTCCATGGTGGTCCTCCTGGGCAGACCCGCAATCCCTTCGGCCGCCGAACGCCCGTCAGCCTTCGGGCGCACAGCTTGCGCAGCGGACCCCACGGTCCGAGCACCTCGCGATTCATGCGAGAAGTGTGCGCGGACCGGGCGCGGGTCATGGCGGAATTGCCTCGGCCAGGAACCGGAACACGTCCGGCTCCCACTCCGTCACTGCCAGGTAGAGGCCGTTGTGGCCTTCCTCGCGGCTCGACCCCACCGGAGGGTAGAGGATGGCGACGCGGACCGGGCCACCGGGTCGATGCTCCTTGCTCAGCGCGATGCTCGGCTCGGTGTCGAAGTCGTTGCTCCATTGTACGAGAAGGATCGGGCAGCGCGCCCGGTGAGCTGCCTCGCGCAGGATGGAGCGCAGGTCTGCTGACCGTGACCACGACTCCGCGGCGGCCCCGAATGTCACGGCTGCCCGGACCGTCCGGTCGTGGGCCGCGGCGAGGATGGTGAGCTGTCCGCCGAAGGAGTGTCCCACGAGCACCAGACGTGACCGATCGATTCCGGGCATCTCTTCCAGAACGGCGAGCGCAGCGAGCACGTCCTCGAGCTGCTCCGTCTGCAGCAGCATCTCCTGCAGGCGCTGCCGAGCCTGCGTCCCATGCGCCCGTTCCTCGCGCGCGAGGACCTGTTGCAGCGAGGGAGCTCCATCCGCGGACGGACCCTGGCCACGCCGGAAGGGGTAGAAGAAGGCGTAGCCGCGTCGGGTGAAGAGTGGAGCGAGTCGCGCAGCGGCCTCGGTCATCGGGAGCCCCGCCGTCTCGTCGGGCGTGGCGCCTCCCGACCCGTGGCTGAAGAGGACCGCCGGGAACGGCCCCCCTCCGGCGGGCCTCCAGAGCAGACCGTGCAGCCGAAGCGACCCGCTGGCGAACTCGACGCGCTCGGGCGCGGGCTCGGGCCGGTCGACCCTCTTCGACGCCTCGGCTGGCGCCGGTTGCGGAGGTCGGGGGGGGCTGGCGCACGCGGCAGTGGCAGCAAGAACGAAAGGCCAGAGCCACCGACGGCGCATCGCGCCATCGCCAAGGCGCCGCGCGGAGCCCGCACCGCATGCGGCGCCCGGACCCGGCGCAGGGGCAGGGCGCATGGCTTGCGCCGCAGGAGACCTCAGGCGAGCGGCATACCCCGTGCTACCGCTGGAGGGCATGAGCACGCCTCGCCTCCTCACCGTGGATGGGAACGAGGCCGTGGCCTCGGTTGCCCACCGGCTGTCCGAGACCATCGCCATCTACCCCATCACTCCCTCCTCGACGATGGCCGAGCTGGCTGACGAGTGGTCGGCACACGGCCAGCAGAACATCTGGGGCGTCGTCCCGCGGGTCGTCCAGCTCCAGTCGGAGGCGGGGGTGGCAGGGGCGGTCCACGGGGCACTCCAGGCCGGGGCGCTGACGACGACCTTCACGGCGTCGCAGGGCCTGCTGCTGATGATCCCCAACCTCTACAAGATCGCCGGGGAGCTGACTGCGTTCTGCATGCACGTGGCGGCGCGCACGCTGGCCACGCACGCGCTCAGCATCTTCGGGGACCACTCGGACGTGATGGCCTGCCGGCAGATCGGCCTCGGACTCCTGGCCTCGGGCTCGGTGCAGGAGGCGCACGACCTCGCGGCGGTGGCCCACGCGGCGACGCTGCGAGCCCGGGTGCCATTCATCCACTTCTTCGACGGGTTCCGCACCTCGCACGAGGTGGCGAAGATCACCGAGCTCTCCGACGAGCAGCTCCGGGCGATGGTGAACGAGGAGGCGATCGCCGCCCACCGGGGCCGCGCGCTCGACCCGGAGCACCCGGTGCTCCGCGGCACGGCCCAGAACCCGGACGCCTTCTTCCAGGCACGCGAGGCGTGCAATCCCTTCTACGCCGTCTGTCCCGAGATCGTGCAGGAGGAGATGGACCGGCTGGGGAAGCTCACCGGCCGCCAGTACCACCTGGTCGACTACCATGGTCACCCGCAGGCCGAGCGGGTGGTGGTGGCCATGGGCTCCGGCGCCGAGGTGGCGCACGAGACGGTCGACTGGCTCCTGTCCAAGGGTGAGCGGGTCGGCGTCGTGAAGATCCGCCTGTACCGGCCGTTCCCGGCGGAGGAGTTCCTTGCCGCGCTTCCCAGGACCGCCCGCGCGGTCGCGGTGCTCGATCGCACCAAGGAGCCCGGAGCCCCGGGCGAGCCGCTCTACATGGACGTGCTGACGACCTTCGCCGAGGCCCGCGCCGGCCGTCCGATCCCGGCCGTGGTGGGCGGCAGGTACGGACTGTCCTCGAAGGAGTTCGATCCCGGGATGGTGCGGGCGGTCTTCGAGAACCTCGCCCGCCCCGAGCCGAAGAACCACTTCACGATCGGCATCGTCGACGACGTCACCCGGACCTCGCTCGAGTGGAAGCGGGACTTCGAGATCTCCGTCCCCGGACGGACCCAGGCGGTCTTCTACGGCCTCGGCTCCGATGGGACCGTCGGCGCCAACAAGGCCTCGATCAAGATCATCGGCGAGGAGACCGAGCACGCGGCCCAGGGCTACTTCGTCTACGACTCGAAGAAGTCGGGGGCGATGACCATCAGTCACCTCCGCTTCGGGCCAGGGCCGATCCGCTCGTCGTATCTGGTCAAGCAGGCCGGCTTCGTGGGTGTGCACCAGTTCCAGCTCATCGACCGGATGGACGTGCTCGAGCTGGCGGCGCCAGGCGCGGTGGTCCTGATCAACGCGCCCTACACCCCGGAGCAGGTCTGGGACCGGCTGCCGCGCGAGTTCCAGGAGACGGTGCTGGAGAAGAAGCTGCAGCTCCACGTCATCGACGCGGTGAAGGTCGCTCAGACGGCGGGGATGGGTGGGCGGATCAACGCCGTGATGCAGGCCTGCTTCTTCGCGCTCTCCGGCGTGCTCCCGCGCGACGAGGCCATCGAGCAGATCAAGAGGTCCATCGAGAAGACCTACAAGAAGAAGGGCGCCGAGGTGGTGCGGCGAAACCACGCCGCGGTGGACGCCTCGCTCGCCTCGCTCTTCGCGGTGAAGATACCGGGAAAGATGACCGCGACCCGCGGCCGGCCCCCGGTGGTCGCGCCGGAGGCGCCGGACTTCGTGCGCCGGGTCACGGCGGTGATGCTGGAGAACAAGGGGGACCTGCTCCCGGTCAGCGCCTTCCCCATCGACGGGACGTGGCCCACGGCGACGGCCCGCTGGGAGAAGCGGAACCTGGCGCTGGAGATCCCCGTCTGGGACGGGCCGATCTGCATCCAGTGCAACAAGTGTGCGCTGGTCTGCCCGCACGCGGCCATCCGGACCAAGGTCTACGGCGAGGGCGCGGTGGCCACGGCGCCGGAAGGCTTCAAGCACATGGCCTTCAAGGGCCAGGCGGGAAGCGCGTACACCGTCCAGGTCGCGCCGGAGGACTGCACCGGATGCGGGCTCTGCATCGAGGTCTGCCCGGCCAAGGACAAGGCGAACCCCCGCCACAAGGCGCTGGAGCTCGCGCCGCAACCGCCGCTCCGGGACCAGGAGAAGAGGTCGTTCGACTTCTTCCTCGACCTTCCCGAGGTGGACCGGACCACGCTCCGGCTGGACGTGAAGGGCTCGCAGTTCCTCCAGCCGCTCTTCGAGTTCTCGGGCGCCTGCTCCGGGTGCGGTGAGACGCCCTACATCAAGCTGCTCACCCAGCTCTTCGGCGACCGGATGATCATCTCCAACGCCACCGGCTGCTCGTCCATCTACGGCGGGAACCTCCCCACGACCCCCTACTCCGTGAACCGCGATGGGCGCGGCCCGGCCTGGGCCAACTCGCTCTTCGAGGACAACGCCGAGTTCGGCTTCGGCATCCGGCTCGGCTCGGACGCGCTCCGGCACCTGGCGGAGACCGTCCTGAAGCGGCAGGCCCCGGTCCTGGGGGACGCGTTCGTCACCGCGCTGCTGGAGGCGGACCAGTCCACCGAGGCCGGCATCGCCGCCCAGCGGAAGCGGGTGGCCGAGCTGAAGGGCCGTTTGAAGACCGACACCCTCGAGGGCCGGACGCTTCGCGGGCTGGCGGACCACCTGCTGAAGAAGACGGTGTGGATCGTCGGAGGTGACGGCTGGGCCTACGACATCGGCTACGGCGGGCTCGACCACGTCCTCTCGACGGACGTCGACGTGAACATCCTGGTGCTCGACACCGAGGTGTACTCGAACACCGGCGGCCAGCAATCCAAGGCGACGCCGCTCGGCGCCGCGGCCAAGTTCGCCGCTGCGGGCAAGTCCATCGGGAAGAAGGACCTGGGGCTCCTGGCGATGGGCTACCGGACCGCCTACGTGGCCCAGGTGGCCTTCGGGGCGAAGGACGCCCAGGTGGTCAAGGCGATGCTCGAGGCCGAGAGCTACCGCGGCCCCTCGCTGGTCATCGCCTACAGCCACTGCATCGCCCATGGCTACGACCTGGTGAACGGGCTCGAGCAGCAGAAGCGGGCGGTGGACTCGGCGACCTGGCCGCTCTACCGCTTCGACCCGCGGCGCAGCGCCGCCGGTCAGCCGCCGCTGGTGCTCGACTCGGGGCCGGCGAAGCTTCCGGTGCGCGAGTACATGCGCGAGGAGGCCCGCTTCCGGATCACCGAGAGCCTCGACCCGGAGCGCTACAAGCAGCTCCTGGCGTGGGCGCAGCAGAACGTCACCCAGCGCTACGGCGTGTACGAGCAGCTGGCCAAGGTCGTCGTGCCGCAGGCCACGGCCATCCCCGATGTCCGGCCGCCGCCCGCGGCCAGCCAGGAGTGAGCGCGCACATGGATCTCTCGGTCGAGTACCTGGGACTGAAGCTGGCGCACCCGCTCCTGCCGGGCGCCTCGCCGCTCGCGGACGAGCTGGGGACCGTCCGCGCGCTCGAGGACGCCGGGGCGCCGGCCATCGTGATGCGCTCGCTGTTCGAGGAGCAGCTCACGCAGGAGCAGCTGTCGACCTTCATGGCAACCGAGGGTCACCAGAGCTTCTCGGCGGAGGCCTCGAGCATGCTTCCGGAGCCGTCCGACTACCGGCTGGGCCCGGACCGGTACCTGGAGCAGCTGCGGAAGATCCGCGCAGCGGTGAAGGTGCCGGTGATCGCCTCGCTCAATGGGACGACGCCCGGAGGGTGGATCGACTTCGCCCGGCTGATCGAGCAGGCGGGGGCCTCGGCGCTGGAGCTGAACCTGTACGCGGTGCCGACCGACCCGGCGCGGGACGGCGCGACGGTGGAGAAGGACACGCTGGATCTGGTCCGGACCCTGAAGGGCAGGATCAAGATCCCCGTCGCGGTGAAGCTCTCGCCCTTCTACACCTCCATCTCCAGCGTCGCCCGGGGCCTCGAGGAGGCCGGGGCGGACGCGCTGGTTCTCTTCAACCGGCTGTTCGAGCCGGAGATCGACGTGGATGCGCTGGAGGTGAGGCGGGTGCTCCACCTCTCGGACAGCTCGGAGCTCCCGCTCCGGCTCCGCTGGCTGGCAATCCTCTCCGCGCAGCGGAAGATCCCCCTGGCGATCAGCGGCGGGGTGCACGAGACGGTGGACATCATTCGCGCGCTGATGGCGGGGGCGACGGCGGTCCAGCTGGTCTCGACCCTGCTCCGCAACGGCCCCTCGCGTCTCCTCTCGCTCCGGGCCTCGCTCGAGCGCTGGCTGGTGGAGCGCGAGTACACCTCGGTTCGCCAGCTCCGGGGGAGCATGAACCTCAAGGCGTGCCCAGATCCGTCGGCGTACGAGCGGGCGAACTACATTCATCTGCTGCACGGGTGGCGGGAGCACCCGAGCGTTCCCTGAGAGGGCCAGCACCTCCCCTCGTCGGGTGACTGGCCACCGAGGTACGCTGCCCTGATTCGTTGATGACCTGTTGCGTTGTCGTGGATGACCGGGCGGTGAGAAATCGTCGGGAGTGAGAGACGTACCGGATCCATGGACGAGGTCCAGCGGGCGGCGTTTGCCTTTCTCCTCGAGCGCGGAACGCTGCTCTTCCCGGTGCTCGCGATTGGCCTTCTCGGCCTCGCCGCACTCCTCGTCGCCCGGCGCGGCCGTTTTCGATGGAGTCGCGGCATCCTGGCCGGCCTCTGCGTGGCGATGGTCGTCGCCTGTGCCCTCGCCTTTCATTTCGTGCGGTCGGTGAACAGCGCACTGGTTCGACGGGTCGGCGATTTCACTTTCCGCTTGGTGAGCGACGACTCTGTCCACCACCTGTCGGAGTACGCGGGGAAGGTGGTGGTCCTCAACTTCTGGGCAACCTGGTGCGGCCCGTGCCTCGAGGAGATCCCCGATCTCGAACGGCTCGCCGAACGCCGTCCGGATCTGGTGGTGCTCGCCGTCTCCGACGAATCATTGGAGACCTTGCGCGCTGCGATTCCGGTCCGCAGTGCCCGGGTGAACGGCTATTTCTCCGACGCGCCCCCCGACGATGCGATCGGCCAGATGGCCTATCAGGGCCGCCCGACCACGCTGGTCATCGGGCGCGACGGGCGAGTCCGGGACATGCTCATCGGCGCCCAGACCCTGTCTTCGTTCGAGGCCGCGGCCGGACGCCCCACTCGACCGCAGTAGCAGCGCTCGCGGAGAATGGTCACTTCGAGCGGGGACCGCACCTCCGGAACGATCTCCGGAGCCCCAGGTCTCCACCACCGGGCCCCAGCGTGTGCAGCAGGAGGAGGGTAGATTGAGGCTCCCGGTGCCTCGACCCGATGCAAAGACCACGACGCTCGATCGCTGGACGGTCGGTGCCATCGCCGTCGTGGCCTACGCCGTCAGCAACGTGGTGCACGAGGGGCTGGGACACGGCGGGGCATGTCTCCTCGTGGGTGGCCGTCCCGAAACGCTGAACGCCATCTTCTTTGAGTGCTCGGTCGAGGGCCTGCAGTCCTCGGCCCAGCGCTGGCTCGCCGCGGGCGGGAGCATCGCGAATCTCGTCTTCGCTGGCCTCGCTGCGGCGGCCCTGAAGACGCTGCCGAGCCAGTGGGGGCGAGTGCGCGATTTCGCCTGGCTGATGCTGGCGGTCAACGTGCTCCAGCCCTTCGGCTATCTCCTGTTCTCGGGGCTCGCCGGCGTCGGGGACTGGTCCGTCGTCGTCGATGGGCTGCAACCCGCCGGCGTCTGGCGGCTCGGACTGTCCGTGGTCGGGGTGGTCCTCTACTTCTGGGTGGCGCCCAGGGTCTTGATGCCGGAGCTCGAGCCCTTCCTCGGAACGGGCTCCGAGGAGCGCGCCGCCCGGGGCCGCGCGCTGACGCTCCTCCCGTACCTCGTGGGAGGGACGGTCTACGTCCTGGCCGGTCGCTTCAACCCGCACGGGCCGTCGCTGGTGCTGATCTCCGGCGCGGCAGCGTCGTTCGGCGGGACGTCGCTCCTCGCCTGGTACCCACGGCTGTGGGCCCGCCGCCCTCCGGCGCGAGCCGACCAGGTCGCGTTGGGAATACCCCGGAGCTGGGGGTGGCTCGTCCTCGCGGCCGTGGTTCTCGGGATCTTCGTCGGCGTGCTCGGTCCTGGTGTGGTGCTCGGCCGCCGAGGTTGAAGCGGGCGGCGCTGAAGCACACGTCTGGCTGGGCACCCCGCTGGCGGAGCGTTCCCGAGGGCATTCCCGAGGCTGCCCGTCAGCTCGGGCTCGTCATCGGGTCGCGATCGGCGGTCACATCCCGGGCATCGACAGGAACTCGAAGACCTCGATCGACGCCCCCGGCATCTTGAAGTGTGGATGGCCCTCGAGCTGTCGCTTCACGTCCTCGACCGAGTCTCCCTGGAGGACCGAGAAGCCGCCCACGTGACCGGGCGAGGCGCTCCCCCCGAGGCTCGCCACGCGCTCCAGGGGCGAGCCCACGTCGACGATGGCCGCCGCGGCCTTCTTGCCCCAGGCTCGCCAGAGGTCCATGCCTTGCTTCGCCTGCTCCGGAGTGACCTTGGACAGCTGCTCGCTCGCAGCGATGGGGGCGCGATAGAGCACCAGATACTTCTTCATGGCTGACTCCTCCCGGCGAGAGGACGGCACCGGGCGTCGTTCGTTGCAAGCGCGCCGTGGTCTCCGGGCGGGGTCACACGCGCTGTACGGTCAGCACGTTCGTGTTCCCGGGCTCGTTCAGCGGGACGCCGGCGACGATGGCGATGCGCTCCCCCCGGATGGCGAGCCCGCGCCGGCGGACCTCGTCGCGGGCCCGTTGCATCACGGTGTCGGTGGACCGCAGCCGCGGCACCTGGTGCGCCTCCACGCCCCAGACCAGGGCGAGACGGTGGACGACCGCGTCGTTCGGTGTCAGCGCGAGGATGGGCATCGCTGGCCGGAAGGCGGCGACCAGACGCGCGGTGTAGCCACTCTCGGTGTAGGCGACGATCACCTTCGCGCCGACGCTGCGCGCTGCCTCCACCGCCGCGGCGGCGATGCCCGGAGAGATGTCGCCCCCGGCGAGCTCCGGGCGCACGGCCGGCGGCATTCCGCGCTCCGCCTCCTCGATGATGCGGGCCATCGTCGCCACTGCCGCGACCGGATCGTGTCCCACCGCGGTCTCGGCCGAGAGCATCACCGCGTCCGCGCCGTCGAGCACCGCGTTGGCCACGTCGGAGACCTCGGCGCGGGTGGGACGAGGGGAGCGGATCATGCTCTCCAGCATCTCCGTCGCCACGATGCAGGTGCGCCCGAGGACGTTTGCCCGGTGCACCAGCCGCTTCTGGATGCCCGGCACCTGCTCCAGCGGGAGCTCGACACCGAGGTCGCCTCGCGCGACCATCACCCCGTCCGCGCTCCGGACGATCTCCTCCATCGCCTCGATGGCCTGCGGCTTCTCCATCTTGGCGATGAGTGGCGTACCCGGGGCGAGGTGCCGGCGCGCCCGCTCGACGTCCTGCGCGGTCCGCACGAAGGACATCGCAACCAGGTCGACCCCCAGCGCACGGCCCAGCGCAGCGTCGCGCCGGTCCTTCGGCGTGAACGCCGGGACGGACACCGCCGCGCCCGGAAGGCTCACGCCCTTGTGGTCCGAGATGGGTCCACCCACCTCCACCTCCGCCTCGACGTCCGCGCCGCGCCGCCGGCGGACGCGCAGGCGCACCCGGCCGTCATCCAGCAGCACCGGATCGCCAGCGGAACAGTCGCGGGCGAGGGAGGGGAGTGGAACAGGGATGAGCCGCGGGCTCCCCACCACACCGCGGCGGGTCACGAGGAGCACCGACTCACCGGCGACCAGCTCGACCCGGCCCTCGGCGAAGACCCCCAGCCGCAGCTTGGGGCCCTGGAGGTCCTGGAGGATCGCGACGTTGCGTCCGGCGCGGCGTGACTCGCGGCGCACCGCCTCGGCGCGGGCACGGTGCTCGGCAGCGCTTCCGTGCGAGAAATTGAGGCGGGCCACGTCCATGCCCGAGGCGACCATGGCGGCCAGCACCCGAGGGGCATCGGACGCTGGGCCAAGGGTGCAGACGATCTTCGAGCGACGCGCCACGGCATTCATCCTGCTTGGTCAGGCCGGTTCTTGACACTCTGTCACCGGGCGGAATACGAACAGGCTCCCACGCTGGAGCAGGGCCGACGCTGCTTCACATGACTCGTCACCCCACGGAGTAGACGTCAGGGGGGGCGATGCCCCATCGGAGTTTGCCTCGCGAAAGCCCGGCTTCCCTTGGGAGGGGGGGCCGGGCTTTCCAGTCTCCGGAGTCAGAGCTCCACGGGCTTCTTCTGGGGTGAGACGGTGGCCGGCGCGGTCCCGGCGGTGCCGCTCCCGCCCTGGCCGGGGAGCGCGTCCCCCGGCACCCTCCCGTACGTGTCGATCTCGGCCCGGGTGATGCCACCCTCCGCCATCACCTGGCGCGTCGTGTAGACCGGCACCTTCGCCGCGAGCGCCATCGCCACCGCGTCCGACGGGCGGGCCTCGATCACCAGCTGGCGGTTCGCCTGCTGGATGAAGACGTGGCTCGAGTAGATGTGGTTCTTGAGCCCGTCGATCCGGACCTCGGTGAGCTTTCCTCCGAGGCTCGGGACGAGGCGATCCAGCAGGTCGTGCGCCAGCGGGTGCGGCGTCGGGCGGCCCATCAGGCGGAAGGCGATGGCCACCGCGGCGGTCTCGTCCACGAAGAGCGGCAGAACGGTCCCGTCCTCCTTCGAGATCAGCACCACGGCGTGCTGCTTGAGCTCCTTGAGGGGAACGACGTCCTTGACCTCCATCTGCACCAGGGATGCCGGAGGAGGGTTCGCCGAGAGCAACAGCATCGCCAGGAGCAGGGGAGCGGGCACCCCTGCACCCTAGGCACGCAGGCGCGGGGTGGCCGCGCAAGCGAGCGCTGGCCGACAGTCCGGGCGTCGGCTACTTCTCCTCGTCCTCGTCCTCGAGGTCGTCGTCGTCCTCGTCGAGGTCCTCGTCGTCGTCGTCCTCGTCGACCTCGTCCTCGTCCTCGTCGTCCTCGTCTTCGTCTGCGTCGAGCTCGGCCAGATCCTCGCTCTCGAGGGTCGTGGAGACGGTGAACTTCTTGCTCAGCGCCGCCACCTGCGCCCGCATCTCGGTGAGGGCGGCCACGAAGTCATCGACCGCGGCCGCCGGTGCGCGGGTGTTGCAGTGGGGGCACTCGAGCTTCTCGCTACCGTCGATGAGATCCTGGGCGTCGATCTCGAAGGTGCCCTCACACTTCTGGCAGGTGAAGTCGAGCGTCATGGTCCCTGTGCTCAGCGCTTGTCGAAGGGGATGTAATCCCTGCGCTTGGCTCCGGTGTAGATCTGCCGCGGGCGGGCGATCTTCTGCTCCTGGTCGAGCACCATCTCCTCCCACTGGGCCACCCAGCCCACGGTGCGGGGAATGGCGAAGAGCACGGTGAAGAAGTCCGAAGGGAACCCGAGCGCCTCGTAGATCAGCCCGGAGTAGAAGTCGACGTTGGGGTACAGCTTCCGCTTCACGAAGTAGTCGTCCTGGAGCGCGATCCGCTCCAGCTCCAGCGCGATGTCCAGGAGCGGGCTCTTCCCGGTCACCTCGAACACCTCGTCGGCGACGCGCTTGATGACCTTCGCCCGCGGGTCGTAGCTCTTGTACACCCGGTGGCCAAAGCCCATCAGCCGGGTCTCGGCCTCGCCTTCCTTCACTTCCTTGATGAAGTCGGGGACCTTGTTCACGTGGCCGATGCCGCGGAGCATCCGCAGCACCGCCTCGTTCGCTCCGCCGTGGAGCGGGCCGTAGAGCGCGGTGATGCCGGCGGCGATGGCGGAGAAGGGATCCACCTGGCTGCTGCCCACCAGGCGCACTGCGGTGGTGCTGCAGTTCTGCTCGTGGTCGGCGTGGAGGATGAAGAGCACCTCCAGTGCGTGCTCGAGCACTGGATTCACCTTGTAGGTGTCGGTCCCGATCTTCTTGATCATCGCCAGGAAGTTGCCGACGAAGCTCAGGTCGTTGTTCGGGTAGATGTACGGCAGGCCCATCGAGTGCCTGAAGCTGAAGGCCGCGATGGTCGGCATCTTGGCCACCATGCGGATCTGCTGGATGCGCCGGTTCTGGGCGTCCTTGATGTTCTTCGCCTCGGGGTAGAACGAGGACAGCGCGGCCACCGTCGCGGCCAGCATCGACATCGGGTGGGCGTTGAACCGGAACCCATCCATGTACGACTTGATGTTCTCGTGGACGTACGTGTGGTGGGTGACCGTGTAGACGAAGTCGTCGAGTTGCTTCCGGTTGGGCAGCTCGCCGACCAGTAGCAAGTACGCAACCTCGAGGTAGCTGGCCTTCTCCGCCAGCTGCTCGATGGGGTACCCGCGGTACTCCAGGATGCCCTTGTCGCCATCGATGAAGGTGATGGCGCTGCGGCAGTTCGCGGTGTTGAGGAACGCCGGGTCGTAGCCCATGAGCCCGAAGTCGTGCTCGTCGACGCGGATCTGACGGAGATCCGCCGTCTTGATGGTCCCGTCCTTGATGGGAAGCTCGTACGACTTGCCCGTTCGGTTGTCGGTGATGCTGAGCGTGTCTTTGGCCATGGCGAGAAGCGTCATTTCACCCGGGAGAGGCTCGATTCAACCAAAAAGAGTAGGTACTTGTTCCAGGTTGCGGAGCCGTTGTCGCGTCCCGTATACCCCCCGACCGCCAGGGTTTTTGGCAATTCGGGAGCGCACCATGAGCAACCCCGTTCCGGCAGGTGAGAGGATCACGCTGTCCTCGGGAACACTGACGGTCCCAAACCGGCCGGTGATTCCCTTCATCGAGGGTGACGGCACGGGGCGCGACATCTGGCGCGCGTCGCAGGCGGTGTTCGACGCGGCGGTGGCGAGGGCCTACGGAGGGAAGCGCTCCATCGCCTGGATGGAGGTGCTCGCCGGCGAGAAGGCGTTCAAGCAGACGAAGAACTGGCTTCCCGACGAGACGATCGAGGCGTTCCGCAAGTACCTGGTGGGCATCAAGGGCCCGCTCACCACACCGATCGGCGGCGGAATCCGCAGCCTGAACGTGGCGCTGCGCCAGCTCCTCGACCTCTACGTCTGCCTCCGCCCGGTCCGCTACTTCAAGGGCGTGCCGAGCCCGGTGAAGGCCCCGGAGAAGGTGGACATGGTGATCTTCCGCGAGAACACCGAGGACATCTACGCGGGCATCGAGTTCGAGGCGGGCTCGGAAGCGGCGACGGCCTTCCTGGCCGCGTTCCGCGAGCGCTTCCCGAAGGAGTTCAAGAAGATTCGCTTCCCGCAGGAGTGCGGCATCGGCATCAAGGCCGTGTCGCGCGAGGGGAGCGAGCGGCTGATCCGCGCGGCGATCCTCTACGCCCTGGAGCACAAGCGGAAGAGCGTCACCTTCGTGCACAAGGGCAACATCATGAAGTTCACCGAGGGCGCGTTCCGGGGCTGGGGCTACGCGCTCGCGGAGCGTGAGTTCGCGGGCAAGGTCTACACCTGGGAGCAGTGGGAGGAGACCAAGGCCAAGAGGGGCGAGGACGCGGCCAACGCCGAGCAGAAGGCGGCGCTCGCCTCGGGGAAGCTCCTGATCAAGGACGCCATCGCCGACATCACGCTCCAGCAGGTCCTCACCCGGCCGGACGAGTTCGACGTCATCGCCACCCTGAACCTGAACGGCGACTACCTGAGTGATGCGCTCGCCGCGCAGGTGGGCGGCATCGGCATCGCGCCCGGAGGGAACATCAACTACGTGACGGGCCACGCGGTGTTCGAGGCGACGCACGGCACGGCGCCCAAGTACGCGGACCTCGACAAGGTGAACCCGGGGAGCGTGATCCTCTCCGGCGACATGATGTTCCGGCACCTCGGCTGGAACGAGGCGGCAGATCTCATCGTGAAGGGGATGAACGGCGCCATCGCGGCGCGCACCGTGACCTACGACTTCGCCCGGCAGATGAAGGGCGACGGCCACGGCGAGGTGAAGGAGCTGAAGTGCTCGGAGTTTGGCCAGGCCATCATCGGGCACATGTGAAAGGCGGCGACGGAACCATGGGCGGCAAGAAGAAGATCGGACTCATCGGCGGCGGGCAGATCGGTGGCAACCTCGCGCTGCTCTCGGTGCAGAAGCAGCTCGGGGACGTGGTGCTCTACGACATCCCCGCGGCAGACGGTCTGGTGAAGGGGAAGGCGCTGGACATCAACCAGCTGGCGGCGGTGGACGGCTACGACTGCCGCGTGACCGGGACCACCGACTGGAAGGACGTGGCCGGCAGCGACGTGGTGATCATCACCGCCGGCATGCCGCGCAAGCCAGGGATGACCCGGGAGGACCTGCTCGAGGTCAACCTCAAGATCATGAAGGACGTGGCGGCGAACATCAAAGCCCACTGCCCGAACGCGTTCGTGATCAACGTGGCCAACCCGCTGGACGCGATGGTGTACGCGCTGTTCAAGATCACCGGCTTCAGGAAGAACCAGGTGGTCGGCATGGCGGGGGTGCTCGACACCGCGCGGTTCAAGTTCTTCGTGGCCGAGGCGCTCAACGTCTCGATGCGGGACATCGAAGCGCTGGTGCTCGGAGGCCACGGGGACGACATGGTGCCGCTGCTCCGGCACTCGACCGTGGGCGGCGTGCCGCTGACTCAGATGCTCCCCAAGGAGAAGCTCGACGCCATCGTCGACCGGACCCGGAAGGGCGGGGGAGAGCTGGTGGCGCTGTACAAGACCGGCTCGGCCTACTTCGGGCCGGCGGCCTCGGCCATCGCCATGGCGGAGAGCTTCGTGTTCGACCGGAAGCGGGTGCTCCCGGGCGCGGCGTTCCTCGAGGGCCAGTACGGGATCAACGGCTTCTTCATGGGCGTGCCGCTGCAGATCGGAGCGGGCGGCGTGGAGAAGATCATCGAGCTCGAGCTGGACGCGGCAGAGAAGGCCGAGATGCAGAAGTCGTTCACCTCGGTGAAGAAGACGGTGGACGAGGTGAAGCTGTAGAGACGGAGTGGGCGCCGCCGCCACGGGTCGCGGCGGTGCCTGGTCCGGAGCTCGGGCTTCGACGAGGCCGCGTGGCCCCGCGCTGCCTCGGGCGGAGTCCGGGTTCGGGGGCACCGCGGCACTGCCCGGACCGGCGGCCTGCGCGGCCCGGGCGCTCCGGGGCTGCACGGTGTCGCTGCGGCCGTCCGCTTTTGTGCGTGGGAGCGCGCGCCAGGCACAAAACCGGACGCCAGGTGGGCCCGCGCCGCCGAACGGGGAGACTAGGTCGGGCACCGACTGTCTTCTCGGAATTGGTTCGGTCGTCGAACGAACCATCGGTCCGTTTCTGCCCGGGCTGCCCGGCCGTCCGCTTTTGTGCGTGGGAGCGCGCGCCAGGCACAAGGCCGGACGCCAAGTGGCCCCGCGCTGCCGAACGGGGAACGTACGCTCGGTCAGCGAGGCCTTCCGCAGAAGTCGCTCGGCGACCGAGCGGTCGGCTCTCGGTCCGGGCGTCCGCGGAGCTCGTGCTCGCTCCGGCCCTGCGCCCCCGTGGTCATCGGCCCCCTGCCGTTGCACCCCTGCAGCGCGGGGAGCTCGGGCCAGGAACGGGCTCGGCACCCGGGCCGGTCTCTCCAGAAAGCGTGTTCCTCACGGGCGCGACGCTGGACTCCGCCGGATTCTCCTTGCCTCTCGCCCGGGGGTCCGGGAAGACAGGCCGACTCCTGTCCGCCATGAAAGCCCCTGATTTTCCGAGGGGTCCCGCGATGGTCATGGCGGTCCCCGGGCGGTAATCAGAAGACTCGACCATGGCCGATGCCGCCACCACCGCCGATGCCGTCCGCACGGGCGCCGGCACCCGGGACGACCGCTCCTTCCTCTGGCGACGGCTCCACTCGCTGTCGGGCGTGCTGCCGCTCGGCGTCTTCCTCTGCTACCACCTGTTCGAGAACATGTCGGCGCTGCGCAGCCCGGCTGCGTACGACGAGATGGTCAACCACGTGAACGTGCTGCTCCCGCGGCCGTTCTTCTACGCGCTCGAGCTGGTGACCATCGTCCTTCCGCTGGCCTACCACGCGCTCTACGGGGTCTGGGTCGCGGTGACCGGCCGGCCCAACAACGGCCGCTATGCCTACCCGAGCAACTGGGGCTACCTGGCCCAGCGGATCACCGGCGTCATCGCGCTCCTGTTCCTCCTGGTGCACGTGGGGACCCTCCGGACGTGGGTGACGCTGCTCGGCCATCACCTCTCGGCGGTGCGGACCCTGACCCCCGACGGGCTCGATCTGGTCACCTACCGTGACGTGGCGGCCCACCTTGGGAACCCGGCCTCGCTCGGGGTCCAGAGCATCCTCGCCGGGGACCACATCTTCGCCCTCTACGTCCTCGGGACGCTCTGCACCCTCTGGCACTTCACCTACGGGCTGAAGGGATTCTGCTGGACGTGGGGCATCGCCGTGGGGAGGCTTGCCCAGCGGCGCGTCACGCAGGTGGCCTGGCTGCTCTTCGCGCTCCTCTCGGTGGGCACGCTGAGCATCCTCTTCCAGTTGCGCTTCGGCGCCGTCGGCTGATCAGGGAGCACGACCCATGGCGGAACCTCGATTCACGGTGGTGGGAGGCGGGCTGGCGGGGCTGATGACGGTCATCAAGCTCTGCGAGGCCGGTCACAAGGTGGACCTCCTCTCCATCGTCCCGGTGAAGCGCTCGCACTCGGTCTGCGCCCAGGGCGGGATCAACGGCGCGGTGAACACCAAGGGCGAGGGTGATCACCCCGACATCCACGTCAAGGACACGCTCCGCGGCGGGGACTTCCTGGCCGAGCAGACCAGCGTGCGCGGCATGTGCTACGCGGCGCCAGGCATCATCTATCTGCTCGACCGGATGGGCGTGCCGTTCAACCGCACCCCGGAAGGGCTCCTCGACTTCCGTCGCTTCGGCGGGACGCTCCACCACCGGACGGCGTTCGCCGGCGCCACCACCGGCCAGCAGCTGCTCTATGCGCTCGACGAGCAGGTGCGCCGCTTCGAGGCCGACGGAATGGTCTCCAAGTTCGAGTACTGGGAGTGGCTGGGGACGGTGAAGGACGAGTCCGGTCGGGTCGTGGGCAGCGTGGCCATGGACCTCCGGACGATGGAGATCCGCGCGCTCCCCGCCGAGGCGGTCATGCTGGCCACCGGCGGCCCGGGCATCGTGTTCGGCCGCTCGACCAACTCGATCATCAACACCGGCACCGCCGCCGGCCGCGCGTACCTCGAGGGCGCGATCTACGCCAACGGCGAGTTCATCCAGGTCCACCCGACCTCCATCCCGGGCGAGGACAAGCTGCGGCTCATGTCCGAGTCGGTCCGCGGCGAGGGCGGGCGGGTCTGGGTCCCGAAGACCAAGAACGACACCCGCGATCCTCTGAGCATCCCCGAGGCCGAGCGCTGGTACTTCCTCGAGGAGAAGTATCCCAAGTACAAGAACCTGGTCCCCCGCGACGTCGCCACCCGCGAGATCTTCCACGTCTGCCGCGAGCTGGGCATGGGCATCGCGGGACGCGACGGCGTCTACCTCGACGTCACGCACATCCCGGCCGCCACGCTCGACGCGAAGATCAAGGGCGTGATGGAGATCTACGAGAAGTTCGTCGGTGACGATCCGCGCCGTCACCCGATGGTCATCTTCCCGGGCATGCACTACTCGATGGGCGGCCTGTACGTGACCTTCGAGCCCGGGCCGAACCTCGAGCCGCTGGCGAACAGCCCGAAGAACCAGGCCACCAACATCCCCGGTCTCTACGCGTCGGGCGAGGCGGACTACGCGTACCACGGCGGGAACAGGCTCGGAGCCAACTCGCTCCTCTCCTGCATCTACGGCGGGATGATCGGCGGCCCGGCCATGGTGAGCTACGCGAAGAACAACGCGAAGAGCTCGACCGCGGTGCAGGAAAGGGTCTTCGAGGACGCGAAGAAGGAGTGGGGCGAGCGCTTCGCCGCCATCGACAAGATGACCGGGAGCGAGAACCCCTACGTGCTCGCCCGCGAGCTGGGCGAGGTGATGACCGAGAACGTCACCGTCGTCCGGCGCAACGACCGGCTGCGCAAGACCCTGGAGAAGCTCGAGGAGCTGAAGGACCGCTGGAAGCGGATCAACGTGCTCGACCACGGGCACAGCAGCAACCGCCCGCTCAGCTTCGTCAACCAGCTGTGGAACATGTTCGCGCTCGCCGAGGTCATCACCAGGAGCGCGCTGCTCCGCGACGAGTCACGCGGGGCGCACTACAAGCCTGAGTTCCAGCTCCCCGAGCCCAAGACCAAGGACCCCACCCAGGACCCCGACTGGATGCGCGCCTGGAAGGAGCGCCACCAGAAGTGGGCGAAGACCACCATCGCCCGGTGGACGCCGCAGGGATCCGAGATCACCTACGAGAACATTCCCACGCCGGTGCTCGACCCCGAGCCAGGCTGGTACGCCTGAGGAGCCCAGGGACCGCCATGGATGAAGCCAAGCAGGTTGGACGGACCAGCGAGAGCAAGGCGAGGGCCGAGGAGAAGTGGATCACCTTCCGGATCTGGCGGCAGGAGGAGGCCGACAAGCCGGGGGGCTTCGAGGACTTCAAGATCGCCTACCGGAAGGGCGCCAACGTCATCTCCTGCCTGATGGAGATCCAGCGGAACCCGGTGAACGCCGCCGGGCAGACCACCACCCCGGTCACCTGGGACGCGGCCTGCCTCGAGGAGGTCTGCGGCAGCTGCGCGATGAACATCAACGGGCGGGTGCGGATGGCCTGCTCGGCGCTGGTGGACAAGCTCGAGTGGCCGATCACCCTCGAGCCGATGCGCAAGTTCCCGATGGTGCGTGATCTCGCCGTCGACCGGAGCCGGATGTTCGAGTCGCTGAAGCAGGTGAAGGCGTGGATCGAGCTCGACGGCACCCACAACCTCGGCCCCGGACCGCGGCAGAGCCAGAGCGAGCAGGCCCAGCGCTACGTGCTCTCCACCTGCATCACCTGTGGCAGCTGCCTCGAGGCCTGTCCGCAGGTCACCCAGGACAACGACTTCATGGGCGCGGCGCCCATCAGCCAGGCGCGGCTCTTCAACCTTCACCCCACCGGCGCGATGCACGCCGACGACCGGCTGCGCGGACTCATGGGCCCGGGCGGCATCCAGGACTGCGGCAAGGCGCAGAACTGCGTCCAGGTCTGCCCCAAGGAGATCCCGCTCACCACCTCCATCGCCGCGATGAACCGCGACGTCACCAAGCTGGTGGTCAAGGACCTGTTCTTCAAGGACACCGAGAGCGAGGCCGCCGCGGGCGGACCGGCCTGATCAGCCCGGCGAGGCGAGCGCGCGTCGCGCGGTGCTCCGGATGCTGACCAGCACCGCGCACCCCGCCATGGCCAGCCCGAGCCATCCGTAGGTCCGCTGCTCGAGCATCTGGCGGAACCGCTCCGGCCCGAGCACGTCGTAGTTCAGGACCAGGACGGTCAGCGCGAGCGCGGCCGCGCACCCCATCCGCACCCGTGAGGCCACCGGGTCAGGGGGCCGTCCGCGCGCGAAGAGGAGCGCGAGCGCCGGCGCCAGCGCGAGCAGATTCGTGCGCCAGCCCAGCGGGGAGAGGAGCGCGGTCGCGTAGAACGTCAGCGCCAGCGCGAGCCGCTCGCCCTCGGCCCGGGACCGCCGGGCGCAGAGGGCCACCGCCGCGCCCCCGACCGCGAGCAGGGCCCCCGCGGCGAGCGCCACCGCCGCCCCGAAGCCCCGGTCTCCCGGTCCTAGAGAGGTCAGCGAGCAGACCAGCGCGACCACGCTCTGGTTCTGGGCACCACAGACCGCCGCCGGCGTCGACTCGCGGAGGAGTCCCTGCCATGCGGCGAGCTGCGCCCCCACGGTCGCCAGCCCGGGCACGAGCGCGAGCAGAGCGAAGGAGCCGGCGACCCCCGCGAGCAGACCGAGCCCGAGGCGGATCTCCCGGCGCCAGGCAACCAGGCCGAGGAAGACCGCGAACGGCGGCTTGAAGAGGCAAGCGATGGCCCACAGGACGCCGGAGAGGATGGGCGGCCGGGTCCGCCGGTCCTCGCTCTCCACCATCAACCAGAGGAGCAGCCCCTCGGACTGGCCGAGCCCGAGGAGGTGGGTCACGAAGGGGAGCAGCGCGAGGAGGAGGAGGAGCTCACGCCTCGCATCGGGCCCTCCACCGAGCGTCGCCTGGCTCCAGCGCACCAGCCGGAGGAGCCCCACCGCGGACAGCACCAGCCACAGGCCGTTCGCCAGGCGCTCCGGGAGCAGGGCCAGCGGTGCGAGGAACAGGGCCACCGGTGGGAGGTACTTGAACGGATAGAGACCGTCGGCGGCCTGGTACGGCAGGACACCGTCCAGCATGCGGCGCCCGGCGAGCCAGAACACGTGGAAGTCGCCGCCCGGCTTGAGGAGCCAGCTGTGGGCCACCAGGACGCCCAGGAGCAGGATCAGCGCCGCTCGCCACCAGGCGTCGGCGGGCGAGTCGGCACCGCCCGGGGCCTCCGGATGGGGGAACGCCGGGCGAGCGTCTCCGACCGCGGCCGGCGACGCGTTTCCCGCTTGCCTCGGCCCGGTTTCTGCGTGAGACATGCCCGCCCCCCGAGGGGGAACCCCCATGAAGATCCACGAGTATCAGGGCAAGGAGCTGTTCCGGAAGTACGGGGTGCCCACCCCGCGCGGCGTCCTCGCCACGACTCCGGAGGAGGCCGAGAAGGCGGCGACGTCGCTCGGGACTCCGGTGGTGGTGGTGAAGGCGCAGATCCACGCCGGCGGCCGGGGAAAGGGCGGCGGGGTGAAGCTGGCGAAGAGCCCCGCGGAGGCGAAGCAGCTCGCCTCGCAGATCCTGGGGATGATGCTGAAGACGCACCAGACCGGCCCCGAGGGGCAGAAGGTCAACAAGGTCTACGTCGAGGAGGGACTCCCCATCGAGCGGGAGTTCTACCTGGGCATGACGCTCGACCGGGCCACGTCGCGTCTGTCGCTGATGGCCTCCAGCGAGGGCGGGGTGGAGATCGAGGAGGTCGCCGCGAAGCATCCGGAGAAGATCCTCCTCGAGTCCATCGACCCGGTCGTCGGCCTCGCTGATTACCAGGCGCGAAAGCTCGCCTTCGGCCTCGGCCTCAAGGGCGACAGCATCGGCAAGTTCGTGGCCTTCGCCCGGGCGCTCTACCGTAGCTACATCGAGACCGACGCCTCGCTGGTCGAGGTGAATCCGCTGGTCCTGCTCAAGGACGGCTCGGTGGTGGCCCTCGACGCCAAGCTGAACTTCGACGACAACGCCCTCTACCGGCACAAGGAGCTGCTGGGCTACCGCGACGTCGCCGAGGAGGATCCGATCGAGGCGCAGGCCAAGGAGTTCGACCTGGCCTACATCTCCCTCGACGGCAACATCGGCTGCATGGTGAACGGCGCCGGTCTGGCCATGGCCACCATGGACACCATCAAGCTGGTCGGCGGCCAGCCCGCGAACTTCCTCGACGTGGGCGGCGGGGCGACCAAGGAGAAGGTGACCGAGGCGTTCAAGCTCATCCTCAGCGCGAAGGCGGTCAAGGCAGTGCTGATCAACATCTTCGGTGGGATCATGAAGTGTGACGTCATCGCCGAGGGCGTGGTCGCCGCCGCCCGCGAGGTGAAGCTGTCCGTCCCGCTGGTCGTCCGGCTCGAGGGCACCAACGTGGAGCAGGGCAAGGAGATCCTCCGCCACTCCGGCCTGCCCATCATCCCCGCGGACAACCTCCGCCAGGCCGCGGAGAAGGCCGTGGCGGCAGCCCGGGGCGAGAAGGTGTCATGAGCATCCTCATCGACCAGAACACCCGGGTGCTGATGCAGGGCATCACCGGCTCCGCCGGCTCCTTCCACGCCGGGCAGATGATGGACTACGGGACGAAGCTCGTCGCCGGCGTCACCCCGGGGAAGGGCGGGACCCGGTTCCGCGATTCGGTCCCAATCTTCGACACCGTGGCCGACGCGGTGAAGCAGACCGGCGCCAACGTCAGCGTGGTCTTCGTGCCTCCGCCGTTCGCCGGCGACGCCATCCTCGAGGCCGCGGACGCAGGCGTCCCGCTGGTCATCGTCATCACCGAGGGCATCCCGGTGCTGGACATGGTGAAGGTGAAGCGGGCGCTGCAGGGCAGGCCGGTGCGGCTGGTCGGCCCCAACTGCCCGGGCGTCATCACCCCCGGGGCCAAGTGCAAGATCGGCATCATGCCCGGCCACATCCACCGCCCCGGGCGGATCGGGGTCGTCTCTCGCTCGGGGACCCTGACCTACGAGGCGGTCTTCCAGCTCACCCAGCTGGGGCTCGGCCAGTCGACCGCGGTGGGCATCGGCGGTGACCCGGTGAACGGGACCGACTTCGTGGATTGCCTCAGGCTCTTCAACGCCGACCCGGAGACCGACGCGGTCATCATGATCGGCGAGATCGGCGGGAGCGCCGAGGAGACCGCCGCCCAGTACATCGGCAAGGAGTTCAGGAAGCCCATCGCCGGGTTCATCGCCGGAGTGTCGGCCCCTCCCGGCAAGCGGATGGGGCACGCCGGGGCGATCATCGCCGGGGGCAAGGGCACCGCGGCGGAGAAGATCCGGGCGATGGAGGCGGCGGGGGTGCTGATGGCGCCGTCCCCCGCCGAGCTCGGCACCACCCTGCAGGCCGCGCTGCAGCGCGGCCGCACTCGCTGAACCGAAGGAACGACAACGACATGGCCACTGAGCGCACGCTCTCCATCATCAAGCCCGACGGACTGGAGAAGGGCATCATCGGGAAGATCATCACCCGCTTCGAGGATGCGGGGCTGAAGCCCGTCGCGGTGCGGATGCAGCACCTCTCGCAGCGGGACGCCGAGGGGTTCTACGCCGTCCACAAGGCGCGGCCCTTCTTCAAGGACCTGGTCACCTTCATGACCTCGGGACCGGTGGTGCTGATGGTGCTGGAGGGAGAGAACGCCATCGCCCGGAACCGCGAGATCATGGGCGCGACCAACCCGGCCAACGCCGCGCCGGGAACGATCCGGAAGGATTTCGCCACCGACGTGGAGAAGAACACCGTGCACGGCTCCGACAGCGTCGAGAACGCGAAGACCGAGATCGGCTACTTCTTCCGGGAGACGGAAGTCAGCCCCTACCCGTCGAAACGGTAGCTAGAACGAGAGCAGGATCGTCGGGGCGATGATCCAGGTGTGGTACGGCGTGTCGGTGATGGTGTCGTAGTCCACCGTCAGACCGAGGGCGAAGGAGCGGCTGAAGAAGAAGATGAACCCGCCACCCACTCGGATCTCCAGGCCTCCCTTCGAGTAGCCCAGGGGCCCGCTGACGTTGCCGTAGCCCAGCGCCCCCTCGATGAACGGACCGAAGTTCCCGAACGGGAAGGTGAGCCGCGCGCCGCCCAGGCCGGAGTAGACGGTCCAGTCGGAGCTCCAGCTCCCCTGGAACATCAGCCCCGGCGTCACGATGACCGGGCCCAGATCGATCCCGTAGCCGCCGACCACACCCAGCGTGAAGCCCGTGCTGCCCGAGGACGGGATGAACACGCCCGGGGCGATGATCAGGCGCGGTCCCACCGACATCTGGCGGACCAGGCTCGGCTCCGGGGGCGGCGCGTACTGCGGCGGCGGGAGATACACCGGAGCCTGCGAGGTCCCGTACTCCGGAGGCGGTCCAGGTGGCGGCTCGGACTGGCCGAACGCGACCGGCGCCAGGAGGCACAGCGCTGCGGACAGTGTTGCCGGGGCGTTCGCTCGCATGGGCACGCAGCCTGCCCGCTCGGGGGATCCCCGGCAATCTGAACGTTGTGCCCAGGGCCGCGGCGCGGGAGAGTCGGACGATGGACCCGGTGGCCCTCTTCATCCCCTGCTACGTGGACCAGCTCTACCCGGCGGTGGGCCTCGCCACGGCGCGGGTGCTGGAGCGGCTCGGGGTGAAGGTCGAGTACCCGGAGGCCCAGACCTGCTGCGGCCAGCCCATGGCCAACGCCGGTGCCACGAAGGCGGCGGCGCCCCTGGCGAGCCACCACCTGGACGTCTTCGAGCGGTACCAGCAGGTCGTCTGCCCGTCGGGGAGCTGCACTGCGATGGTCCGGCACCACTACCACGACGTGCTCCCGAACGATCCGCGGGTGGAGACGGTTGCCGGGAGGACCTACGAGCTCTGCGAGTTCATCATCGACGTGCTCGGCGTCCGCCGCATCGAGGGGGTCTATCCACGCAAGGTGGGCATCCACCAGAGCTGCCATGGACTGCGGGATCTCCGGCTTGGCACGGGCAGCGAGCGGATGGTGGAGCCGTGGAACAAGGTGCGCGCGCTGGTCAGCTCGCTGGGCGGCATCCAGCTGGTGGAGCTGGCGCGCCCCGACGAGTGCTGCGGCTTCGGCGGGCTCTTCTCGCTGGACGAGGCGGCGGTGTCTGGAGCGATGGGCCGGGACCGGGTCGCCGACCATGCGCGTGCCGGCGCCGACGTGGTGACCGCGGTGGACATGTCGTGCCTGATGCACCTGGAGGGAGTCGCTCGCCGGGGTCGCTCGCCGCTGCAGTTCCTCCACGTGGCCCAGGTGTTCGACGCGGCGATGTCCGGCGCTGCCGTGCCCGCGCCGGTCTGAGCGCAGAGCGCCGGGGAGCCTACCGCGGCCGGCGGTGAGGCCAGGGCAGGGCCTTCGGGCACTGGCAGTCAGTCGCCCGGTGACAGCGCCAGGGGAGCGGGGCGAGCGTCTGGCCGGCGCAGATCCGTCCGCACTGCTCGATGTCGCCCGGGCAGGGGTGTACCAGCGGCTCGGCCATGAGGGTCGCGACCACGAGCACCGTGACGATCAGCAGGGCGGCGACCAGGGCAATGCGGGAGTTCCGGCTCACGGGGCGTGCGGCCGGAGGATAGGCACGACCCGGCGCTCCACGCCGGCCGCCACGGCGCGGTTGCGCCCGGGGAGGCACTCGGCTGAAGTCCCCGCACCATGAACGCCCACGCCCGCGCCGCCCTCACGCTGGTCCGGGACGAGGCGCGCCTCCACTGGCACGACGCCGCGGTCTGGAACATGCGGACCAAGCGCGACCGCGCCGCCTCGGTCGTGCCCGACTGGGAGGCCCTCCGCGACGCCGCCTCGCGCATCAAGCTCCACACCCTCTCGCGGCTTGCCGACTACCTCGAGGAGTTCGAGCGCAAGGCCCTCGCCCTCGGCGCACAGGTGCACTGGGCGGCCGACGCCGCCGAGCACAACGCCATCGTCCTCGGCCTGCTCCGGGACCGCGGCGTCACCCGGCTGGTGAAGAGCAAGTCGATGCTCACCGAGGAGTGCCACCTCAACGGCGTCCTGGAGGAAGCGGGCATCGAGGTCGTCGATACCGACCTCGGCGAGCGCATCGTCCAGCTCGGCAAGGAGCCGCCGAGCCACATCGTCATGCCGGCCATCCACCGCAAGCGCGAGGAGATCGGTGAGCTCTTCCACCGCACGCTCCACACGCCGGCGGGCCTCTCCGACCCCAAGCAGCTGACCGAGGCCGCCCGGCAGCACCTGCGCGAGAAGTTCCTCGCCGGTCAGGCCGGGCTCACCGGGGTGAACTTCGCCATCGCCGAGACCGGCGGCTTCGTGGTGTGCACCAACGAGGGCAACGCCGACCTCGGGGTGGCGCTCCCACCCATCCACATCGCCTCGATGGGGGTGGAGAAGCTCATCCCGCGGGCGGCGGACCTCGCCGTCTTCCTCCGGCTCCTCGCCCGGAGCGGCACCGGCCAGCCCATCACCACGTACACCTCGCACTTCCACGGGCCGCGGCCGGGTGGCGAGCTGCACCTCGTGCTGGTGGACAACGGCCGGAGCAACCTGCTGGCGAGCGAGACGCACCGCCGCGCGCTGTGCTGCATCCGCTGCGGGGCCTGCATGAACACCTGCCCGGTGTACCGGCGCAGCGGCGGTCACAGCTACGGCACGACGGTGCCCGGGCCCATCGGCTCGGTGCTCTCGCCCGCGGCGGACGCCGAGCGGAACGTCGCGCTCCCGTTCGCCTCGAGCCTCTGCGGCTCGTGCAGCGACGTGTGCCCGGTGAAGATCGACCTGCACAGCCAGCTCCTCGCCTGGAGACGCGAGCTCGACGCCCGGGGCCTAACCCCGGCCGGCAAGCGCCGCGGGGTCGCGATCGCCAGCTGGGTGTTCCAGCGCCCGCGGCTCTATCGCCTGGCGGGGTGGATGGTGCGCTTCTTCGGGCGGCTCATGCCCGCGGGGCTGCTGCGCAGGATGTCCGGCGGCTGGGGACAGGAGCGGGACCTTCCCCCGCTCCCGGCGCGGAGCTTCCGAGAGGAGTGGAGGAGCCGCCGTGCGAGCTAGCCGCGAGAAGATGCTGGAGCGCCTCCGGCAGGCGAAGCCTCCGCCGGTCGCGTTGCCCGACGTGGCCTCCTCGCCGGTGCGGTTCGAGGACCTCGCGGGCAAGTTCGCCCAGAGCGTCACCGACGTGGGCGGCGTGTGCGTCCGAGTCGCCGGGCTCCTGGAGGCGGCTGCCGCGGTCCGCGCGCTCCCGGTTGCGCGGGAGGCCAGGCAGATCGTCTCGCTGGTGCCAGAGGTGCTTCCGGGAAACCTCTCCATCGACGCGGTCGCCGATCCGCACGGGTTCGCGGGCGTGGACCTGGCCGTGGTGCCCGGTGAGTTCGGCGTGGCCGAGAACGGCGCGGTCTGGCTGACCGATGCGGTGCTCCGCGAGCGGCGGGCGGTGCTCTTCGTCACCCAGCACCTGGTCCTCGTCGTCCCGGGCAAGGAGCTGGTCCACACGCTCCACGACGCCTACGGGCGGCTGCGCCTGGGCGCGCCCGGCTTCGGCATCTTCATCTCCGGGCCCTCCAAGACGGCCGACATCGAGCAGGCGCTGGTCATCGGTGCGCACGGTGCCCGGTCGACGACCGTCATCCTGGTCGGCTAAAGCCCGGGGGGCGATGAAGACTGGACGGCTGGAGGCCTTCAGCGACGGCGTGCTCGCCATCGTCATCACCATCATGGTGCTCGAGCTGAAGGTGCCGCACGGCGGCGACCTCCACGCTCTCCGGCCGATGGTCCCGCTCTTCCTCAGCTACGTCCTGAGCTTCGTCTACGTCGGCATCTACTGGAACAACCACCACCACCTGCTCCACGCGACGCACGAGATCGACGGCAGGGTGATGTGGGCGAACCTGGCGCTCCTCTTCTGCCTCTCCCTGGTCCCGGTGGTGACCGCCTGGGTGGGGGACAACCCGCGGGCTCCCTGGCCGGCGGCGCTCTACGGGGTGGTGCTGCTCCTGGCGGGGCTGGCGTACGTCGTCCTCGAGCGGGCGATCATCGCCCACGAGGGACCGCGTTCCGAGCTTGCCCGGGCGGTGGGGCGAGCGCACAAGGACAAGCTCTCGCCGGTGGCCTACGCCGTGGGCATCGGGCTGGCCTTCGTCCACCCGTGGCTCGCCGACCTGGTCTACGCCGGCGTGGCCCTCGCGTGGCTCATCCCCGACCGGCGCATCGAGTCGGTCCTCCGCTCCCGCTGAGCGGCTGGCCCGGCGGCTGCACCGCCTCGGGCCCGGGACTCCCGGGAGCTCTTCGTCGACCCGGGCGCGCTCGCCAGAGAGCAGAATAGGCCCGGGGCACCGCAAGCTGCGGGGCTTCCCGGGGGAGGACGCCACACCGTGAGGGCTGGATCGACCCGTCTCGTCTGCGCCGTCGTGCTCGCTGCGGCCGCGCTCACCGCCTGCAAGGGCAAACCGTCGGGCTCGGACCAGACGCTGCAGCCCCTGCCGGCGCCCCCCGCGCTCGACATCGCGAGGGAGGCGCTGCCACCAGGTTTACTCACCGTCGTGGCCGCCCGGCCGCACGAGGTGGTCGGCGCGGACGCACGCCCCACCATCACCTTCTCGCGGCCGGTGGTCGCGCTGATGTCGATCGACGAGCAGAAGGCGCTCGCCCCTCCGCCCTCCCTCAGCACTGCGGTCGACGGCGAGTGGCGATGGATCGGCTCGGCCAGCGTGGAGTTCGTCCCGAAGACACCCCTGCCGTTCGCCACCCGGTTCACCGTCACCGTGCCGCCGGGCCTGAAGGGTGTGGACGGATCGACGCTCAAGGAGGGCTACAGCTGGTCCTTCGACACGCCGGGGCCCCGGCTCGAGTCGGCCGCTCCGGCCGGCGGCTCGCGGTGGCTCAGGCCGAGCCAGGACATCGTCCTCGTCTTCAACCAGGCGGTGGTCGAGCCGGAGAAGGCCATCTCGCTCCGCGTCGGTCCGGAAGGCACGACGTGGCCGGTGACGGTCTCGGCGAAGCCCGCGGGCCCGGCGCCCGAGTCGGTCGAGCGCCCGGGCCGCGACCTCATCGCGAGCCGGCGCACCGCGGTCACGGTCAAGATCGACCGGCCGCTCCCCCTGGCCACGGCGGTGGAGCTGGTCATCGCTCCCTCGCTCCGGGCGAAGGAGGGCCCGCTCACCCTGGAGCAGGAGGTCCGTCTCGGGTACCACACCTACGGGCCGGCCCGGATCGAAGGCGTGCAGGCCTGCCTCGGCGGCTACGCGTGTCCCTACGGTCCGCTGGTGATCGAGAGCACCAACCCGCTCGACGTGGCCTCGCTGAAGGCCCACCTCAAGGTCCAGCCAGCGGTGCAGATCGACTGGGACCGCGCGGAGTCCCAGGAGCCCTACGGGAACCGGCACAACCCCTACACCACCGTCCCCGGGAGCTTCCGCCCCGGCACGACCTACGTCTTCACCATCGCCTCGGGGGTGAAGGACGTCTTCGGGCAGACCGCGCCGGCCGCCCAGGGACAGGCCCGCACCGACGACCTGAAGCCCGAATACGAGCTCGGGCCCGACGTCGCCCTGCTCGAGGCGAAGGGAGACGGCGACCTTCCCGTTCGATTCACCAACGTCACCGAGCTCGACGCGCAGCTCTGGCCGCTCGGGCCGGCGGAGATGGCGCGCTTCCTCGGTGGCCGCCGCAACGCCCAGACCGTCCCCGCCGGGCAGCCGATCACCAGCCAGATTGCGCTCGACGGCACGCACAACCTCCCGGGCACCCGTCCGGTGAAGGTGCGCGAGCTCCTCGCGGGCAAGGGCACCGGCCTCTTCCACCTGGTCACCACCGCGCCGGAGATCGACCCGCACCGGGGCTGGCAGCGGACCCAGCGCGTCACCGGGCAGATCACCGACCTGGCCGTGCACACCAAGCTCGGGGCGACGTCGGGCATCGTGTGGGTCACCCGCGTGTCCGACGGCACGGTGGTCCCGGGCGCGGCGCTGTCGCTCTACGACGGCGACGGCGCGGTGAAGTGGCAGGGGAAGACCGATGGCGACGGGCTGGCGCACGTGCCCGGCCTCGCGTCCGTCGTCGGACCCGGCAAGAGCGGTGGACGGAGAGGTCGGGACCACGACGGGGGGCCGCCCTTCGCGCTCGTCGCCGCGTCGCTCGACGGAGACACCGGCGTCACCCTCGCGGACTGGTCGGGCGGCTTCGGGCCGTGGGCATTCGGCGTCGAGGGCGCGTGGGACGGCAAGCAGCCGCAGTCGATGGGCTTCGCGGTCGCCGAGCGTGGCATCTACCGGCCGGGCGATACCGTCGACATCAAGGGCATGCTCCGGTACCGGCGCCTCGGCGTGGTCACCACCCCCGGCAAGGGAACCAAGGCCGACGTCTCGGTCCTGGATTCACGGGGCAAGACGATCTGGTCCCGGAGCATCCCGCTCAGCGACTTTGGCACCTTCTCCGCCGAGGTTCCGATCGATGCCGGCGCGCCGCTGGGCACGTACCAGCTCCGGGCGAGCGCGGACGTCTCGTCGGGCGGCATCTCCACCAGCGCGACGTTCCGGGTCGAGGAGTACCGTCCGCCGCAGTTCAAGGTGGATGTCACCACCGCGTCCCCCGAGGCACTGAGCGGCCAGAAGCTCCAGGGCCGGGTGGTGGCCCGCTACCTCTTCGGTGGGGCGATGCCCGGCGCCACGGTGCGCTGGACCGCCACCCGCGCCACCGATGACTACCAGCCGCCCGACAACCCCGGCTTCGCCTTCGGCATCAACACCTGGGAGTGGAGCGATGACCGGCCGGGCTCGACCACCGAGGTGATCGGCGCGGGGGAGGGCAAGACCGACGCCCAGGGGGTCTTCGAGATCGACGCCGGCCAGGTCGAGACGCCGGGCGGACGCTCCTCGGTCGTCACGCTCGAGGCCGAGGTGGCGGACGTCAACCGGCAACGCATCGCCAACCGGGCCGTGGTGCACGTGCATCCGGCCGCGCTCTACGCCGGCATCCGGCAGCGCAACGTCGAGGGCTTCGCCGAGGTCGGCAAGCCGGTGTCGCTCGAGGCGGTCGCGGTCTCTCCCGATGGCAAGCGCCAGAAGGGAGAGGTGCAGGTCAGCGTGTTCCGGCGCGACTGGAAGTTCGTGCGGAAGAAGACCGGCGGTGACCGGTGGGAGACCCTCAGCGAGCCGGTCGAGGAGCCGGTGGCCAGCTGCACGGTCAAGGTCGAGCAGGTCCCCGGAGCCTGCAGCTTCACCCCGAAGGCGCCGGGTCTCCACGTCGTTCAGGCGGAGGTCGTGGACGCCCAGAAGCGGAAGCAGACCACCCGCAGCGCGCTCTACGTGGTGGGCGACGGCTGGGTCTCGTGGCAGCGCAACGACTCGGACCGCATCGATCTGGTGACCGACAAGGCGGTCTACGACGTGGGCGAGACCGCGCGGGTGCTGGTGAAGAGCCCGTTTCCCTCGGCCGAGGCGGTGCTCACCGTGGAGCGAGAGGGGGTCAGCCTCGCCCGCCACGTGAAGCTCAAGGGAGCCGCCACCACCCTCGAGGTCCCGGTCGGCGAGACGGGCATCCCGGACGTCTACGTGGGCGTGGTGCTGGTGCGT
>JADGQZ010000272.1 GCA_017881345.1 Myxococcaceae bacterium | reverse complement strand
TGACGCGCAGCACGCTCTACGTGCTCTTGCCCTTGTCGATCATCGTCGCGCTGGTGTTGGTATCGCAGGGAGTCATCCAAAACCTGTCGCCCTACCGAGAAGTCACCACGGTCGAAGGCGTCAAGCAGGTCATCGCCTTAGGACCCGTGGCTGTCGTTCAATACCGCGGCGAGCTTCACCACCAACACCAACTGGCAGGCGTACACCGGCGAATCGACGATGAGCTACCTGTCCCAGATGGCGGGACTGGCCTGGCACAACTTCATCTCCGCAGCCGCGGGCATCGGGGTGGCCCTCGCTCTCGCCCGCGGGCTTACCCGCCGGCAGGCGCCCGACGCGCCGAGGACCCTCGGCAACTTCTGGGCGGACCTCATCCGGGCGACCGTGTACGTGCTCCTTCCGCTGAGCCTGATCTTCGCCCTGCTCCTCGTCAGCCAGGGGGTGGTCCAGAACTTCTCGGCCTACCGGGAGATCACCACGGTGGAGGGCGCCAAGCAGGTGGTGGCGCTCGGCCCGGTCGCATCGCAGGAGGACATCAAGGAGCTCGGCACCAACGGCGGCGGCTTCTTCAACGCCAACAGCGCCCATCCGTTCGAGAATCCGAGCCCCTTCACCAACCTCGTCGAGCTCTGGCTCATCTTCGCCATCCCCGCCGGCCTGACCTACACCTATGGCCGGATGGCCCGGAACAGCCGGCAGGGCTGGGCGATCCTCGCGGCGATGGGCGTGCTGTTCCTCGGTGGCGCGGTGGCCGCGCACTGGGCCGAGGCGCGACCCAACCAGGCGCTCGCCTCGCTCGCGCTCGATCACCGCGCCGGGAACATGGAGGGCAAGGAGGTCCGCTTCGGCACTGCCGCCTCGGCGCTCTTCGCGACCGTGACCACCGACGCCTCGTGCGGCGCGGTGAACGCGATGCACGACAGCTTCAATCCTCTCGGAGGGCTGGTCCCGCTGGTGAACATCCAGCTCGGCGAGGTGATCTTCGGAGGGGTGGGCGCCGGGCTCTACGGGATGCTGGTCTTCGTCGTCCTCTCGGTCTTCATCGCCGGACTGATGGTGGGGCGGACGCCCGAGTACCTGGGGAAGAAGATCGAGAGCAGGGAGATGAAGCTGGCGATGCTCTACGTGCTGGTCTTCCCGCTCATCATCCTCGGGCTCACCGCCTGGGCGTCGGTGACCCAGTGGGGCACCTCGTCCCTGAACAATGCCGGGCCGCACGGCCTCAGCGAGATGCTCTACGCCTTCACCAGCGGGGCAGGGAACAACGGCTCGGCCTTCGCCGGGCTGAACGCCAACACCCCCTGGTACAACGTCACACTGGGGCTGACGATGCTCGGGGGGCGCTTCCTGATGATCATCCCCGCGCTGGGCATCGCCGGGGCCATGGTGGGCAAGAAGGTCGTCCCGCCCGGGCCCGGGACGTTCCCCACCGACGGGCCGCTCTTCACCTTCCTTCTCGTCTCGGTGGTGCTCATCGTCGGCGCGCTGACCTTCTTCCCCGCGCTGTCCCTTGGCCCCATCGTCGAGCACTTCGCCGGCCTGGCCGGAAAGGTCTACTAGGCCATGGCTGCCACGACGCGGGAACTGTCGCTCCTCGACCCGTCCATCGTCCGCCCCGCGATCTGGGACAGCTTCCGGAAGCTCTCGCCCCGCGAGGTGATCCGGAACCCGGTGATGTTCGTGGTGGAGGTCGGCGCGCTCCTCACCAGCATCGAGTTCCTCCGTGACCTCGGCGCTGCGCATCGCAGCACGCCCTTGTGGTTCACCGGCCTGGTCTCGCTGTGGCTGTGGTTCACCGTGCTGTTCGCCAACTTCGCCGAGGCGGTGGCCGAGGGCCGGGGGAAGGCGCAGGCGGCCTCGCTCCGGAAGATGCGCAAGGACGTCGAGGCGCGGAAGCTGGTGGACGGCCAGGAGCAGAAGGTCTCCGCCGCGACCCTGCGGAAGGGCGACACCGTGGTGGTGGAAGCCGGGCAGTACATCCCGGGCGACGGCGAGATCATCGAGGGCATCGCCTCGGTCGACGAGAGCGCGATCACCGGCGAGTCGGCCCCCGTCATCCGCGAGAGTGGTGGGGACCGGAGCGCGGTCACCGGCGGCACCCGGGTTCTCTCGGACCGGATCGTGGTCCGCATGACCACCAACCCGGGCGAGTCGTTCCTCGATCGGATGATCTCCCTGGTGGAAGGGGCGGCGCGGCAGAAGACGCCGAACGAGATCGCCCTCCACATCTTGCTGGTAGGGCTCACCGCGGTGTTCCTCTTCGCCTGCGTGAGCCTGGTGCCGCTGGCGATCTACAGCGGGGTCCGGCTGTCGACGACGGCGGTGGTGGCGCTGCTGGTCTGCCTCATCCCCACCACCATCGGCGGGCTGCTCTCGGCCATCGGCATCGCCGGCATGGACCGGTTGCTCCGGAAGAACGTCATCGCCCTCAGCGGTCGCGCCGTGGAGGCGGCCGGGGACGTGGACACGCTGCTCCTGGACAAGACCGGGACCATCACTCTCGGGAACCGGATGGCGACGGAGTTCCTTCCGCTGGCCGGGGTGCGGATCGAGGATCTCGCCGACGGCGCCCAGCTCTCGAGCCTCGCCGACGAGACGCCCGAGGGCCGGAGCATCGTGGTGCTTGCGAAGGAGCGCTACCACCTCCGGGGCCGCGAGGTGGGGCACTCGGAGGCGCACTTCGTGCCCTTCAGCGCGCAGACCCGGATGAGCGGCGTGGATCTCGGGCGCCGCGTCATCCGCAAGGGCGCGGTGGATGCGGTGGTCCAGCACGTGGAGTCGCTCGGGGGGAAGGTCCCTCCGGAGGTGCAGCAGATCGCCTCGCGCATCGGCGACGCGGGTGGGACGCCGCTCGCCGTCTCGGATGGCGCGAGGATCCTGGGCATCATCCAGCTGAAGGACGTGGTGAAGGGCGGGATCAAGGAGCGGTTCGATCGGTTCCGGGCGATGGGCATCCGCACGGTGATGATCACCGGCGACAACCCGCGGACCGCCGCGGCAATCGCCCGCGAGGCCGGGGTGGACGATTTCCTCGCCGAGGCCACACCGGAGACCAAGATGCGCCTCATCCGCGAGGAGCAGGCCAAGGGCAAGCTGGTGGCCATGACCGGCGACGGCACCAACGACGCGCCGGCGCTCGCCCAGGCGGACGTGGGCGTGGCGATGAACACCGGGACCCAGGCGGCCAAGGAGGCCGGGAACATGGTGGATCTGGACTCAAACCCCACCAAGCTCCTCGAGGTGGTGGAGGTCGGCAAGCAGCTGCTGATGACCCGGGGGACGCTGACCACCTTCAGCATCGCCAACGACGTGGCCAAGTACTTCGCCATCCTCCCGGCGCTCTTCGTGGGCGTCTACCCGGACATTGCTCCCCTGAACGTGATGCGCCTGGCGTCTCCGTACTCGGCGGTGCTCTCCGCGGTCATCTTCAACGCGCTGATCATCATCGCCCTCATCCCGCTGGCGCTCCGGGGGGTCCGCTACCGGCCCGTCGGCGCTGCCGCGCTGCTGAAGCGCAGCCTGCTCATCTACGGCGTGGGCGGGATCATCGTCCCCTTCGTCGGCATCAAGCTGGTCGACCTGGTGATCGCCGGGCTGGGACTGGTCTGAGGCACGCCATGCGCAAGGAACTTGTCATCGCCCTCCGTGTCACTGCCGTGACCCTGGTGCTCACCGGTCTGGTCTACCCGCTGGTCGCCACCGGGCTCGCCCAGGCGCTCTTCCCGCACCGGGCCGGCGGAAGCTTCGTCACCGACGAGTTCGGCAAGGTGGTCGGCTCGGAGCTCCTCGGGCAGGGCTTCGCAGCGCCCGGCTACTTCCACCCCCGGCCCTCGGCCGCCGGTAAGGACGGGTGGGACGCAACCAGCTCGGGTGCCACCAACTTCGGGCCGACCAGCAAGAAGCTCCGGGACTCCGCTGCCGAGGCACTGCAGAAGCTCCAGGCGGAGAACCCCGGATCGTCCGATCCGCCCCCGGTGGAGCTGGTGACATCCTCGGCCAGCGGGCTCGACCCGCACCTGTCGCCGGCCGGCGCGCTGTGGCAGGTTCCACGGGTGGCGCGGGCGCGTCAGGTGAGCGAGGAGCGGGTGCGAGCCCTGGTCCAGTCGCAGATCGAGCGGCGGGACCTGATCGTCCTCGGTGAGCCGAGGGTGAACGTGCTCGTCCTCAACCTCGCCCTCGACCGGCAGTTCGGAGCTCCCGACCACAGCGGAAAGGCAGCCATCCGGGCGCCATGACCTCCGTCCGCGACCGCCCAGAGAAGAGGGCGGACGAGTTTCTGGCGCTGGTGCGCCAGGGAAAACGCGGACGGCTCAAGCTGTACATCGGCTTCGCGGCGGGGGTGGGGAAGACCTACCGGATGCTGGAGGAGGCCCACGCGCTGCGCGAGCGCGGGGTCGACGTGGTCGTCGGGTTCGTGGAGACGCACGGCCGGGTCGAGACCGCGGCGCTCATCGAGGGCCTGGAGGTCGTCCCGCGCCGGATCATCGAATACCGGGGCGTCCCCGTGGAGGAGATGGACCTGGACGCCATCCTGGCGCGCAAGCCCGAGGTGGCGGTGGTGGACGAGCTGGCCCACACCAACGCCCCGGGGAGCCGGAATCGCAAGCGGTGGCAGGACGTGGAGGAGCTGATCGCCGCGGGCATCAACGTCATCGGCGCCTTCAACGTCCAGCATCTGGAATCGCTGAACGATCTGGTCTACCGGGCCACCGGGGTGCGGGTCCGCGAGACCATCCCCGATGCCTGGCTGAAGACTGCGGACCAGGTGGTGAACCTCGACCTGGCGGTGGAGGACCTCGAGGAGCGGCTCCGGGCGGGGAAGATCTACGCGTCGGAGAAGGTCCCCCAGGCTCTGGAGCGCTTCTTCCAGCGGGGAAACCTCGCCACCCTGCGCGAGCTCGCGCTCAGGGAGGTGGCCGAGTCGCTCGAGCGGGACACGCTCCGGCGCGAATCGAAGGCCGAGGCGGTCCCGAGACAAGGCGGCGCACGGGTGATGGTCTGCCTGTCGTCGCACCCGCCGCGCGCGGCCGAGCTCCTCCGTCGCGGCTCCCGGGTGGCGGGCCGCCTCAACACCGACTGGTTCGTGGTCTACGTGGAGACGCCCGGCGAGGCGCCGGACCGGATCGACTCCGAGGCCCAGCGCCACCTCCTGGAGAACATCGAGCGCGCGAAGGCGCTCGGGGCGGAGGTGGTTCGCCTCCGGGCGAGCGACCCGGTGACCGCGCTGCTCGACTTCGCCCGGAGCCACAGCGTCGGGCTGATGCTCATCGGCCGTTCTCACCAGAGCGGGTGGCGGCGGCTGCTCGGCCGGAGCGTCGACCTCCAGCTGGTGCGCGAGGCGACGGACCTCGACGTCCAGGTGGTGGCGCTGGGGGAGACGCGCGAATGACGCTCCGGACGCGGCTGATGGTCGCGCAGGCGCCGCTGGCGGCGGCGCTCGCGGCAGTGGCGGTGCTCTCGGTCGTCACCAGCAATACCCTGGGCCGGGCCGGGGAGCGCATCCTCACCGACAACTACCGGAGCGTGCTCGCCGCGCAGCGGATGAAGGAGTCGATCGAGCGGCTCGACAGCGGCGCTCTGTTCGTCGTCATCGGCGAGCGCGATCGTGGCCTCACGCTGGCGAAGGAGCATCATCCCACCTTCGAGCGCGAGCTGCAGGTGGAAGAGCGGAACATCACCGAGCCGGGGGAGGCGGAGGCGGCGGCCGCGCTCCGCGCCGCCTGGACCGACTACCAGCGCGCCTACGACCGGCTTCTCGGGGCGCCGGAGCCCCAGCTCCGGGCGCTGTACCTCGAGGAGCTCCAGCCGGGGTTTACCCGGGTCAAGATCGCGGCCGACGACATCCTCGCCATGAACCAGGACGCCATGGTGCTCAAGAGCACGAAGGTCCGGCGTGAGAGCGAGTGGGTGGAGACCGCGGTGGTGAGCGCCGCGCTGGCCTCGCTGGTCCTCGGTCTCCTGGCGTCGGCGGCGCTCACGGCGCGAGCGCTCCGCCCGCTCGCGGTGCTCGGCCAGTCCGTCCGCCGGCTCGGCCAGGGCGATTACGCCGCGCGCGTGCGGGTGACCGACGGCGGGGGCGCGGAGATCGCCCAGCTGGCCAGCGACTTCAACGCGATGGCCGAGAGCCTGCAGCGCTACCGGGACTCGAGCCTGGGGGAGCTCCTCGAGGCGCAGCTCGCGGCGCAGGCCACCATCGACAGCCTCCCCGATCCGGTCCTGGTGTTCGACGCTGCCGGGCGGGTGGCCAACGCCAACCGCGCCGCGGAGCAGGTCCTCGGCATCCGGAGCGCCGACGGGACGCTCGCTGCCGCCCCGCCGGCCGTTCGTGAGCGCATCGAGCGGATCCGCGACGAGGTGCTGGCCGGCGCCCCGACAGTGCAGCCGCGTGGGTTCGAGGACGCGCTGGTGGTGGAGGCGAGCGACGGGAACCGGGCGCTCCTGCCCCGGGCCAATCCGGTGTCCAGCGACGAGGGGCAGCTGCTCGGGGTGACGGTGGTGCTCCAGGACGTCACCCGCATCCGGCGCTTCGACGAGCTGAAGGATGACCTGGTGGCGACGGTGGCGCACGAGTTCCGGACGCCGCTGACCAGCCTCCGGATGGCCATTCACCTCCTCGCCGAGCAGACGGTGGGCCCGCTCGACGACCGGCAGCTCGACCTGGTGCAGGCCGCGCGCGAGGAGTGTGAGCGGCTCCAGGGCATCGTGGACGACCTGCTGGACCTGGCGCGCATCCGCTCCGGGCGCCTGGAGCTGCACCCGCGCGAGGTTTCGACCGAGCTCCTCCTCGAGCAGGCGCGCCACGCCGCAAGGGACGGCAGCGAGCAGCGGCAGATCCCGGTGGACCTGGACATCCAGCCGGGCGCGGAGGTGGTGATGGCCGATCCCGATCGGATCGACCTCGCGCTGACCAACCTCATCGCCAACGCCGTCCGGCACGGGCCTCCCGGGCGTCCGGTTGTGGTCCGGGCGATGCGAGCTGACAGTGGCGTGCGCATCGAGGTCCGGGACGACGGGCCGGGCATCGCGCCCGAGTACCAGCCGCGCCTCTTCGAGAAGTTCTACCGCGTCCCGGGCTCGGCGCCGGGCGGTGCGGGGCTCGGCCTCTCCATCGTCCGCGACGTGGTGGAGGCGCACGGAGGAAAGGTCGGGGTGAAGAGCGCTCCGGGCGCGGGAACGGTGTTCTGGGTCGAGCTGCCGGACAGCCAGACCGGCGTGGGCGGCCCCGCGGCACCGGCACCCGTGACGGCCTGAGCTCAGCCGCCCGGAGGGTCGCCCTCGAACTTCTTCCGCTTCCGCCAGAGCGTGGAGGCGTCGATCCCGAGGATCCGCGCCGCCTCGTCGAGCGTGGGCGTGCTGGCCATCACCCGGAGGATGTGCTCGCGCTCGATCTGCTCCAGGGTGAAGGGACCTCCGAGCGCAACGGGCGCGGCCTGCGTGGCAGCGATCCGCTCGGGAAATGCCGCGGGGGGCAGCAAGTCAGCCGGCCAGACGATCGCCGCGCGCTCGACGGCGTTTCGGAGCTCGCGCACGTTCCCCGGCCACGGATAGCTCTCGAGCACCGTGGCTGTCTCCGGCGCCAGCTCCAGCCCTGGCCGGTGGAGGGAGGCGGCGAGCTGCCGGAGCATCCGTCCGGCCAGGGGCAGGATGTCCTCCCGGCGCTCGCGCAGAGAGGGGACGCGGACCTCCACCACGTTCAGCCGGTAGAGCAGGTCCTCCCGGAACCTTCCGGAGCGGACGTCGGCCTCGAGCTCGCGGTTCGTGGCCGAGACGCTGCGCAAGTCCGCGTGGCGGGTGCGTGTCTCGCCGACGCGCTCGAATGCCTTCTCCTGGAGGAAGCGCAGCAGCTGCGCCTGGGTCGTGGGGCCGAGCTCCCCGATCTCGTCGAGGAAGAGCGTGCCGCCGCCCGCCTCCTCGATCAGGCCGGCCCGGTCGGATCTCGCCTCGGTGAAGGCTCCGCGGCGGTGGCCGAAGAGCTCGCTCTCGAGAAGCGTTTCCGGGATCGCGCCGCAGTTGACGGCGA
>JADGQZ010000271.1 GCA_017881345.1 Myxococcaceae bacterium | reverse complement strand
GGCCGACCCGCCGCGGCCATGAGGCCCGATCGGGGCAATCTCTCCACCTTCGCGAGAGGAGCTGCGACAGCGTTCAGCACGTTGCTCCGCCTCCTGCACGGCGGGCGAACTGTCCCCGCTCAGCGGTCTCGCAGGAGAATCGCCCCGAAGAACCCGTCGGTGCCGTGCCGTGCGGGGGACAGCCGGAGGAAGTCTCCGGTCGTGACCTTCGCCCCGAGCTCGGCGCCGATCCGGTCGGCGGGCGGCACGGCGCGGAAGCCGGGGTGGCGCTCGAGGAACCAGGCCACGACGGCCTCGTTTTCCTCCGACAGCACGCTGCACGTGCCGTAGATGAGCCGCCCTCCAGGGCGCACCAGCGGCGCGAACTGGTCGAGGAGCATGCGCTGGCGCTCCACGTGCTGGGCGAGCATCGCCTCGGTGAGCCGGTAGCGCGCGTCGGGCTTCCGGCGGTAGGTGCCGGTCCCGCTACAAGGCGCGTCCACCAGCACGCGGTCGGCCCGGTCGGTGATGTCCGAGAGCGCCGCGGCGACATCGGAGCCCGAGGGCGGGATGGGGCGGATGCGCACGTTGTGCACCCCGTCCCGGCGGGCCCGTCGCTTCAGCTCCTCGAGGCGGCGCGCGTCGATGTCGAGCGCGAACAGCTCGCCGCGGTTCTTCATCTGGGCTGCGAGCTGGAGCGTCTTTCCGCCGGCGCCGGCGCAGGCGTCGACGACCCGGGTTGGAGGCGCGTCGACGAGCAGCCCGAGCAGCTGGCTCCCCTCGTCCTGCAGCTCGAAGAGGCCCTCCCGGAAGCTGGGGAGGGCGAAGGCGTTCTGGTGCGTCTCGAGGAACAGCCCGAGCGGAGAGAGCGGTGTCTCCCGCGCCTCGACCCCCTCGGACCGCAACCGCTCCCGGAGAGCCTCGCGGGTCGACTTGAGGAGGTTGACCCGGGCGGTGAGCGGGGCGCGCTCGTTCATCGCTGCCGCCTCGGCCTCGGCGCGGTCCCCGAACTCACGGAGGAAGCGCTCGGCCAGGAAGTCCGGCAGCGAGGCATCCACCGCGAACCGCTCGGCGCGCGGAAGCGCCTCGAGCGCCGCCGCGGCGCCGGGGAGCGCGTCCAGCACCCGCACCTCGTCGCTGCGCAGGCCGCTCGTCGTGGACACGCGCTCGGGGGTCTCCCCATGGAGCACGCGGGAGGCGGCGATCCGCAGCAGATCCTGCTCGGTGGTGGAGCGTCCCTCCAGGCGCGCACCGGCGCGCGCGAGCAGGGTATCCACCGTCCGCTGCCGACGGAGCAGGGCGTAGACGCGCTCGGCGACCGCGCGGCGCTCGTTGGAATAGAGGTGCCGCTTGCTCCGGAGCACGTGGTCCAGCGCCCGGTCCGCCAGCCAGCCGTCGTGTCGGGCCGCCCCGTACGCCTCGAGCGACGCCTGCGTGACCAGGTCCTCTCGAAGCGGTCGCTCCGGGCGCTCGGCGCGCCGCTGCGGCCCCGAGCTCGAGCTGTCCGCGGAGTCGTCACGCCGATGCTCCGCCTCGCGGCGCCGCGGTGCGCCGGTACGATCACCCGAGCCCGTCCGGCCGCCACCTCGCGGTTGACTCGCGCTGCGGGGGAAGGGTGACCGGGACGCGTCGCGTCGCGCCTCGGGACGACGTCCGCGCTCGGGCGTCCGGGATTGACCGGCTCCTCCGCCTCTTGCGCCACCCGGGCCCGCGGGCGCCGCGGAGGGACGGCGGTCGCGCCGGCGACCGGGGGGCGGTCGGGCCATGGCGGTCAGTACCTCCGCATGCGCGGGTCGACGTCGACTGCCCAGGCCTCGATGCCGCCCCGGAGTGACGCCGCCGGGATGCCCACCGAGTCGAGGAATGCGGCCGCCTGGTAGCTCCGCGTCCCGTGGTGGCACAGCACCACCACCGGGCGGGTCGCCACCTCCCGCACCTCGTCCAGACGTGCCGGCAGCTCGTGCATCGGCACGTGCAGCGAGCCCGGGAGGGAGACGAACTTCACCTCGTCGGGATTGCGGACGTCCAGGATGACCGGCCGCTCCGCCTCGGGGGCCTCGAGCGCCCGGGCCAGCTCGTGCGGGGTCACCTCCCGGACGGGCATCGCGCACCTCGCGTCGGCAAAGAGATGATGGGCATGAGGGCCGGCCTGCGTATAACAGACGCGGGCGCAACGGCCAGGAGGCCTGACGGGAATGACGCTCGACGGACGGGTGGCACTGGTCACGGGAGGAGGCATCCGGGTCGGCCGGGCCATCGTGCAGGGGCTCGCTGCCGAGGGCGCGACCCTGGCTGTCCATCACCACGGGTCCGGCGATGCGGCGCGGGCGCTCGTCGCCGAGCTCCGGAAGGGCGGCCACCGCGCCGACGCCTTCCGGGCGGACCTGACCGACGACGCGCAGCTCGACGCGCTCGTGCCCGAGGTGGAGCGCGCGCTCGGCCCGGTGGCGGTGCTGGTCAACAGCGCGGCGCAGTTCACCCGGGCGCCGTTCCTCGACACCGACGCGGCGATGCTGGATGCCGAGTGGCGACTCAACGCCCGCGCTCCGTTCCTGCTCACCCGCGCCGTCGCCCGGGGGATGGTGGAGCGGCGGGAGGGCGTGGTGGTGAACGTGCTCGACATCGGTGGGGCGTTCGTGCCCTGGCGCTCCTATGCCGCGTACTGCATGACGAAGTCCGCGCTGCACATGCTGACCCAGGTGCTCGCGCTCGAGCTCGCGCCCCATGTCCGGGTGAACGGTGTGGCGCCGGGGACGATCATCCCCCCGGAGTCTCTCGGCCCGGAGGAGCGCGAGAAGCTCCGGGCCCGCATCCCGCTGGGGCGGTTCGGGACGCCCGAGGACGTGGCCCGGACGGTGCGCTTCCTGGTCACCGGGTCCGATTTCATCACCGGGCAGGTCATCGCCGTGGACGGGGGGCGACTCCGGGGGAGCGGCTGACCCACCTCTCCCGGGGACGGTCCGTGGAATCCCGGTCCGCCCGTGGATATACAGGGGGGATGGACACCTCCACGGCCACCCCGGCGGCCCCCGCTCCCGCCGCCACTCCCGCGTTCCCACTCAAGCTCACCGCGCGTGCGGTCGAGCAGGTGCGTGCGGTGCAGAAGCAGCAAGGCTTCGAGGGCTATTACCTCTCCATCCGTGTCGCCCCCGCCGGATGCAGCGGCTTCGGTTACGACCTGAACCTCGTGAAGGACGTCTCGC
>JADGQZ010000270.1 GCA_017881345.1 Myxococcaceae bacterium | reverse complement strand
GCACCCACCTCGGCTTCGTGGACTGCGACGACGTCCTCGAGCGGTCGGCGCTGCAGAAGGTCGAGGACTTCCTCGCCGCTCACCCCGGGGTGGACTTCCTCTACACCGACCGGATCGACATCGACGGGGAGGGGCACGAGCTCCAGCGCTGGGACTTTGCCGAGCGCGCCGCCCGCCCGCCGCTGCCCGAGCTGCTGGAAGGGATGTTCACCTCCCATCTCAAGGTCGTCTCCCGGGCGGCGCTCCGGGACGTCGGGCTGTTCAAGCCGCGGTACGACCTGACGCAGGACTACGATCTGGCGCTTCGCCTCGCCGAGCGGCGGCGTCTGGCGCACCTGCCGGACGCCGTGTACCGCCACCGGATCCACCAGGAACAGCAGAGCCAGCAGCAGCAGCAGCGGCAGGAGCAGGCGCTGGAGCGCATCCGGCGTGACTCCCTCCGTCGTTCGCGTCTCCGCGGTCCGGAGGCGCCGAGGGTCAGCGTGGTGCTCGAGGACGGCGGCACGGAGGAGGAGACGCGCCGGACGCGGGCGTCGCTCCGCGCGCTCGAGGGACGTCCGGAGCTCGTCCCTCTCGAGCGGGCGCGTGGGGAGTACGTGCTGCGGGTCATCGCGGGGGCGCAGCTCCCCGACACCACCGTCCTGGCCAGGATGCTCGAGCGGCTCGAGGCCTCTCCCGAGCTCGGGGCCTGCTGCGCCAAGGTGACCCACCGCGGGCGCATCGTCTCCAACGGAGGCCACTGGAGCACGACCAGCGACGGGTTCGCGACCTTCACCCTCGACGATCACGCCCGGGACGTCGACGACCTGGCCACGCTCGAGGAGCGTCGGTGCGACTGGCTTCCGCCCGGACTCGGGCTCTGGCGGAACGAGGTCGCGCGGCGTTTCGCGCCGGCGAGCGCGCTCGTCCCGGCGCTCCGGGCCCAGGAGCTCGCCATGCGGCTCCGGGAAGGGAGGATCGAGGTCGGGAACTGCCCCACCGCCGAGGTGGAATGGAGCGCTCACCCGGGCGCAGCTGATCCGGTCCAGATCCTCGCCTCCCTCCGGTCCATCTTCCGGGAACACGGCGCGGTGGTGCGGGACGACGGGCTCTATCGCGCCATGGGCTGGGATCCCCGCGACCTGGACGGCGCCCGGGAGCGCATCTCCCGTCGCGGTTGAGCGTCATCCGGACCTGGACGTCCGACCGCGCCCCAGCCATGTCGCAAGGTAGTCCTCTAGCGCGGCGGCCCGCGTCCCCGGGGCCGCCATCCGCACGTCTCGCCAGGCCGAGAGCGCCGCTGCCAGCCCCGCCAGCGGCCCGAGCCGGGCGTAGAGGCGTCTGAGGAACAGCTGGTCCTGCGCTCTCCGCCGCCGGGCGCTCTCCCGCGAGACGTTCCCGCGGTTCTCGCACCCACCCACCTCGTGCTCCTCGTGGAACAGCCGACCCTCGGCCGCGTACACCAGGAGCTCACCGCGGCGGACGAGCTCCACCGCGGTGGTCGTCTCCTCCCGGTGCGCCACGCCCTCGAGTGACGCATCGAACCAGCGTGTCCCGAGATGCGCCACCATGCGCTCTCGCCGGAACGCCATGTTCGCTCCGAGCGGCGTCTGGACGACCAGCGGCTCTGGCCCTCCGGGCGCATCGAAGTTGGTGTCCACCCACCCCGAGGCGCGCACCTGGCCCACCGCACGGTGGGCGCGCTCGCGGATCCCCTCGATGCGGGAATCCACCCGGCCCGCGCTGCCGATGGCCCTCGGGGCGGCGTCGAGCGCCTCGACGTGGCCGATGATCAGCTCCGACGAAGGGTCCACGTCGTCGTCCACGAACAGCACCACGTCCGCCGACGACTCCACGATCGCCGCGTTCCGGGCCCTGGGGAGGCCGGGCGCGCTGCGCACGAAGCGCAGCCAGGGGAGCTTCCGGAGGCGCGGGTCGGCGTCGATCCACGCGCCGGGCAGTCCGTCCTCCTGGCACACCACCGCGAGGCCCACCTCGAGTCCACGCCCCCGTGCGACGTCGAAGGCGCGCTCCAGCCGCGGCAGCAGGCGGGGGAACGCCTCCGGACGGCGGTAGGTGCAACAGACGACCTCCACCGATCGGACCGGCCCCGAGACCGCGGGCAGGGAAGTGGCCGGGCCGGCGTCGGGCACCACGAGCCCGCGCAGGATCCCCGGAGCACCCTCCAGCGCCTCCCTCGGCGAGATCGAGGCGAACCGGCGGTTCCACAACCAGCGCAGCTCGAGCAAGCGCTCCAGCGCCCGGATGGCGAAGCTCGGCCGGAGACCCGGGACCACCCGCGGCAGGTAGGCGCGCTCCGGGCAGACGCGGTGCACGAGGCGTCCCGCTGCGTCGAGGATCAGGTACTCCTCCTCGTCCTCCGAGTGCTGGATGACCTCGACACGCCGCGCGTCAGCGTCCACGAGACGCACCGGGACGCGTTCCGGCTCGAGCACGATGTCGACGGCGACGGGGTCCAAGGCGGGCCTCCCGAATACCCGCCTGGCGACGTGCTGGCAATCTCGCGGCGCCAGGCTACGGTCCGGCTCCAGGCGTGGCCCCACTCCGCATCTGCCTCTGCTCCCGGCAGCTCCCGCCGTTCGTGCCTGGCGGCATCGGCACGTACGCGCTCCTGATGTCCCGGGCGCTCGCCGAGGCGGGACACGACGTGCACCTCGTCACCGGAGCCCATCCGGGACTCGGACCCACGCTCCCGGCCGCCCCGGGCGTTCACCTGCACCCGGTGGATCCGCCCTCCGGAGCGGCCCGCTTTCTCCAGCCGGACCAGGTCCGACACGCGTACCAGGTCTTCCAGAAGGTCCGCCGACTGAGCGCCGAGGCGCCCTTCGACGTCATCGAGTTCCCCGAGTACGACGGCGAGGGGTACTTCTGTCTCCAGGCCAGGCGCACCCTCGGCGAGCTCGCGCGGACCACCCTCGCGGTTCGGCTGCACACGCCCTCGGTGGACGTGCGCGCGCTCGACGGCGACCCGCGCCTCTCCTTCGACCTCGCCTGCATCGACCACCTCGAGTCCAGCGCGCTCGCCTGGGCCGACCTGGTGCTCTCGCCCACCGCGGCCATGCTCGCCCGGGTCCGCGCGCGGCAGTCCTTGCCCAGGGCGGAGATCTCACCCCATCCGCTGGACCCGGACTTCGAGCGGCCGAT
>JADGQZ010000269.1 GCA_017881345.1 Myxococcaceae bacterium | reverse complement strand
GAGCGCGCGGTACCAGATCACGTAGCCGATGCCCGAGGTGATGGCCCCCGAGGCCACTGCCGCCGCCGCTCCGGTCGCCGAGAGGTGAGGGCGCTCGACCAGCATGCTGACCGCCACCATCACGGCCACGAACGGCAGGGTGCGCACGAAGTTCGCCGCCGTCGTCTGCAGCGGATCCGCGCTGCGACGGCCCCTGAGCGAGTAGATGCCCCAGCCCACGCCTGCGAGCAGCATCAAGCTCACCCCGGTGAGGGGCGCCCCGGAGACCCCGGGATGGGTGAGGACCAGCAGGCCGGCGATCGCCATCGCCAGACCCGCCCACTGGCCGGGCCCGGGACGCTCCCCCTGGAGCAGGCCCCAGCCGATCATCGTCAGCTGGACCGCGCCGAAGAGAAGCAGCGCTCCGAGGCCAGCGCCGATCTGGACGTAGGCCAGGGAGAACGCGATCGCGTAGCCGGACAGAACCGCGGCCGACGTCCAGCTCCCGCCATGCGCCCGGCCCCGCCCTGCGACCCACGCCAGCGCGGCCATCACCAGCGCCGCCGACCCGAGCCGGGCCGCGGTGAAGCTCACCGGGTCGATGGCCCCGTTCCGCAGCGCCAGCCGGCAGAGCAGCGAGTTTCCGGCGAAGCAGACCATCGCCGCGGTGGTCAGCAGGAGAGTCTTCGAGGTCGAGAGATTCACGTGACGGGACAGTCAACGCTCTCGGCACGCCGATCGCACGCACAGAGTGGCTGCCGGCCGTCATCCGGGTCGGGTGACGTCGACGATGATCCCGCGCAGCCAGCGGGATGCCGGTGACGCGTCCTGCGCGTCGGGCCAGAGCAGCTGCATCTGCATCGTGGGGAACGACACGCCCGCGGGCGGCGGGAAGCTCGCCAGCGTCCCGGACCGGGACAGCGGGTCGGCGTAGGGCTTCGGGAGGAGGGCCCAGGCGTCGCTCTCGCGCAGCACCGGGGGGACGGCGAGGAACGAGCCCAGGAGCACCGAGGCCTTCACCGCCGGCATCCCCTCGAACGCCACATGCACCCGCGGGTATCCCAGGAGCGCCGCGCGGCCCTCCTTGCCCTTCGCCAGCGGGTGCCCGGGCCGCACCGCGACCACGAACTCCACCGCGTAGAGCGGCCGGCTCCGGACCGTGGCCGAGGGGCTGGCCACCGGTGAGAGCGCGAGGTCGAGCGCTCCGCTGTCCAGCAGCTCGGTCGCCCGCGCGGGGTTGATCGCCACCACCTGCACCTGGGCTCTCGGCGCGTCCTTCAGCGTCCGTCGCAGGACCCGAGGCAGGTACACGGCGATCGCCGCGTCCACCGCACCGATGCGCAGCTGCCGGGTCGTCGTCGACGGATCGAACGACGAGCCCGCCAGCACGTTGCGGAGATCCACCAGCGCCTTCATCAGCGGCCCGGCGAGCTCGGTGCACCGGTCCGTCGGCTCGAGGCCGCGCTTGCCGCGGATGAACAGCCGGTCCCCGAGCATCTCGCGGAGCCGCGCCAGCGCCCCGCTCGTCGCCGGCTGCGAGAGGCCGATCCGGCGGCCGGCAGCGGTCACGCTGCGCTCGACCCACAGGGCCTCGAACGCCACCAGGAGGTTCAGGTCCATCGCCGCCAGGTTCGGGCCGGACCCCGGGGCGTTCCTCGACGCGCGGGTCATCCGTTCTGCTTCGTCGCCCGGGACACCGGGAGGCCCTGGCGGAACAGGAGGGGAGCGGTCTGCTGCAGCGAGACGACGTGGAGGAGCACGGCCAGTGGCGCGAGGAACGCGGGCAGCCACACCAGCGGCCACGCGGCGAGCACGGTGAACGGTGCTCCCGGCCAGGGCCGATGCATCGGCCCGGGTGTCGAGGTCAGGACCGTGACCACGGTGTTCGCGAGGATCGCCAGACCGAGCACGTTCCAGCCGACCACGAGCGCAGGGCTCGCGCGCCGCCGCCACACCCACCAGGCCATCAGCGGCGCGGTCAGGCCCACCAGGATGTCCAGGTTGCGGCCCTCGAAGGTGACCTGCACCGGCGCCCGGCCCGTGGCGTAGAGGGCGAAGAGGGTCAGCTCGACCGGAACCCGGAAGGTCTGGGCGAGGAGGGGCCAGGCGCGCGGGGTCGCCGCCACCAGCGCCCGGACCGTCGCCGTCCGCCCGAGCAGCAAGGCTGTCCCGAGGAAGGTCAGCGGCAGGAGCGGCACCCGCGGCGGCCGCGCCGTCCAGTTCGAGAACACGCCGGCGTTTGCCAGCGCCGCCGTCGCCGCCAGCCAGAGCCCGAGCCCTCCGAGGAACCCCACCGCGAGCGGTCGCGACCGCCGCGAAAGCCACAGGGCGACCACCGCGGCCATCCCTGCCACCAGCAACACCGTCGACGCATCCGTCAGGTTCATGTGCCTGTCCTCCTCATCATCGCTCATGACGATGCCGGGGAGGCGCAGAATTCGCCAATCCGATGGAACGATTCGGATCATCGCCGCGGTGGATGGCGAGGGAACGCGTGGCTACGGGGCGGCGGCTGGCTCGACCTGCCCGATGTCGAGCCGGTGGATCTTGCCGTCCGGGCCGAGGTGGAACCGGAAGTAGGTCCTGAAGTCGCCCCACTGCTCCGAGTGGAACTTCCCCACCACCTGGAGGCCGTCGGCGCTGACCGAGTCGAAGCACGTGAAGCGCTCGTGTCCGAGCGCCTCGCGAGTGAACTTCTCCAGGCTCCGCGCGCTGCCATCATCGAACAGCTCGGCGTCGTCCTCGAACAGGGCCGACCAGGCCTTCCGGTCGCCCTTCTGGAACGCGTCGACCGCGGCTCTCACCGTCGAATTCTCGAGCGCGCTGATCTTCATGTCAGGACCCTACCGCCGGGCGCTCCGCGCCGCACGGCCGGGTTCCAGGCGCGTGGACATCCGGACTCCCCGTCCGCGTCTCCAGGGACGAGCGGCTCTGGTCAAACCCTGAAAACCCGCGACTCAGGGGCGCGGGGCGGCCTGGCCGAACATCTCGATCGAGAACACCACCCGCCACGCGGGTGAGCCGAAGCTGGAGTTGAGGCCCAGGCCCCCGCCGAGCTTGAAGCGGAGCTGGGGGCCGCGTTCGCCGGTGCCCTCGATGCGCCCGGTGAACAGCGCCTCGGCCGTCGTGGTCTGCGACTGGAAGAAGCCGTTGAACGCCGTTGCGCCGTACACCTCGGGTCCAAGGATGGCGCGGTAGGCCTGGCTCACCGCCCAGCTCCCCCCGGCCGCCACCCCGAACAGCAGCTCGCTCCCCCGCGGCGCTCCCGGGACTCCGCCATCATCTCGCGGGCGGATGTGCACCCCCAGCTGCCCGGCGTAGCTGAGCCACCGCACGTCCCCGGCCACCAGCACGCGGATCATCGCGCGGTACGTGCCGTCGGTGACGAAGTCCGTCGTGTCCCCGCTGGGGATCCACAGCTGCGCGCCCAGCCCGAGCCGGAACGCGCCGTCGGCCTCGCCGAGGAGCCGTGTGTCGACGCCGATCCGCACGTCCGAGATGGTGTCCGGACGCGTCCCGAGGTTCACGTCCGGCGCGGTGTACGCGTCTCCGCCAACGGTTCCCGAGCGACCCGCCAGCAGGACCGGGAAATCGAACCCCACCGAGAAACGCCACGCCCGCCAGGTGATCGCCCCGGCGACCTGCACGTAGGCGGCGTCGGTCACCACGGTCAGCGACTGCCCGCCCTCGCTCACTCGCACCGGCGCCTGTGCGTACCGTCCCGTGAGGGCCAGCACGCCGCCGAGCTCGCCGTGCATGTCGAGCGTGTCCATCACGAACCAGCCGGCGCCCGGCGCGGACGGGTAGAGGCGCTCCGAAGCCCAGCCCTCGACCGGCGTCTGCGCCCGCGCTCCGAGCGCGAGCAGCAGGCCACCGAGGACCCAGAGGCGCGGCATCCTAGAACTCCGCATGGGCCCTCGCTCCCAGGATGACCAGCGGGCCGCCGCGATCGGCGTTGTAGCCGGGGTTCCACAAGAGCTGGACGTCGCCCGACAGCCAGATCGCCTTGAAGAGGTTGAAGCTGTAGAAGATCTCGAAGACGCCCTCGGCCGCCTGTCGCAGCGCTCCGTCGCCGATGAACCCGTCGATGCCGCCCAGCGCGAGGTAGCGGGCGTGCTCCGACGACGCCCAGCTCAGCCCGAGGCCGATGCCGGTCAGGTCGAACGGCCGGCCCCAGCGGGTGCCCCTCGCCACGGCACCGAAGGACAGCGAGCGGTCGGCGGCGTTGAACGCGTCGACCTCGGACTTGCCGTCGGAGTACATCGCCCGGAGGAAGACGCCGATCTCCGGCGTGACGGCCTGCTCGATGGCGATGCCGATGCCGAGCTTGACGTTATTCTTGCGGACCCAGCACAGGTCCGGCGCCGTCGCGTTCTTCGAGCCGTAGTTGAAGCTGGTGCACGCCGCCGCGTTCTGCGCGGGGTTCGCCTGGAACGCGCTGACCGCGTCGTCGAACGAGCCGGTGAAGACCTGGTTCCGGTAGCCCACCACCTTCACCGCACCGGGCAGGCCCCAGAGCGTGTGCCGGTGCTCCAGCTCGAGGTTGCTGCCGAAGTAGGTGAAGAAGCGGAAGTCGAGCGGCAGCTGGTTCGGGTCCTGGGGTGGCGTGAGCTGGGCGTAGCGGATCGCCCAGGCATCCCAGTAGAGCTCGAGCGCCACGCCGTACGAGTAGCCGCGCGCGTCGGCGGTGAAGTCCCACGAGGCGTGGGTCATGAACGCCATGTTGAAGAAGGTCTGGCGCGGATCGCCGGTGACCCCGTTCTTGTCCAGGACGTCGAGCACGCTGAAGTCGCCGACCCAGATGACGAGGCGGCGGGCGTCCACGGTGCCCCCGAGCTGCATCGGGTTCGAGTCCTGCTTCACCGGCTCGCCTCCGAAGCCGAAGGTCTGCCGGAGATAGAACCGCGCCTTGTAGATCTGCGGGGTCTCGGAGCCGCCCTTCTGCAGCTCGAAGTTCTGGATCGCGCCGCCCAGACCGTGGAGATTGGACAGCGGCCGCTCGGCGATGACCTCCGGCACGACGTACACCTCGCCGCCCGGCCAGAGCCTCACCCCGAGGAACAGCGTGGCGCTGAAGGTGAAGCTTCGCTCGGCGGTGGGAAGCAGCGAGTTCGGGCTGCCGTTGAGGTTGGTGTATGCGGCGGGGAAGGGGAACTTCCAGCTCGAGATGTAGGTGGCCTGGCCGTAGAGGTTCCAGCGCTCGTCGTCGGGGTCGTGCAGCCCGGCCCGGGAGAGCACGTTCATCACGTCGAACGCGACGTCCTCGTGCGCCCCGGGCGGCGCCGCTTGCCCCAGGGCAGTCCCTGCTCCCGAGAGCACCCCGACCAGCAGCGACACCCGGGCGAGCGAGCGGCCACCCGGGCTCATCGGGCCTCCGTTCCTGGGCTGCCGGCAGCGGTCGGTGCGCCCCTCCGCACGGCCGCGAGCCTAGCGTCAAACGAATCCGAGACGACGGCCGCCACGCTGTGGCACGGTCGGCACCCCGGGGAGGGCCGGCACGTGAGCCTGGCGAAGAAGCTCAACCTGAAGGATGAGGCGAGGCTCCGCGTCATCGGCAAGCCGAAGGACGTGGACCTCGGCGACGTCGCCATCACCGCGCTGGCCAACGTGAAGGACGTGCTGGTCTTCGTCTCCACGCTCGCCGATCTGGACCGGCTCTGTGCGCCGGTCGTCGACTCCGCGCTGGCCGACCGGCTCGCCTGGGCCGCCTACCCCAAGGCCGGGCAGCTCGGGACGGACCTCGACCGCAACGTGCTGTCGAAGGCGCTGGAGAAGAAGGGCATCCAGCCCGTACGGCAGATCGCCATCGACGACGTCTGGAGCGCGCTGCGCTTCAGACCTCGATGACCAGCGCGGGGTTCATCGACGTCCCTGCCTCGCCCGGGTAGCCGCGGGGATTGCAGACCACCCGCGTCTCGCCCACGCGGTAGTCGAACGAGGTGTGGGTGTGCCCATGGATCCACAGCCGGGCACCGGCGCCCTCGACCAGGGGCGCTGCGTCCGCGGCGATGAAGAAGCGGTTCAGCGGGTTGCCCCGGTACTGCGGGGCGATGCTGCCCTCGTGCGGAACGTGGTGGGTGATGACCACGTCGCCCGGACGGACGGTCTGCTCGAGGAAGGCGAGGTGCGCAGCGTGCGTCTGGTGCACCCAGGGGACGAACTCCTGGATGAGCGCGAAGTCGACGAGGAAGCGGCGGTACTCCGCCTCGTCCGGGGTGGGCGGGAACCACAGCGTGGCGCCGACGAAGCGCGTTCCGCCGATCTCCGCCACCGCCGCGTCGAGGACGTGGAGGTTCGGGAGCTCGCGTGCGCACGCGGCGAGCAGGCCCGCGGCCGAGCGCGGGCTGGTGCGGTAGTACTCGTGGTTCCCCGGGACGTAGACCACCTGGGAGAAGCGATCGCAGAACCAGCCGAGGGTCTGCCGGACATGGGGGGCGCGGCGGAGCGGAGCGATGTCACCGCCGAGCACCAGCACGTCACCGAGGACCGGGAGCCCGAGGGCAAACGCCTCGCCGTGGTCCTCGTCGAACTCGAGGTGGAGATCGGAGACGGGCTGTATGCGCACGACGATCGACGCCTAGCACAGGCGGGGGGTCGGCCACCCACCGGTCCGCCTTCACCCGATGCAGGCGGCCGGGCGCGCTGACCGGTCCGGCGGAGTCCAGGGTCGCAGGGGCATGGTAATCTCGGAACAATGTTGCGTTCGCCGCGTCTGCGACCGGGTGACCGGGTCGCAGTTGTTTCCCCGTCCTCTCCCTTCGATCGTGAGCGCTTCGACCGCGGCATGGCCCGGCTCGCCGAGCGCTACGAGCTCGCGCCACACCCGAGCCTCCTCGAGCGCCACCGGTACCTCGCCGGCTCCGACGACGTCCGCACCGGCGCGCTGCTCGACGCCTTCAACGATCCAGGCAACCGCGCGGTCGTCTGTGCGCGTGGTGGCTCGGGCGCCGCACGGCTCCTCCCCCGCATCGACTTCGGCCGGCTCCCGCTGAAGCCGCTGGTGGGCTTCTCGGACAACTGCGTCCTCCACGCCGCGCTCCAGTCGAACGGCCGCATCTCGGTGCACGGGCCGGTCGTCACCCAGCTCGCGGACCAGCCGCCCTGGGTCTCGGAGCGGCTGTTCGCGCTGCTCGAGGGCCGCGTGCCCGACCCGCTCCCCGGGACGCCGATCATCCCCGGCGTCGTCGAGGGGCCACTCCTCGGCGGCGACCTCGTGGTGTTCGCCACGCTGCTCGGCACGCGCTGGCTCCCGGACATGACCGGCGCCATCCTCCTCCTCGAGGAGGTGGACGAGCCGCCGTACCGCATCGACCGCGTCTGGACCCACCTCCGCAACGCAGGAGTCTTCTCGCGGATCGCCGGCATCGCGCTGGGCCAGTTCCTGGAGTGCGAGCCGAAGGACAAGCGCTACGACCCGCACACCTGCCGCGAGGTCCTGGTCGATCTCGCCACCGAGACGGGCGTGCCCTGCATCGCCGACCTGCCGATCGGCCACGGCGCCGTGAACGCGCCGGTCGCGCTCGGCGCCCGGCACCGGCTCGACGCACACGAGGGCATGCTGCAGCCGCTCGAGGCTGCCACGGCGTGACGGATGCGCGGACACGGCTCCTCCTGCTGGCCGGCCTGGCGCTGCTCACCGCCTGCAAGGGCTTCACGCCCACCGTCCGCCGCACCTGGTCCTCCACCATCCGGTGCCCGGAGGACAAGATCCAGGTGAAGGAGCTGCCGAACGGCGTCTACGAGGCGACCGGGTGCGGACAGACCGCCACCTTCGACTGCTGGTGGCCGGACGGTGGCAACCGCACCTGCATCCAGCACGGCGTTCCTCCGCCGAAGCAGATGCCCGGGACCGGAACCGGATGGTGAAGGGGCTCCTGCAACAGCTGCTCGAGGCCGGGGTGGGCGGCGGGGCGTTTCCCGCGGCGCAGGCGTCGGTGTTTCACCGGGGGGCCGAGGTGGGATGCGCCTCGGCGGGGGTCAGCGACTCCACTCCGTTCGATCTCGCGTCTCTCACGAAGGTCCTCTGCACCGCGGCCGCCTTCGTCACGCTCTGGGCCGAGGGCAAGGTGGGCCCCGCGACGCCGGTCTCCCGGTGGATCGACGGAAGCCCGCTGGCGAAGAACGGGGCGACGCTGGGCGACCTGCTCACGCACCGCTCGGGGCTCCCGGCGTGGGTGCCATTCTTCGCCGTGGTGCTCCACACCGTTCCCGAGCTGCGGCGCCCCGACTGCAGCCCGGCGACCCGCCTCTCCGTCCGGAGCGAGGTGCGGGACGCCGCCGCACGCTCCGCCCTCGACGCCCCTCCGGGTACGCGCACCCTGTACAGCGACGTCGGGTTCCTGCTCGCCGGCGAGATGCTGGCCGAGGCCGAGGGCATCCCGCTCGACTCGGTGCACGCCCGGGTGTCGGAGCGGCTCGGCGTGTCCACCCACTTCCACCGGCTCTCGACCCGCGGACAGGACGACCGCGACCCGTGCGCGGGGCGATGGGACGGGCTCCCGGCGACCGGTGTGCTCCGCCCACGCCCACCGGCGCCGGATCAGGAGAATCGCTGGGAGTCACTCGCCGTCGAGCCGTCGCGGCCGGGCGAGGTGGATGACGACAACGCCTGGGTGATGGACGGGGTCGCCGGGCACGCCGGCCTGTTCGGCACCGCCACCGAGGTCGCCCGGTTCGGGCAGCGGGTGCTCGAGGAGCTCGACGGGGCCGGGCGGCTCGCCCCGGCAGCGCTCTGGGAGCGCGCGGTGACGGCCTTCCCGGGCAGCGGCCGCGGGCTCGGCTTCGATACACCCTCCACCGAGGCGAGCTCGGCGGGGCGGTTTCTCGGGCGCACCGCGCCGGGCGGGTTCGGGCACCTGGGCTACACCGGGACCAGCCTCTGGGTGGACCGCGCGCGGCAGGTGAGCATCGCGCTCCTCACCAACCGGACCGAGCTCGGACGGGACAACAACCGCATCAAGGAGTTCCGGCCGGCCTTTCACGATGCGGTTCTGCAGGCGCTGGACTCTGGCCTCGGCTGAGGACCCATGACCCGTGTCACCTCTCCCTTTCTCCGGTTCTTCCTGGTCGCGCTGGGACTCGGCATCGCGGCCTGTGCCAGCGGGGCGATGAGCAGCGCCGCGCGGAACGCGCTCGCCGCGTCCAGCAACTGCCCGGCCGACCGGGTGACTGTCGAGGACCTCGGTGGTTCGAGGTACCGGGCCAGCGGTTGCGAGAAGACCGAGACGTACAGGTGCATGACTCCCGGCCAGACGGTCGTGTCCTGTCTGCCCGAGTCGTCGACGACGCCGTCTCCGGAGACGCAGCGGTGAGCGTGGAGAACGGCAACATCCTCCAGGACGTGCGGCCCGAGCAGGCCCGCCGGGTCCACCTGCTCGGCGTGGCGGGCACCGGCATGGGCAGCTTCGCCGGGATGTTGAAGGCGGTGGGCCACACCGTGACCGGCAGCGACCAGAACGTCTACCCCCCGATGAGCGACATGCTCTCGGCCTGGGGCATCGAGGTGATGACGCCCTACGCCCCCGCGAACCTCGACCGGGCGAAGCCCGACCTGGTGGTGGTGGGCAACGTCATCCGGCGGGTCAACCCCGAGGCCACCGCGGTCCGCGAGCGCGGGCTCCCGTCGATGAGCTTCCCCGCCGCGTTCGGCGCGCTGTTCCTCCGCGGTCGCCACTCCGTCGTGGTCGCCGGCACGCACGGGAAGACCACCACCTCGGCGCTGGCCGCACATCTCCTCGTCACCGGGGGGCTCGATCCGTCGTTCCTCGTCGGCGGCGTCACCGGCAACGCAGGGAGCAACTTCCGCGTCGGCAAGGGTCCCCACGTGGTGGTGGAAGGTGACGAGTACGACACCGCCTACTTCGACAAGGGCCCCAAGTTCCTGCACTACCAGCCGCGGACGGCCATCTTCACCAGCATGGAGCTGGACCACGCCGACATCTACCGGGACGAGGCCCACTACGCCTCGGCCTTCGAGCGGTTCGTCCGCCTCGTGCCGCCGGATGGGCTCGTCGCGGTGAGCGCCGCCTGGCCCGCCGCGGTGGCGCTCGCCCGGGCCGGACGCGCCCGCGTGGTGACGTACGCCGCAGACGTGGCGCGCCAGGCCGAGGTGCAGGCGATCGATCTGACGCACCATCCGGACGGAGTGCGGTTCACCCTGGTGGACCATGGACGTCGGCTCGGCCCGGTCCACCTCTCCGCCGCGGGGCTCCACAACGTGGAGAACGCGCTCGGGGCCTGGGCGGCCCTCGGTCCGCTCGGCGTCACCTTCGAGGCGTACGCGGCCGGATGCGCGTCGTTCCTCGGGGTCAAGCGCCGCCAGGAGATCCGGGGCGAGGTGCACGGCATCCTGGTGGTGGACGACTTCGCCCACCACCCCACGGCGGTGCGCGAGACCATCCAGGCGCTCCGGGGCCGCTGGCCCGAGCGGAGGCTGTGGGCGGTCTTCGAGCCGCGGAGCAACACCAGCCGCCGGAAGCTCCACCAGGTCGCCTATGCCGGCAGCTTCGACGGGGCGGCCCGGGTGAGCCTGAAGACGCCGGAGAAGCACGACCAGGTGCCCGACGGCGAGGAGCTCGACATCCCGCGCCTGGTTGCCGATCTCAGGTCGCAGGGCCTCGAGGCGGACGCGGCGTCGGATGTCCCCACGCTGGTCGCCCGGGTCGCCACCGAGGCCCGGCCCGGCGACGTCATCCTCGGGATGAGCAACGGGAGCTTCGGTGGCTTTCACGCGGCGCTGCTCGCCGAGCTCCACAAGAGGCGCCCGTGAGGCGGCTCGCAGGGGTCCTGGTGCTCGTGCTCGCCTGCGCGGGCGAGAAGACCGCCCCGGTCGCGACGCAGACCCAGGCGCTCACCGGCCCGGCCGGAGGCAACGGCACGTCGGTGAGCAGCATCTCGCTCGACACGTATCCCCAGGCCGGCAAGCACGCCTTCTCCGCCGACCAGGGACAGGTGGTGGTCATCGACGCCTGGGCCACCTGGTGCGCCCCGTGCCTCCGCTCGCTGCCGCAGCTCCAGGCGCTGCAGAAGGACTACGCGGCCCGCGGGGTGCGCGTGTACGCGGTCAGCGTCGACGAGGACCGGGCGCAGATCCCCACCTTCCTCGCCAAGGCCGGGGCGGAGCTACCCGTCCTGGTCGATCCGGGTGGTTTCGTGCTGGAGAAGGCGCTCAAGCTGCGGGTCATGCCGACCACCTGGGTGGTGGACCGGACGGGGCACGTCCGCTTCACGCAGGAGAGCTTCGACGGGAACCTGAACGACATCCGGGCAAAGGTGGACGCTCTGCTCGAGGACGCTCGGTGAGCGTCTCGCCCGAGACGTTGCTCGAGACCGCGGTCGAGGGCGCCCGCCGCGCCGGCCGCGTCCTGGCCGAGAAGTTCCACCAGCCGCGGACCATCGCCTACAAGGGCGGCATCGACCTGGTCACCGACGCGGACAAGGCGAGCGAGGCGGTGCTCCTCGCCTGGCTCCGGCAGCGCCATCCGGACCACGCCATCCTCTCGGAGGAGAGCGGGGCGAGCGGCACCAGCGCCCAGTCGGGGTACCGGTGGATCATCGACCCGCTCGACGGGACGACGAACTACGCCCACCAGCTGCCGCACTTCTCGGTGAGCATCGCCGTGGAAGGGAAGACGGGCGTGGAGGCCGGGGTGGTGTACGACCCGATGCGCGACGAGCTGTTCTCGGCGGTCCGAGGCCGCGGCGCCACCTTGAACGGGCAACCCATCCGGCCGAGCAGCGCCGACCGGCTCGATCGCTCGCTCCTCTGCACCGGCTTCCCCTACGACGTGCGGGAGCATCCGGAGGGGCCCGCGGGGCTCATCGCCCGGTTCCTCGGCCTGGTGCAGGGCATCCGCCGGCTGGGGAGCGCCGCGCTGGACCTGTCGTACGTCGCCTCGGGCCGGTACGAGGGGTACTTCGAGTTCAACCTGAAGCCGTGGGACATCGCCGCGGGCGCGCTCATCGTCTCCGAGGCCGGCGGGATGGTGGGGCGCATCGACGGTGCCCCCTACGACACCTCGGTCATCGACGTGCTCTCCGCGTGCCCCGGCATCGCCGCCGCGCTGGGGGACGAGTGCCGACGCTTCCTCGGAGAGATCCGCTGGAAGCCGACGTCGTTCCGGTAGCCCGGCTCAGCGGCTCGCGACCTTCGGGGTGAAGCGGGCGAGGTCGTCGATCCCCAGCGTCTTCTCGATGCCCGCCACGTCGGCGACCATCTTCTCGAAGTCGCCGAGCGGGAGGGCCTTCTCCTTCTGCTCGAACGTCTCCATCAGCGCGTGTAGCTCCTTCTCGCTGACCAGCTCGGCGAACGCCGGGAAGAGCACCGTGTCCTCGCGGGCCGCGTGCGGCTCGTACATCCGGATGAACTGCCGCATGTTCCCGGCCAGCTCGGAGCGGCCGGACGGCTTGCCGAGCGCCGCCGGGGTCGCCAGGCGCTGGATGCCGGCGGTCAGCGTGCGCCCGGCCTGGTGCTGCTGCACCAGCACGTCCACCAGCGCGGTCAGCTTTCCGGCCTTCCGGAACCTGGGGAAGATGAACTCCTCCTCGTCCTTCTCGTGGTAGTCCTCGATGAAGGCGCGCACGATGGTCGCCGCCTTCGCGATGGGCTCCGGCTCGACCGGCTGCCCCGCGTCGGCCCGGCGGATCACCTCGGCGTAGACGAGGAGAACGCGACGGAGCACGCCGTGTTCGCGCATCAGGTCCTCGGTGGGCGAGACTGGCTTCTCCTCCTGCTCCGCCGCGCTCACCCGGAGGCCGGCGGCCGCCGCCAGCACCGTGCTCCCGACACCGACCGCGTCCTTCAGGAACCGACGGCGGGCTCGCTCCTCCATGGGCTCAACCTCCTGCCGGCGCGGCATAGTGCTCGGCGCCGAGGAAGTGGAGCGACACATAGGGAACGTCGCCCACCACCCACGAGTCGTGCGGAACCGGCGGGATGTAGAACAGGTCGCCGGCAGACATCTCGACGATCCGTCCGCCCTCGAACGCCGCCGTCGCCGCGCCCGAGAGCACCATCCCCACATGCTCGACGTTGCAACGCGCTTGCCCCACGGTCGGGCCGACGTGCTCGGACCATTTCCAGCCGGGTTCGTACGTCGCCCGGCCGATGGTCATCCCGCCGATGTGCACCAGCTCGAACCGGCCCTTCACCATCTTCCGGACCTCGTCTGGCTGCATGAACCGCTTCAGGACGACGTCGATCTCCGCGGATCCCATCCGCTGTCCCTAACCCGCCGCCGCGCCGGACGCCGTGGGCGGGAGGGGCGATTGACCTAGAAGATGCTCTCCGGCACGAAGACGATGTCCCCCGGCTGGAGCCGGAAGTTCTTCTCCCGCCCCGTGCCGATGTCCGCCACCGGCACCCGGATCTTCGTCTCCTTGCCCTCGACCTGGCGGGTCACCGCGATGTCGTTCTTGCTCGCCACCTTGGTGAAGCCCCCGGCCATGGTGATGGCCTGGATGATCGACATGTCCTCCTCGTAGGGGAACGTGCCGGGCTTCTGGACCTCGCCGAAGACGAAGATCTTCTTGCTGTTGTACTCGCGCAGGAGCACCGAGACCTGGGGGTGCTTCAGGTACTTCTCGCCGAGGCACTTGGTCAGCGTGTCCGCGGTCGCCGAGGTGTTCATCCCCTGGACGTGGACCTTGCCGCAGAGCGGGAAGTCGATGGTCCCGCCCGGCGCCACGCGGTACGGCCCCGACAGGTCGGCCTCCTCGAAGACCCGCACCTCGATCAGGTCACCCGGGCCGAGCGTCGTGGACGAGGCCGCCGGGGCGTCTGCCTGGGGCACCTCGTCGGCACGCAGCGTGGTGCCGCCGCTTCCGCGCGGGCCCTTGCAGGCGACGCAGAGGAAGAGCGAGCAGAGGAAGAGGCAGGCGCGGGAGGAGCGAGGCACGAAGGCTGCGGCGGTCAGTAGGTGAAGATGACGCGCAGGTATACCTGGTTCCGGGAGAAGTTCAGCGGGAGCGACGTGACGTAGTCGGAGGTCCGCTTGGAGAACGCGTAGCCTCCCGCGACCACCAGCCACTTGGTCACCGCGTAGTCGGCGCCGACGTCGAAGCCGAACAGCTGGTCCTGTCCACCGCGGCCCTGAACGAACGAGACCAGGTCGTAGGCGAACTCGGTGTGCAGCTGGAGCCGGCCGATGAGGAAGAGCTTGCCGGTCAGGTAGAAGCGGAGGTCGGTCACGCTCGCCGCGCCGACCGCGTTGTTCACGTCGCGCGACACGCCGAGCACCAGGCTGCTGTACTCGTTCGGGGTCCAGGTTCCCTCGGCGCGCCCGATGAAGGTCGAGGCGGCGCCGCTGAAGCCGATCGCGTAGCCGGCCTTGAGGATGGCCTGGATCCGCGGCGTCACCAGGCCCTGCGCGCCCGCGAGCAGGGTGAGCATCTGTCCGGCCGGCACCTGGCCGGCGGGGGTGAAGTAGGCCCGGCCCTCGTAGTTGGACTCGAAGACCAGCGCGGTCTGGGGCAGGAACTTCCAGTGGATGTCGAGGCCGCCGGCGTAGTCCTGGTAGTTCTGGCTGCTCGGGTCGTTGCTGCAGGTGTCGGGAGGGCAGGGTCCCGCCCCCGGCGGGAGGCCGCTGTAGTTGCTGAAGAACTCCACCGTGTACCAGCCGTGCGGAATCACCTCGAAGGCCCGGCCTCCGGGGTGGATGGGCGTCCTCAGGCGCAGCTGGTTGAAGAGCGAGATGACGGCGGTGCCGAGGCCGATGTCCTGCGGCCGGGAGCTCCGGCCGAAGGTGTCGCCGATGTCGACCTCCACCGCGCCCTGGGTGTTGAGCTCGGTTTGGAGGTCCGCGCCCGCCTCGCTCAGCGACGCCGCCTGGCTCCCGGGGGTGAGGATGCCGGTGAACCACACGTAGTCGTAGAAGGCGTTGAGCCGGAACGTGACATCCGTTCCCGGAATTTCCATCCGGAAACCGGGCCGGAAATGGATGACGATCTCGGGGTCCAGCACGTACGGGCTGGACGTGTTGTTCACCTGGGTCGGGACGTAGAGCGCCGCCGAGTCCCACATCGGCGCGATTTCCAGGTACGGGTGGAGCCGCCCCGGGCCGACGCGGATGCCGTTGTTGTCACTCCACTGCGAGACGGCGGCCTGCGCCGCCGGCTGGGCGTGCGCGACCGCGGCCCCGATCAGCGCGAAGAGCGCGAGGACTCGTGCGGCGCGCCGCGAACTCCGTCTCAACCGCTCCGGTCCTTCCAAGTAGAAAGTCCTCTCCAATCAGGACGGAGTTCTCTTCAGTCTTACCATGCAAGCACACGGTCGCTCCAGGACTCGGATGCTGGCGAGAGAGGCGAAACGACGCCGCGAGGAATGCCTTCGACTAGAGAATCGGGCTCGCGGGGGGCAGTCGGCTCGTGGGTGGCGCGAGCGGCGGCGGGTTGGTCGGGTCCTCGGGGAGACCACTGGGAACTTCTACTTCCACCGTCAGGTTCTCGTCGGTGCGGAACGCAAGCTGGCCGATGCACTGCTCGGCCTCGGTGCGGAGCTGGCCCACCTTGTTCCGGGCGATGCTGATCTTCGAGTACTCGTGCTCGGCGGCGGTGCTGTCCCGCTTGGAGACTGCCTCCTGGAGCGCGACGTCCGACTGCTCGGAGATGCGCAGGAGGCCCTTCACCTGGGTCAGCTTCTCGTTGACGCAGTTGAGCTTCACCACGTCCTTGGTGGCGCGCGCCTCCTCGAGCCGGCCGAGCACGTCGGTCAGCGCCGAGCGCATGCTGCCGACGGCCGCCGTGGCCCGGGTGAGCTTCTCCGGGTCCGGGATGTCCGCCGCCTTCTCCAGCGTGGGGGGGGGCGGGGGCTTCGTGGGTCCCTGCGCGCGTGCCAGCCCGGCCCCGAGCACGAGGCCAGCCAGGAGAAGGTGCACTCGCAGGGACGGACGCATCCGAGGGCAGCGTAGGGAGCCCTGACCGGGAGTGTCAAACCTACGTGCGTGCCGGAGAG
>JADGQZ010000268.1 GCA_017881345.1 Myxococcaceae bacterium | reverse complement strand
GCTGAGCTTCACGGCGTTGAGCTGCTGGAAGCGGTTCAAGGAGCGCGGCGCCACTTCGTTCTTGATCGTGGCGATGGTCCCGAACGGGATCAACTGGCCGTTCGGCCCGGTGATGCGCAGCTCCTGTAGCTGGCTCGGGTTGAGCCGGTCGACGCGCAGCAGCTGCGGGATGACCTTGTAGCTGCGGCCCTGGATGCTGAAGCGGTTGACGAAGTTACCGCCCAGCGCCGCGCTGATGTCTTGCCCGACCTGCTGGAGGTTCAAGCCCAGCTGGGCCACCTTCTCCCGGTCGATCTCGATCTCCGACTGCGGCTGGTCGAGCTTCACGTCGATGAGCGGCGGGAAGTAGAACTGCCCGCTCTTGGCCGCCTTGTCCGCCAGCTGGCGGGCGAACTCGAGGATCTCCCCCTCCTCGGCGGTGGAGGCGATGACGAGCTCGATGGGGAAGTTGCCGCCTCCGGGCAGCGACGGCGGCGTCACCGCGAAGGTCTGGATCCCCGGGATGGCGGAGACGCGCTTCTGGACCTCGGGGAGGATCTGCGTCGACTTTCGTTTCCGCTGGTTCCACGGCTTGAGACCGTCACCCCAGAAGCCGCCGCTGGGGAAAGTGATCTGGAAGGTGAACCGGGTCTCGGGAATCTCGACCAGGGTCTGGTTCACCGCCTTGATCGAGGGCATCAGCTGGTCAAGCGTGGAGTTGGACGGGGTGTTGACGATGCCAAAGATGATGCCCTGGTCCTCGATGGGTGCCAGCTCCTTGGGGGACTGGTTGAACATGATGAACGCCAGCCCCGCGAAGACCGCCCAGGCGACGTAGATCATCCGGCGGTTGGCCAGCGAGACGTCGAGGACCCGGCCGTACACCTGCCGAAAGCGCTCGAAGCCGCGGTTGATGCGCCCGGCGAGCCCCTTGTGCTCGTCGCCGGTCCGCATGAGGTACCGGGACATCATCGGCGAGAGGGTCAGGGCGACCACGCCGGAGATGGTCACCGCGCCGGACAGCGTCAGCGCGAACTCCCGGAAGAGCGAGCCGGTGAGGCCACCCTGGAAGGCGATCGGGGCGTACACCGCGGCCAGGGTGATGGTCATCGCCACGATGGGACCGACCAGCTCGCGGGCGCCGGCCAGCGACGCCTGCAGCGGGGTCATCCCCTCGCCGAGGTGTCGCTCAACGTTCTCCACCACCACGATGGCGTCATCGACGACGAGACCGACCGAGAGCACGACGGCGAGGAGGGTGAGCAGGTTCAGGGTGAACCCGAAGATCTGCATCAGGAACACCGCGCCGATGAGCGACACGGGGATCGCGACCACCGGTACCAGGACCGAGCGGAACGAACCGAGGAAGAGGAAGATCACCACCACCACGATGAGCAGGGTGTCCCGCAGCGTGCTCACCACGTCGTCGATGGCGCTCTGGATGTACTCGGTGCTGTCGTAGGCGATGGTACCCTTGATCTGCTCCGGCAGCTGCTTCTGGATCGCGCCGAGCTCGCTACGCACCCGCTTGATGACGTCCAGCGAGTTGGCGTTGGGCAGCGCCCAGACTCCCACGAACACCGCCGTCGACCCGGTGAAGTTCACCGCGGCGTCGTAGTCCTCGGCGCCGAGCACCACCTCCGCCACGTCCGACAGCCGGACCACCGCTCCGCCGCTCTGCTTGATGATCAGCCTCTTGAACTCGTCCACCGAGCGGAGGTCGGTGTTGGCGGTGAGATTGACCTGCACCAGCGAGCCCTTGGTCTGGCCCACCGCCGACAGGTAATTGTTGTTCGCCAGCGCCTGGCGCACCTGGGCCGGGCTGACGTTGAGCGCGGCCATCCGGTCCGGCTTCAGCCAGATCCGCATGGCGAACGTGCGCGCGCCGAGGAGGTCCGCCCGCTGGACGCCCTCGAGCGCCGAGAGCCGGGGCTGGACGATGCGGACCAGGTAGTCGGTGATCTCGTTCTGCTTCAGGAACTCGGAGGAGAAGCTCAGGTACGCGGCGGCGAACTGGCTGTCGACCGTGGAGATGTTGAGCACCGGGACCTGCGCCTCGGGCGGCAGGTCTCCTCGCACCTGGTCCACCTTGGAGCTGATCTCCGCCAGCGCCTTGGTCGAGTCGTAGTTCAACCTGAGCCGGGCGGTGATGGTGGACAGGCCCTGGGCGCTGGTGGACTCGAGGTAGTCGATGCCGTCCGCCGAGGCGATGACCCGCTCCAGAGGCGTGGTGATGAATCCGCGGACCAGGTCCGCGCTGGCGCCCACGTAGACCGTGGTGACGGTGATGGCCGCGTTCTGGTTCAGCGGATACTGTCGGACGTTGATGGTCCGGAGCGCCTGGACGCCGCCGATGATGATCAGGAGGTTGACCACTAGCGCGATGACTGGCCGGCGGATGAAGAGGTCGGTGAAGGCCTTCGTCTCGGGAGCGTGCCCGGGGCCCTGGGTCGTCGAATCCATGGGGGTTCCTGCTGGCCTCAGCGGTCGACCGGCGCCGGGACGAACTGGGCGGGCGGGGCGACGTTGTTGTTGATCACCACCGGCACACCGGACCGCAGCTTGAACGCTCCGCTGCTGGCCACGGTCTCGCCCTCGGCAAGGCCGGAGGAAACGGCCACGTAGTCACCGCGTCGCTCGGCGGTGCGGATGAAGCGCTGCTGCGCGAGCAGGTGCTCCTTCCCGTCGTCGCCCTTCTTGTTCTCCAGGACGTAGACCGAGTCCCCGTACGGAGCGAACAGCACCGCCGTGGCCGGGACGACCAGCAGCTTTCGCGGCTCACCGGAGGCCACGTCGACGCTGGCGAACATGCCGGGAGCCAGACGCCCGTCGGGGTTCTGCACCGTGGCCCGCATCCGCACGTTCCGGGTGGCGGTGTCCACCTCCTGGTTGACGGTGGTGATCTCTCCCTCCCAGGTTGCGCCCGGGTAGACGTCGGTCGTGAGCTGGACCTTCTGGCCCAGCTTCACCTCGGCGAGGGACTGCTGCGGCAGCTGGAACTCGACGTAGATGGGGGTGACGGTCTGCAGCGACACGATGGGCGTCCCCGGGGAGACCACCTGCCCGAGCTCGACCTGACGGATGCCGGCCCGTCCGTCGAACGGCGCGCGGATGACCTTCTTGTTGATGATCGCCTGGAGATTCACGACCGCGGCGCGGGACTGCTTGTCCTTGGCCTGGGCGTTCTCCAGCTCGGCCTGGGTGTTGACCTCCTGCTTGCGGAGGGACTCGGCGCGCTCCAGCGTCTGCTTGGCCAGGGCGGCGTCGGCCAGCGCGCTCTGCAGCTGGGCGGACTCGGCGGACGTGTCGAGCCGGACGATGAGCTGCCCTTTCTTTACCAGGCCGCCGTTCTCGAACCCGATCTCCCGGACGGTGCCGGTGACCTCGGCGCCGAGGGTGACCCCGCGGATGGCGATCAGGGTGCCCACGGTAGCCCGGGAGGGCTGCCAGTCGACCGACTGGACCTTGGCCGAGGCGACAGACTCGGGCGGGGGGAGCATCGTCTTCCCCACCTTGATCATCGTCATGATCTGGACGACCTTGATGCCGGCCAGGGTGCCGAAGATCAGGACCAGGCCACCGATGACCAGCAGCCAGCGTTTCCCGTTCCGACGCCGGGTTCCTTGCAACGGCGACCCGACATCGAATGCCTTGTCGTCTCGGGTGGTGGTCGGAGCTGGCTGGAACATGCGTCAGGGCCTCGCCTTGAGGGACGATGGGGGGCGCGGTGAATTACCCGGAACGGGCCCGGAAGGCTCGCGAAAGTGCAAGCCACTTCCATGAAGTTCCGTGAACGCGCCCGGCCCCCCGGCCCCCGTAGGGGTTGCGAGGAGTTACCTACCCGCCGGGGCGTTCGGTCGCCGTCGGCGCAGCGGGCGGAGGCGCGGGCGCAGCGGGGACCGTTGCCGGACCTGCCTGCACGACCTTGGGCGCCTTCTCGGCGGCCACGCGCTGGGAGAGGGTGGCGTCGAGGCCCCGACCGAACGCTGCGACGGTGGGGTCGGTCGAGGCCATCACCTTGCGAACCGCGGGCCAGAGCGGATGGTCCGCGTCCTGCTGCTGGGCCACTCCCTGGGCAAGGAGGACGACGGCGGCGTCCCGGTCGGCCGACGATGCCGCCCGGAGGGAGACGAGGAGCTCGTCGGGGGCCGTGCGGGCGACGTCCGCCAGCGAGCTGGAGACGGTGCGCTGGGCACCCAGGTCCCCGCTGGAGGCACGGGCAAGCTCGACGAGGCGGGAGAGCGCCTCTCCGTTCCCCTCGGCCGCCAGGGCGGTGAGGCTGCCCACGCAGGGGAGCGGCTCTCGGAGCTCGCGGGCGAGCTTCCGCAGCCGCCCGTACACGTCGTCACCAGCCGTGAAGCTGTCGAGGAGCGCCCGGGTGCCCAGGTAGTCGCGGGGGTCGCTCTGGTAGATGGAGTCGGCGAGGACGGCGCGCACCGCCGGATCGCGCTCGGTCCGCCAGGCGGTCCGGAGGAACGGCAGGTTCCGCTGGTCTGCCTTCTGGGCCACGGCGAGGTACGTCCGGATGCGGGCCTTCGCCTCCTCGCTGGAGACGGGGGTCACCCCGGCGGGCTGCATGAGACTGGCGACCGCGCGGTCCGGTCCGCCCGGCGCTCCCACCGCCGCGACCGCTGCGCCCATCGCGTCGATTCCCTGCACCACCGGCCCCGAGCGACCGGGGTAATCATTCACCATCACGCTGAAGGCGAAGCGCTCCCCGCCGACCGACTGCACGTAGCCGCTGAGGGCCGAGACGTTCTCCAGCGTGCCGGTCTTGGCGCGGAGCCGGCCCACGGCCTCGCTGCCCTCGAAGCGGTAGCGAAGCGTCCCGTCCTTGCCGGCGATGCCCACGCTGGAGAGGTACTCGGGGGCCAGCGGGAAGCGGTCCCACATCACCCGAAGGAGCTGCGCCAGCTGCCGCGCGGTGAAGCGGTTGGTGTCGTTGAGGCCCGAGCCGTTCCGGAGGATGTACGAGCCGCGGGGGATGCCCACCTCGCGCTCGAGGAACTCCTCGGCGACCGAGACGCCGTTGGCGGTGCTGCCGGGCGGCCCCTTCAGCTCGGCGCCGAGCGTCTTCAGCAGCTGCTCGGCCACGAAGTTGCTCGAGTACTTGTTCATCCGCTTCAGGATGAGATCGAACGTCTCGCTCTGGGCGACATAGAGCAGCCGGGTGCGCTCGGGGACGGCGCCGAGCTTCGGCTTGCCGCGCACGTGGATGCCGTGCATCTCGAGCACGCGCTTGAAGGTGAAGCCGAAGTACAGCGGCGGGTTGTCGATGCGCTTCCACACCGCCCACTCGCCGGCCACGGGCACGGTGCCGCGCACGGTGATGCGCTGCTGGGTACCGGTCCACGAGGACGAGACCGAGGCCCGGCGCGCCCGGCTCGAGGCGCCGACCGCCGCGTTCACCACCTCGAAGTACTCCGAGGGCGGCTCCAGCTCGACCACCGCGCGAGACCCCGGCGATGCAGCGCGCAGGTAGACCCCCACCGCGTTGGCGTTGAGGCTGAGCGCACCGGTCGGCGCGGTGTAGGCGCGGTCCGAGACCTCCTGCTCGAAGCCGGGGGCGAGGCGCTCGGCGTCGAACCAGGTGTCGTCGAGGACCAGGTCGCCCACCTCGCGGAGCCCGAGGTGCACGAGCTCCGAGGCGATGGCGTGGAGCCGCTCGGTGGTGAGGCTCGGGTCGCCCTTGCCGCGGACGAAGAGCGCCCGGACGCGGTCCGAGGACCCCGGCTCGACGAGGAACTCGGTATCGAACCTGTACTCGGGGCCAAGCTTGGCCAGGGCGGCCGCTGCGGTCACGAGCTTCACGTTGGATGCCGGGTTCATCAGCGCGTCGGCGTCCTTGCTGAAGACGATGCTCCCGTCCTCGAGGCTGAGGAGCTGCATCCCGAGCCGCGCGTCGCTGAACGGGGCGCGCTGGGCCAGCTCGAGGAGCGTCTTCTTCAGAGACTCGCGGTCCGCGGCCCTGTCACGCGCGGGCGCAGGGGGCCCCGCCAGCACGGGGGCACATGCGAGGAGGGCAGCGGAGAGGAAGAGACCACGGAACGACAAAGGGGCTGCACTCCGGAGCGAACGGCCAGCGTCTGGATCTTCCCCTGCCCCGCAGCGCGGCCGCAAGGTAGGCCGGGTGCTCACGCGGCGTCGTGTTGAGGAGAGGCGAGCGGGGTGACCGCGTTGGGACGGATCGTGCACAGCGGTCCTGCTCGCGGGGCGCGAGGCCTGGGTGGGCCAGGCACGTTCGTGGCTGGGAGATCGTGGGGTCGAGTCGCGTCTCGACCCCTCGAGTCGGGTGCCCGGAGCCGTCCTGGCCCAGATGGGACACAGAGCGCAGCGGGACTGCCCTTCGGGACAATCCCGAGCGGCCGGCGCGAACCGGGGCGCTCGTGGCGGCCGCGGCGAGAGGCCGGCGACGTCACCGCCCAACCCTGTCGCCAGGCGTGTTGCCAGTCGTGGTGCCAGACACCTCGTGACGGACACGTCGTGTCGGCGCGTGACGGAGGTTCAACGCGGCAAGGGTCGCTCCTCGGGCGTCCGGGTTTGTGCGTGGGAGGGCGCACCAGGCACGAAAGCGGACGGGCAGCTCGGGAACAGTGAGCACCCGGTCCACGGGGCTGGCGACAGGGCTCTCCCAGTCACACCCTGAGTCCTAGTGGCCGGGGAACCTTCCGCGAATCGGGAACGGGTCCCGCCGGGGATCCCCCGCGTCGTCCCGGCCCGGCGCTGGCCCCCGACGCCACCGGGACGGCCTGGAGGCCGCTGGCTGTGCCCCTGGCGCGACAGCCCGCGAGCGCACACGGCCGAGGCCTGGATGTTCGCGCCGGGCGGCCCGACCCTGGACACCGCCACGTTCCACAACGGGCCGTCCCGCTGGGTTCCCGGCATCGCGGCGCTCGCCGGACCGACCACCGCAACGGGAGCCTCCGAGCACCGCGTCAGGTCGCGGCCGTCGACTGCTCGCCGGCGACCTTCGCAACCGGCGCCCGCACCGCCCGGAGGACCAGCATCCCGCTCACTCCGGAGACCAGCGATCCCACGAGCACCCCGAGCCTCGCCTCGTCGAGGAGCTTCGGCTCCCCCCCGAAGGCGAGGTTCGCGATGAACAGCGCCACGGTGAACCCGACCCCCGCCACCATCGCGACGCCGTACACGCTCCGCCACGGCGCGCCGCCCGGGAGCTCCGCCGCGCCCAGCTTCACCGCCCCCCAGGTGAAGGCGAAGATCCCGAGCTGCTTTCCGACGAAGAGTCCCACCGCCACGCCGAGGAACACCGACCCGGTCAGGTCCTTGATGGACATCCCGGCCACCGAGACCCCGGAGTTCGCCAGCCCGAACAGCGGCATGATCAGGAACGCCACCCACGGGTGCAGCGCGTGCTCGAAGCGCTGCAGCGGCGGCACCGCCTCCCGCACCTCGTCGCTCACGTACAGGAGGTCGCTCGTGTCCAGCCGCTCGCTCACCTCGAGCGTGCGCAGCGAATGCTCTCTCAACCCGGCCAGGACCTCGCGGACCGGCCGCCGGGTCACCGCGGGCACGAGCAGTCCGAGCAGCACCCCGGCCAGCGTCCCGTGCACCCCGGCGTGGTGGAGGGCGATCCACAGCGCGACCCCGCCCGCGGTGTAGAGGAGCGCGTTCTCCACCCCGAGGCGGCCGGCCCCGTACACCGCGAGCCCCACCACCGCCACCCAGACCAGCCCCGGCACGCTCAGCCCACCCCCGTAGAAGAAGGCGATGACCAGGATGCCGGCGATATCGTCGAAGATCGCCAGCGCGGTCAGGAAGACCAGGAGACCCCGCGACACCCGCTTGCCGAGGAGGATCAGGCAGCCGATGGAGAAGGCGATGTCCGTGGCCATCGGGATGGCCCATCCCCTCTCCCCGGCCGTCCCCCGGTTCAGGGAGTAGAAGATGATTGCCGGGAGGAGCACGCCTCCCGTCGCGGCGATGGCAGGCAGCATCGCCCGCCGCACCGTCCGGAGCTCACCCTCGATGAGCTCGCGCTTGATCTCCATCCCGACGACGAAGAAGAAGATCGTCATCAGCCCATCGTCGATGAACCGCCTCAGGCTGACCTGAAAGCCGAGCTCGCCGAACGCGAGCTCCACCGGCGTCGTCCACAGCCGCTCGAAGCCCTGGTGCCACGGCGAGTTCGCCACGACGAACGCCAGGAGCGCCGCGACGAACAGCGCGATGCCGCCCGCCGCCTCCATCCGGATGAAGGTCCGGATTGGCCCGAGCACGATGGACTGGAACAGCGGCGGGGGACTCCGGTGTCCGGGCTCGGGCATCCTGCCCCGACCTTATGTGCTCGGCGGGGGACGGAGGACCCCGTCAGCAGCCCGGCGGTCCTGGGCTAGGGTCGATCGGGCGTGAAGGCCCTCCTCCAGCGCGTCCGCGAGGCCTCGGTCACGGTCGAGGGCCGCACGGTCGGCGCCATCGGCCCGGGGCTCCTGGTCCTCCTGGGGGTCGGCAAGGGCGACGGCGAGGCCGAGGCGGTGGCGCTCGCCGACCGCATCGCCGGGCTGCGCATCTTCGAGGACCCCGCGGGAAAGATGAACCTCTCGCTCCTCGACACTCACCGCGCGGCGCTCGTGGTGAGCCAGTTCACGCTCTACGCGGACACGCGCAAGGGCCGGCGCCCGAGCTTCGTGGACGCCGCCCCACCCGACGAGGCACGCCGGCTCTACGGGAAGGCCTGCGACGCGCTCCGCGCCCTGGGCATCCGGGTCGAGGAGGGGGTCTTCGCCGCGGACATGCAGGTGGCGCTGGTCAACGACGGGCCGGTCACCATCTCCCTGGAGCAGCCTCCGGCTCCACGTCGCTGACCTGCCCGCCCTCGCGGGTCACCAGGGAGGTCAGTCCGTGGTGGGCGGCGGCGGCAGTGCGGACCAGCCGGCTCAGCTCGCCCACCTCGCGCACCCAGCCACCAGCGGTTGGCCCGAGCCCGCTGAAGGCCACGCTCAGCGCCGGCGCCTCGGGCAGCTGGCCGCTCCAGTACGCGAGCAGCTCGTCGGACTCGCGGAGGCTCAGCGGGCCGAGCCGCGCACGCTCGCGCCCGAGCAGGCTCCGCAGCTGCTCGTCGAGCCGCCGGGCCCACGACTGCACCGCGTGCGACGGCCGGTAGCTCCAGTCCGCGATGGCCAGATTCTCCGGCGGGGCGTACGTGCTCCGGCCCACCGTCACCAGCACCTGGTCGGGCGGGAACGTCGGGAACGGGTCCCAGATGCCGGCCACCAGCGCGACGGGGCCGCTCCGGATGACCTTCCCCAGCCACTCGTCGCGGAAGCGCTCGGCGGCACGCCCATCGGCGTAGGGGTAGCTCGGGTCCTGGAGCATCAGCGCCACGTGCAGCGCGAGCTCGTACTCCCCCGCGTAACCCGCGTGCTCCCGGGCCACGTGCCAGCCATCTCGCCGCCGCTCCCACTCCGAGAAGAGGAGCACGTGCACCAGCTCCAGCCACTCGTCGTCCACCAGCCCGAAGAAGCTGCCTCCGACGGTGCGGTCCAGCACCTGCCCCAGCAGCCAGGCCACCCGCTCGTCGGCCACCGACTCCAGCAGCTTCGCCAGCCCGCTCCCGGCGTCCACCACGCCCAGGGCGAAGGCGGGGAACACCACCTCCTCGAGAAAGATGTCGTGGACTGGCCGGATGACCAGGTTCACGCGCGGGCGTCTTCCTCGGCGATCAGCGCGTAGATGCGCGCCGCGTCGGGAGCCTCGATGATGGCCTCCCGGAACTGCGGATTGCGGAACAGCCGCGAGATGCGCGCCAGGGCCTTGAGGTGCACCCCGGCCGAGTTCTCGGGGGCGATCAGGGCGAAGAAGAGCTGGGTGGGGCGGCCGTCGATCGAGGCGAAGTCCACGCCCTGACGGGCGACCCCGAACGCCCCGTAGAGCCGCGGCAGCCCGGCGAGCTTCCCGTGCGGGATGGCCACGCCCTCGCCGATGCCGGTGGTGTTCAGCTTCTCGCGCTCGGTGAGCACTTCCAGGACCCGGCCACCGTTCAGCGGTGGATACGAGGTCGCGAGGCTCTCGGCGAGCTCACGGAGGACGTCCTGCTTCGTCCGCCCGACGAGTGCCGGGATCACCGCCTGGGGGCTGAGGAACTCGGTGATCTTCATGTGCACGGGCGCTGCGCGGGGGGCCCGGCCGCTGCCCCGTCAGCATCCGCGCGAGATAGCCCGTGCGGCACAGCGGCGCAAGGTTCAGGCCGCGCCGTCCAGCGCCTGCTCCTCGGACGTGAGCGCCTCTTGCTGGTGATGGACCCAGGCGCGGCGGTGGTGGTGCTTGTTGCGGTCCTTGTCGCGCCGGAGCTGCTCCTCGAGGCAGTCCACTGCCGCATCGATGGAGGCCATCATGTCCACCGTCGCGTGCTTGGCCCTCACCACCAGCGGCCCCGTGGACAGCGTCAGGTCGGCATGGTGCAGATGCCGCTCCAGGCTCAGGACCACGTGCGCCGTACAGGCCCGATCCAGGTTCTTCACCAGCCGCTCCAGCCGTTCGCGCGTGTGGTCCTTCAGGGACTCGGACGCCTCGAAGTTCCGGAAGGTAATGGCGAGGTGCATGGCGCAGGGCCTCCAGCGGCTGTGGGGTGGAACGTCACATGACCATCCCGATGACAGATCCATCCGGCGCCGGACGCAAGCCCGCCTGGAACCCCGTTCAGGGACCGGAGCTCTCCGTCGGGGACCCACTCCGGGGGACCGGGGTGCTCGGTCAGCGACTGACCGGACTCAGCTGGCTCAGGACGACGCCCTTCGGGTCCACCCACGCCAGCGCCGCGGAGACGCTGAACCGCGCCCCCTGGGAGTGGAACGTCAGCCGAAGGGCGTCCTCGGAGAGCGCGCCCGGGCCCCAGGCGGTGTACTCGCCGTCGAGCAGCAGGAGGCCCTGCACCAGCGACCACCGGCCCCGGCGCTCTCCGAACTGGTAGCTGCCGTCCGTGTGCAGGACGAGCGAGGCGAACCGGCTCTCCACCTGGGCGCCATCGATGGCGTACGCCGTCATCTTGTACCGGGCGAGGACCCCCGGCTCGAGGTCGGCGGGGAGGGACAGGAAGGGGGCCGGGCGGACACCCTGGGCCAGGGTGCCGGTCTGGCGGACGTCGAGGGAGACCGAGACACTCCCGACGTTCGTCACCTTGACCTCGTAGACCGCCCCCGAGCCGTCACGCACCTCGCAGGCCGCACCGGCGACGATGGGCGCCTTGGGGCCGAACGCATCGCCGGAGACGCAGCGCATGCCGTACCTGGCCGAGAGCAGCCGGGACTGGACGACCAGGTCGGCGGTGGCGGGGTCGGCCACGGACTGCGTGCGGAGCTCGAGCCCGCGGGAGAGCGGCACGAGCACGGGTGCCGCCCGGACGGCGGGGGCCAGGAGAACCAGGGCGAGGAGCAGGGAGCGCATGTCGGCGGACTGCCTCTGCAGGCGGCGGGCCGAGCCTCTCCCAGAGGGGGCACCCACCCTCTCCCCTGGGTGCTTCCCCCCCGTCCGGGTGTCACCCGACCTGGACGACCCCGTTTGCGTTGACAGGGGGTCCGGTCCCACCTACGGGACGGCCCCCCGATGAAATCTCCAATTCCCCTCACTCTCCTCGCCCTGGTCCTCGCCCTCGCCGCGCCTGCCGTCCGCGCCGAGGAGGGCATGTGGACCTTCGACAGCTTCCCCAGTGCCAAGGTGGAGAAGGCCTACGGCTTCTCGCCGGACAAGGCCTGGCTCGACCACGTGCGGCTGTCGAGCGTGCGGCTCGCCCTGGGTTGCTCCGGGAGCTTCGTCTCGCCCGACGGTCTGGTGATGACCAACCATCACTGCGCCCGCCGCTGCATCCAGGACCTGTCGACGCCCGAACAGGACCTGACGGCCAAGGGGTTCTACGCCCGGACCCAGGCCGACGAGCGCACCTGCCCCCGGATGGAGATCAACCAGCTCACCACCATCAAGGACGTCACCGCGCCGGTGCAGAACGCCACCCGCGGTCTCTCGGGGGACGCCTTCAACCGCGCCCAGAAGGCCGCGTTCTCCCGGCTGGAGAAGGCCTGCCAGACCTCGGACCAGCTGCGCTGCGAGGTGGTGACGCTCTACCGCGGGGGCCAGTACCACCTGTACACGTACCGCCGCTGGAAGAAGGACGTCCGGCTGGTCTTCGCGCCCGAGGAGGCCATCGCCTTCTTCGGGGGCGACCCCGACAACTTCAACTTCCCCCGCTACGACCTCGACGTGAGCTTCCTCCGCGTCTACGAGGACGGCAGGCCGCTGCAGACGCCCGAGTACTTCCACTGGAGCCCGGCAGGCGCGCGCGATGGCGAGCTGACCTTCGTCTCCGGCAACCCGGGATCGACGGGCCGACTTCTGACGGTCGCCCAGCTGGCCGCGCTCCGGGACCAGTTCCTTCCCCTGCGCCTCGAGCGGCTGGCCCAGCTCCGCGGCTGGGTGTCGCAGTACCAGCAGCGCAGCCCCGAGGCCCGCCGGACGAGCCAGGACGAGCTGTTCGGCGTGGAGAACTCGTACAAGGGGATGTTCGGCCGGCGTGAGGCGCTGCTCGACCCGGCGTTCTTCGCCACCAAGGTGAAGGAGGAGCAGGCGCTCCGGGCCCGGGTGGCGAAGGTGCCCGCGCTCCAGAAGGACGTGGGTGGAGCGTGGGACGCCATCGCGCAGGCGACCGCCACCGAGCTGAAGCTCGAGCGGGAGACCACCTGGATCCGCTCGGCCAACAAGTACTACTCGGAGCTGTTTGGCATCGCGCGCAACCTCGTGTGGGGCGCCACCGAGCGGCCGAAGCCCGACACCGAGCGCTACCGCGAGTTCACCGACGCGCGGCTGCCCGCGACCGAGCTGGTCACATTCAGCAAGGCACCCATCCACTCCGAGCTGGAGGTGGAGCTCTTCACGCTCGGCCTCACCAAGATGCGCGAGGAGCTCGGCGCCGACCATCCCTACGTGAAGAAGGTGCTGGGCAAGGACTCACCGCGCCAGCTCGCGACGCGGGTGGTGCAGGGCACGAAGCTTTACGACGTGGCGCAGCGGCGCGCGCTCTGGTCCGGCGGCGCAGCCGCCATCGCCGCCTCCGAGGATCCGATGATCGCCCTGGTCCGCAGTCTGG
>JADGQZ010000267.1 GCA_017881345.1 Myxococcaceae bacterium | reverse complement strand
CCGGACGAGGTGCTGGCCGCGCACCCGAGGTGGGCGGCGAGGACGAGCGCTGGGAGGAGGGTGAGCTGGCGCACGGCAGTGGTGGTGGTGGTGCGGTGCACGCCCAGTATAGGCAGGAGCCCGGCCGTGCGGGTCCAGCTCCGGGCCCGCCCGGCCGGGTTCCCCGCCGCACCGAGAGTTCCCGACATGTGGGACACGCCCGCGCCGGCGGGTCGGCCCCGTGCTATGGGGAGCATCGAGGAAGGACATGCCCAGCACCGTCGTCACCGGCTGCGCCGGCTTCATCGGCTTCCACCTCGCCTCCCGGCTGCTGCGCGACGGGTACCGGGTGAGTGGGCTGGACAGCCTGAACGACTACTACGAGCCGGCGCTGAAACGGGCGCGGCTTGCGCTGCTGCAGGGCCAGCCGGGGTTCTCGTTCCTGCAGGCCGACGTGGCCGATCGCGAGGCCATGCAGCGCCTCGTGGCGGAGGCCCTGCCCGAGGGCGTGGTCCACCTGGCCGCGCAGGTCGGCGTCCGGTACTCGGTCCAGAACCCGCGGGCCTACACCGACTCGAACCTGGTCGGCTTCGGCAACGTGCTCGAGGCCTGCGCCGCGGCCGGCGTGAAGCACCTGGTCTATGCCTCGTCGAGCTCGGTCTACGGCGCCAGCACCAAGGTCCCCTTCTCCGAGGACGACCGGGTCGATCGCCCGATCAGCTACTACGCGGCCACCAAGAAGGCGAACGAGCTGCAGGCCCACGTGTTCAGCCACCTGCACCGGCTGCCCACCAGCGGGCTGCGCTTCTTCACCGTCTACGGACCGTGGGGACGCCCGGACATGGCTCCCATCCTCTTCGCCCGCGCCATCCTGCGCGGCCAGCCCATCCAGCTCTTCAACGGCGGGAGGATGCGCCGCGACTTCACCTACGTGGACGACGTGGTCGAGTCGGTGGTGCGGGTGCTGGCGCGGCCCCCCGAGGCGAGCGGGGGCGAGGCGCCGTATCGCATCCTCAACGTCGGGAACTCCTCGCCGGTCGAGCTGGAGGTCTTCATCACCACGCTCGAGAAGCACCTCGGCCGGAAGGCCCATCGGATCCTCGCTCCCATGCAGCCCGGCGACGTGGTGGCCACCTGGGCGGACACGGCCCGCCTGGAGGCGCTGACCGGCTTCGCGCCCCGGACCTCGCTCGACGAGGGCCTGCGACGCATGGCGGAGTGGCTGGTGGCCACCGAGGCCGCCGGTGCAGGAAGGTCCGGGCCGCCCTGAGTCAGCGGTCGCGTCGGGCCGCGATGGCGGCGTCCGTGCCCTCGAGCAGCCGCCCGTTGGGAAGGAGGCGGGCCGGCACGTCCGAGCCCGCGCAGGCGAGCTTGTATCGCTCGCAACGCACGAACCCGCTCTCGCAGTAGAAGCTGTGCCACACCGCGAGCGCCTCCTTCATGCCGATGCTCTGGCGGAGGGAGCAGCGCTCGAGGTTCGGGCAGGTGGGCATCGTCGCGTGCATCGGCACGTTCGTCATGCAAGGGCGGGACCGCCCACGGCTCGCAGGATCCGCCGTGTTCCCGCGGTCCTTCGCCCGGCTGCGTCGCGGGTGCCGGGAACCGTCGGGTCGGCGACGCCTCCGGGTTCCGGACGGAAGGCCGGGGATGTCGGGCGTCTCCCACCTCCGCGCGCGAGCGCCCCGTTGCGGTACGCGACGCGAGCGGGCCGCGTGCTACGATTCAGTGCACCTCGGGAGTCCCTCCGTTCGACCGTATGCTCCGGCCGCGGGTGGGCCGTCGAACGGAGCCCAGCGCCGTGAGCACCACCACCGGCCGTCCCAAGGTGCCTGACGCCGCCACCACGGCCGCGGAGCGGCTCTCCGCCGCCGCCCGGGCCGCCACCGAGCGCAGCGAGAGCGACGAGCTCCGCCGCCTCAACCGCACGCTGCGGGCCCTGAGCAACAGCTCGCACGCCATGCTCCACGCGTCGAGCGAGGCGGAGCTCCTGGACGCGGTGTGCCGGATCGTGGTCGAGGACTGCGGGCACGCGATGGTGTGGGTCGGCTTCGCCGAGGACGACGCCGATCGGTCCATCCGGGCGGTCGCGCACGCGGGCTTCGAGCGTGGGTACCTCGACACCTTGCGGCTGACCTGGGCCGACACGGAGCGGGGCCGGGGGCCGACCGGGACCGCCATCCGCACCGGCAAGCCCATCTACTGTTCCAACATGCGGAACGACCCGCGCTTCGCCCCCTGGCGCGAGGAGGCGATCAAGCGCGGGTACGCCTCGTCGGTGTCGCTCCCGCTGCTCTCGGAGGGGTGCGCCCTCGGCGCGCTCACCATCTACTCGCAGGAGCCGGATCCGTTCTCGCTCGACGAGCGCTCCCTCCTCTCCGAGCTGGCCAACGACCTGGTCCACGGCATCACCACGCTCCGGCTGCGCGCGGGGCGGGCCCGGGCCGAGGAGGCGCTGCGCGAGAGCGAGCAGCGCCATCGCGTCCTGGCCGAGGCGCTCCGCGAGTCGGACCGGCACAAGACCGAGTTCCTGGCGTCGCTCTCCCACGAGCTGCGGAACCCGCTGGCGGCCATCCACGACAGCCTGCTGGTGCTGACGCAGGCTCAGGCCGACAGCGATCAGGCCCGCAGCGCCCGCGAGGTCCAGCGCCGGCAGCTCGATCACCTGGTACGGCTGGTGGACGAGCTCCTGGACCTGACGCGCATCTCGCGCGGGAAGGCCACGCTCAAGCGCTCGCCGGTCGAGCTGCGCGACCTGGTGGGCCGCACCTGCGAGGACCACCGGGCGCTGCTGGGACGGCGCCAGATCTCCCTCGAGGTCCAGCTCCCGCCGGACCCGGTCTGGATCGACGCCGACCCGACCCGCATCTCCCAGGTACTCGGAAACCTGCTCCAGAACGCGGCCAAGTACACGCCCCAGGGCGGCTTCGCGGCCGTGTCCCTGTCCGCGGAAGGCGGCCGGGCCGAGCTGCGCGTCCGCGACGACGGCATCGGCATCGAGCCCGACCTGCTCGCCTCGCTCTTCGAGCCCTTCGTCCAGGGCGAGCGCGGGCTGGCGCGCAACGGGGGCGGGCTGGGCCTCGGGCT
>JADGQZ010000266.1 GCA_017881345.1 Myxococcaceae bacterium | reverse complement strand
GGCGTTCACGCTCGGGCTCGCGGCCGGGGCAGGTGCGCGCGCGGCGGCGGAGCTGGCGAACGTGGCCGGCTCGCTGGTGGTGCTGAAGCCGGGGACTGCGCCGGTGAGCGCCGAGGAGCTCGCGGCGTGGGGCGGCCGGGTGGCGATCGCCGGAGACCCGAAGGACCACAGCACGACGGAGCTTCTGGAGCGGATCGGACGTGGCGACCGATAGAAACGGCGGTCAGCCGGGAATCGATGACGGGAGCCTCTCGGTGAATGCTCGGACGGCGCGATCCACGGCGTCGGCGGCCCGTTGCGGATCGCCGATCATCGGGGTCAGGTCGAGGGGGGCGTGAGGGGGCGCGCGGTAGCCCCAGCGCTCGGGATCCATCCTCAGGAAGAGCGCCAGGGTCGGTGCCTCCACCGCGACGCTCAGGTGCATCGGGCCCGAGTTGTTGCAGACGGTGCATCGGGCGGCCGCGAGCAGTGCGGCCAGTCCGTCGAGATCGGTCGGCGGGGCCAGCTGCGCACCGGGGATGGCACCGACGACCGTGCGCGCGAGGTCCTCCTCGCCGGGCCCCCATGCCACGTGGACCGCCCGTCCGAGCTGCACGAACGCCCGCCCTGCCACCCCGAACAGCTCCGGGGAAAGCCGTCGCCACCCGAGCCGGCCTCCGGGAACGAGCACCGCGTGCGGGCTCGCGCGGACCTGATCGAGCAGTGGACGGAGCGAGTCGGGGACCCGCGGCGTGCGGAACGTGGGGAGCAGCTGCGGCGGGTCGAGCAGCGGGGAGAGGAGGTGGAGCCGCTGGGCGAGCTCCGACCGCGTGTCCGTGCGCGCGGGCACGGGGACATCGTGCAGCGGCCCGGTGGGGGCGACCGCCGGGCCGATGACCTGGGCGGTGCCAGCGACGAGCCGCGAGACGAGCGCCGAGGTGACGCCGGGAATCTCCCAGTTGCCGCAGTCGACGACTGCGTCCCACGGGCCGGCGCTCCGGACTGCCCGGATGCCCGGCGCGAGGCCACCCAGGGCGAGGAGCCGGCGGTCGAGCGTGAGGATGCGGTCGATCGCCGGATGTCCCTCGAGCACCCGCGCGGTCCGCTGGTGCACCAGGAGGTCGACGGCCGGCGCCGGCTGGAGCCGCTTCAGCGCCGCGGCGAGCGGGGTCATGAGCAACGCCTGTCCGACCCGGTCGTCGATGCGGACCAGGAGGATGCGGCGGGGCCCCGAGGGCAGCGCGCGGGCCGGCCGCCGGAACGCGAGCGCCGCCACCCTGGCCAGGGCCCTCTTCCCCGTCCCTTCCAGCTGCTTGTTCCAGGATTGCATGCGGTGGCCCTTGACGGCCGGGTCGGCGCCTCCTAGCACCCCTGGGCACATGCTCAAGAGCATGACCGGCTTTGGAACGGGTCGGGCGCGGGCAGGGGACGAGGAGATCTCCGTCGAGGTCCGTGCCGTGAACCACAAGCACCTCGAGGTGAAGGTGCGTCTTCCGCGCGAGCTGTCGGCGCTGGAGCCGGCGGTGCTCCGGGTCGTGCGGGCGCGCTGCGTGCGGGGCGCGGTGGACGTGGCGGTGCGCCGGAGCGCGACCACGGCGACCGGTGCGGTGCCCACGGTGGACGTGGCGATGGCCCGGGCCTGGCGCGAGGCGCTCCGGGCCGTGGCGCGGGCGGTGGACATGGCCGACGTTCCCACCACCGCGCAGATCGCCGCGCTGCCGGCCGTCATCCGGATGGAGGAGCCGGTGGCGGATCTCGGCGGGGCCGAGGCGGCGCTGGAGCGTGCGCTCACCGACGCCCTGGACGCGCTGGTGCTGATGCGCGAGCGCGAGGGTCGGGCGCTGGAGGGGGACCTCGCCTCGAGGCTGGCACGCGTGGCGACGCTCACCGCCGAGGTCGCGACGCTGGCGCCGAGGACCGTGGAGGCCTACCGGGCCCGGCTGCACGAGCGGGTGGCAGAGCTCCTGAAGGGCGCACCGGTGGACGAGGCGCGGCTGGTGCAGGAGGTCGCGCTCTTCGCCGAGCGGACCGACGTGGCCGAGGAGGCGACCCGGCTCCAGGCGCACCTCGAGGCGTTCCGCGGCTTCCTCGCCAGCGCCGATCCGGCCGGCCGGCGGATGGACTTCCTCGTCCAGGAGATGCACCGCGAGGTGAACACCACCGGGAGCAAGAGCCAGTCGACGGAGGTCTCGACCCGCATCGTGGAGCTCAAGGCCGAGCTGGAGCGGATCCGCGAGCAGGTGCAGAACGTCGAATGAGCTCCGCGACCCTCCATCGCGGCCTCCTGCTGGTGCTCTCGGCGCCGTCCGGCACGGGGAAGACCACGCTGGCCCGCCGCTTCGTCGAGGCGCACGCCGATGCTGCCTTCAGCGTCAGCGTGACCACCCGCGAGCCGCGGGGCGCCGAGCGCGACGGCGTGGACTACCACTTCGTGGACGCGCTGGCCTTCCAGCGGATGATCGAGCGCGACGAGCTGGTGGAGTGGGCCGAGGTGCACGGGAACTTCTACGGGAGCCCGCGCTCGACGGTGGACCGGGTGTTCTCGACCGGAGGCATCGCGGTCTTCGACATCGACGTGCAGGGAGGGCAGTCCATCCAGCGCGGGTACCCGGAGGCGGTGCTGGTCTTCGTGCTCCCCCCGAGCATGGCCGAGCTGGAGCGGCGGCTCCGGGAGCGGGGGACGGAGAGCGAGGACTCCATTCGCCGGCGGATGCTGGCCGCTCGCTCCGAGGTGGAGCACGGGGCGCGGGCGTACGACTACCTGGTGGTGAACGACACGGTGGATCGGGCCTACGGTGAGCTCGAGGCCATCGTCACCGCCGAGCGCTGCCGCAGAGGCAGGGTCGACCTCGCCGCGCTCGGCCTCGAGGCGCCGCGTCGCGGGAGTTGACACGGGCGGTCGAAGTCTCTATCTAGCGCGCCCCTCGCAGCGGTCGGGCGAGGGCGGCGGGCAGCACGTCCGGGCAGGACGACAACTGAATACGTTCCGGCGCGGGCCAGGGCAGGTCCGTCACCGCGCCCCAGCACACGGACCACCCGGGGAAAGCCCTCGGGTTGACAGGGTCAGGTCACTTCGGTATGTACCTCGACCCCTCGGACGAACCACCCCCGGATCAGCGGCGGGCTGGCTCCTCTTCGAGGCCCCAGAACACCTCATGGATGCTGCCGTAAGTCCTTGAAAATACTGGGTTCCCGCCCTGTGCGGGATGCTTGACAGCCTCCGATGCCGACCGTAGAAGGGTCGGCCCGCCAACAGACCGGTGACGGTCTGGAGGACGGCGGCTCGGTCTTTGAAAACCGGATAGCAAGTCCAAAACGATTGCGGAAACCGCAGTCAATTCTATTGGATACGCACGCCTTCACCCAGGGTTTGCCGCGAGGCAGCTCGAGGGCGAGGCGGCGTGTCCCGAACAGCGACTCCTGTTCGGTCCGGACTCCGATGGTACGCCCGTGAGGGCTTGTCAAAGGACGACGGGGCGAGGAGGAGATACGCCAGTTCAAACCTTCGATATTTTAATTGGAGAGTTTGATCCTGGCTCAGAACGAACGCTGGCGGCGTGCCTAACACATGCAAGTCGAGCGCGAATGGAGCAATCCTAGTAGAGCGGCGCACGGGTGCGTAACACGTGGGTAATCTGCCCTGAAGCCCGGAATAACCTGCCGAAAGGCAAGCTAATACCGGATAAGCCTACGGCCCCCTCGGGGGCTGAAGGAAAAGGTGGCCTCTGCATGCAAGCTATCACTTCAGGATGAGCCCGCGGCCCATCAGCTCGTTGGCGGGGTAACGGCCCACCAAGGCTACGACGGGTAGCTGGTCTGAGAGGACGATCAGCCACACTGGAACTGAGACACGGTCCAGACTCCTACGGGAGGCAGCAGTGGGGAATTTTGCGCAATGG
>JADGQZ010000265.1 GCA_017881345.1 Myxococcaceae bacterium | reverse complement strand
GTTCTGGGTGAGCCACCGGGTGATGGGCGCCATCACCCGCGCCGACTTCGAGAATTGCGACGTCGCGCTCTTCCTCGGCAAGAACCCCTGGCATTCGCACTCCATCCCCCGGGCGCGCGTCACGCTGAAGCAGATCGCCGCCGACGCGGGCCGCACGCTCATCGTGGTCGATCCGCGCCGGACCGAGACCGCCGAGCTGGCCGACATCCACCTCCAGGTCCGGCCCGGCACCGACGCCTCGCTGCTCGCCGCGCTCCTCGCCATCCTGGTCGAGGAGGGGCACATCGACCACGTCTTCCTCGCCGAGCACACGGTGGGCGTGGAGCAGGTGCTGGCGGCGCTCCGGGCGGTGCCGGTCGCCGCGCACTGTGCGCGCGCCGGACTGGACGAGGCGCTGGTCCGCCGGACCGCCCGGGTCATCGGCCAGGCCCGCGCCCTGGCCACGTTCGAGGATCTGGGCGTGCAGATGAACCGCGACTCGACGCTGGTGAGCTATCTGCACAAGCTCCTGATCGCGCTGACCGGGAGCTTCGGCCGGAAGGGCACCGCCTTCGTGCCCACCGTCCTCTCGGCCATCGCCGGGGGCGCCTCGGAGCGGCGGAGCCCCGTGGTTGGCGCGCCGATCATCGCCGGGCTCGTCCCATGCAACGTCATCGCCGAGGAGATCCTCACCGACCACCCTGCCCGCTACCGGGCCATGCTGGTCGAGGCCGCCAACCCCGCCCACTCGCTCGCGGACTCGAAGCGCTTCCGCGAGGCGCTCCGGACGCTCGACACGGTGGTGGTGATCGACGTGGCGATGAGCGAGACCGCCCGGTTGGCGGACTTTGTCCTCCCCGCCGCGAGCCAGTTCGAGAAGGCCGAGGCCACCTTCTTCAACTTCGACTTCCCCGAGAACTACTTCCACCTGCGGCCCCGGCTCCTTCCGCCGCCGCCCGGGGTGCTCCCCGAGGCGGAGATCCATGCCCGCCTCGCGCTCGCCCTCGGGGCCATCACCGAGGACGATCTCGCGCGTCTCCACGAGGCCGCTGCCGGCGGACCGGAGGCCTACGCCCAGGCGGTCCTGTCCGAGGTGATGGGGGATCCGCGGCTGCGGCACCAGGTGCCGGTGCTCCTCTACCGCACCATGCCCTTGCCGCCCGAGGTGCGCGAGGGCGCCATCGTCTTCGGGCTCGCGCTCCGGGCGGCGACCGAGAGCCCGGCCTCGCTCGCCCGGGCCGGCTTCGGTGGATCGCCCCTCGAGGCGGCGCAGGCGCTGTTCACCGCGCTGCTCGAGAAGCCCTGGGGCGTCGTCTTCGCCGTGGACGGCTGGGACGACGTCCTCGGGCGCATCGCGACGGCGGATGGGAAGATTCACCTGGCGCTCCCGGACCTCCTCGATGCGCTGGGGACGCTGCCGGCGGCGGCGACCGCCCTGGATCCGGAGTTCCCGTTCGTCCTCTCGGCCGGGGAGCGACGGTCGTTCACCGCCAACACCATCATCCGCGACCCCACCTGGCGGACGCGGGACGCCGAGGGTGCGCTCCGGATGAGCCCCGCGGACGCGGCGACCCTCGGCCTGGGCGCCGGAGACCGGGTTCGGCTGTCGACCCGGCGTGACTCGGTCGTCGTGCCGGTCGAGGTGTCCGGGACGATGCAGCCCGGTCACCTGTCGCTGCCCAACGGGCTCGGGCTCGTCTACCCCGGAGACGGCGCGCCGGCACGGACCGGTGTCGCGCCGAACGAGCTCACCGCCGCCGAGGACCGCGACCCCTTCGTGGGGACGCCATGGCACAAGAGCGTGCCGGCCCGGCTGGAGCGGGTGTGACCCCGCAGGCATGGAGGGGGGCGAGGGGTTCGACCGGCGCTCAGGCGTGCACGGCGGCCCGGAGCGCGTTGCGCACCTGCGACTGCACCTCGGCAGGCACGCCGCCCCCCGGGAGCGAGCGGCACATCGAGACCGACCGCTTCAGCTCCTCGCACGCGGGCCCGCAGCGCGCACAGCGCGCGAGGTGCTCCTCGATGCGTGCGCACGCCGCCTGGTCGAGAGCATCCTCGTCGCGGCTGACCAGCTCACGCGCCAGGTCGGGACACGTCGGCGGATTCGCCGGGTCGGCGCCGAGCAGCGCGGCGATCCGCTCCTGCATCGCGAGGCGTGCGCGGTGCAGCCGGCTCTTCAGCGCCGGGACCTCGATGCCTACCACCCGCGCGGCCTCCTCGGCCGACAGGCCCTCCACGTCCCGGAGGAGCACCACCTCGCGCTGCGACTCCGGCAGTGCGAGGAGCGCCTCCTGGAGCACCCGGGCCATCTCTCGAGCATGAGCGCGCTCGTCAGGAGCGGACGCCGGGGCGCTCACCTCGCGCGCGGGCCCCTCGAGCGACTCGTGCCGGGCTGGCTCACCGGCGCCCCGACGACGGGCCTTGGTGCAGAAGCTCCGGGCCACCTGGTAGAGCCAGGTGGAGAGCTGGGCGTCGCCGCGGAACTGGCGCATGCCCTTGAAGGCGGCGAGCAGTGTCTCCTGGAGCACGTCGCGCGCGTCCTCCTCGTTGCCGCACATCCGGAGCCCGAAGCGAAAGACCTGTTTCTCATGCCGGGCGAGGAGCGCCTCCAGCGCCTCGTCGTCACCCGCCCGCGCCGCCTGCAGCAGCTCCTCGTCGGTGCGCGCCATCACCGCGGGAGTGTAATCACGCCGGGGCACGCATTTCTCCGACGAGTGAACCCCGGACGTGACACCCTGGCTCTCAGCTCGTATCGAGCGTGTTCGCGGAGGATCCAGAGATGAGATTCGCTGAATTCATGGGCAGTCCGCTCGGACGCGCCCTGCGGGTCGTCTTCGGTGGAGTGCTGATCTACGTGGGGCTGTCGGTCGTGCAGGGCGTCGCGGGCACGATCATCGCCGCGGCAGGCATCGTGCCGATCGCCACGGGGCTCCTGAACGTCTGCCTCATCGGCCCGCTGATCGGCGCCCCGATGAAGGGTTCGTCCCTCCCCAAGACCTGAGGCGGGGCCGAAGGACTCAGGCCGAGCCCACGCTGCGCAGCCACGCCTCGAGCGACGGCGCTGGCTGCACCCCCATCCGCCGCTCCTGCTCCCTGCCACCGGTGAAGAGCGCCGCCGTGGGGATGGCGCGGATCTGGTGCTGCGCCGCCGCGTCCGGGTTGGCCTCGGTGTCGACCTTGAGCACCACCGCCTCCCCGGCGAGCCGGCGGGCCACCTGGTCGAAGATGGGAGCCGCCACCTTGCACGGCCCGCACCACGGCGCCCAGAAGTCGACCAGCAGGGGCACCGGAGACGCGGCGATGGCCCGCGCGAGCCCGGCGCTGTCCACGTCCTGAGGCTGGCCGGTCGTCGGCAAGGGCTTCTTGCACCGGCCGCACACCGGCGTGCCGCTCCCGGTCCCGACCCGGTTGAAGGCGCCGCACGATGGACAGCGGTACGCAGCCACGGGTTCGCCTCAGCGCAGACGGGTGACCAGCACCCGCTCTTCCGTCAGCTCGTCCATCGCGTAGCGCACGCCCTCGCGGCCGAGCCCGCTCCGCTTCACGCCGCCGTACGGCATGTTGTCGCTCCGGAGGTTGGGCGCATCGTTGACGATCACCCCGCCCACCTCGAGCCCATGGAACGCCTGCCGCACCCGGGCGAGGTCGCGGGTGAAGACGCCGGCCTGGAGCCCGTATTGCCCCTCGTTCACCGCCCGGAGCCCGGCGGCCCAGTCCGCCACCTTCCACACCTCCACCACCGGCCCGAAGATCTCCTCGCGGGCGGCCCTGGACTCCGGCGGCACGTCGGCGAGCACCGTCGGTTGAAGGAGTCGTCCGTCGCGGCGGTGCCCGGCGAGCACCCGCGCGCCGCCGGCCAGCGCCTCGTCCACCCAGACGGTGATCCGCTCGGCGGAGCGGTCGTCGATGACCGGCCCGCAGACGGTGCGCTCGTCGGCGGGATCCCCGGTGGGCACGGCCCTGGTCCGCGCGAGCAGTTTCTCCACGAAGGCGGCGTGGGCCTGCGCCTCGACGAACACCCGCTGCACCTTGATACAGACCTGCCCCGCATACCCGAACCCGGCGGCGACGCACCGCTCGGCGGCCCAGTCCAGGTCGGCGTCCGCGCCGATCAGCGCCGCCGCGTTCCCGCCGAGCTCGAGCAGCGCGCGTCCCGGCGCCTTCTGCTTCAGCGCCCAGCCCACCGTGGCGCTCCCGGTGAAGGAGAGGATGCGCACCCGCGGGTCGGTGGCCAGCCGCTCGGCCACGGCGTTGTCACAGGTGAGGACCTGGAAGGCGGCCGGGTCGGCGCCGGCCTGCTGCGCGAGCTCGGCGAGGAGCAGCTGCGCGCCGGGGGCCTGCGGCGGCGGCTTCACCACGATCGGCGCGCCCACGGCGAGCGCGGGGGCGACCTTGTGGGCGCCGAGGTTCAGCGGAAAGTTGAACGGGACGATCCCCACCACCACGCCCGCGGGGAAGCGGCGGATCTCGCACTCCACCCCCTCGGTGCCGCCGTCCATGTCGACCGGGACGACGGAGCCGCCGAAGCGAGTCAGCTCCGCAGCGGCGAGCCGGAACACCTCGATGGCCCGCTGCACCTCGACCCGCGAGAGGATGATGGGCTTCCCCGCCTCGTGGCAGATGGTCTGGGCCAGCTCCTCGCCTCGCGTCCGGAGCCCGGAGACGACGCCCTCGAGCACCTCGCGCCGCTTCCCGGTGCTCTGCCGCTGGAGCCGCTCGCGCGCGGAGTACGCCACCGAGAGCGCCTGCTCCGCCTGCGCGGCCGAGGCCTGGGCCACCCGGCGCAGGAGTCGCCCGTCCCACGGCGCGCGCACCTCGGCCTGGTGGTCACCCTCCACCCAGGCGCCGTCGATCCACAGCCGTCCGTCCGCCATGCGGCTGACGTACTCCTGCCCGCGGCGGCTCGCCAGGTCCGGGCCCCCCGGACCCGCCCGCTCGCTCCGGCATTGAACGGCCGGCAACCGTGTGGCAAGCGTGCCGGCGGCGGATGCCGGACACCCAACCACTCTCGTACCGCAGACGGGTCACCCTGCTCGTCATCCTCTGGGTGGTCCTGGCGGTGCTGCCCATCTTGTTCCCGGCGGCGATCCTCCCCTTCGCCGGCTCGGCGCTGATCGCCTACCTCGTCGCGCCCATCCTCGACTGGCTCACTGGACGGAAGGTGGCGGGCCGCGCCATCCCTCGCTGGGTGGCCATCCTCGTCATCTACGCGATCTTCTTCCTGCTCGCGTACCTGTTCCTGATCGCCATCGTCCCCCAGCTGTACCGGGAGCTGGTGCGCATCTCCTCGAACGCCTTCACCTTCGCCCGCTCGCTCACCCCCGGGCGGATCCAGGAGATCGCCCGGCAGATGGAGGACTGGCTCACCTCGCACGGCGTCCCGGTGGCGCTCTCCTCCCGCTCGCTCGAGGGCGCCGACGCCGCCGAGGCTTACACCGGGCGGCCGAGCTGGAGCCTCTCGATGGACCTGGAGCGGCTCATCCACGACGCGGCGGACCGCTTCTCGGGCATCGCCAAGGCCAACGTCGCCCGCCTGGTCGAGCTCACCCGGGCGCTGGTCACCGGCGTCTTCAAGGGCGTCTTCACCTTCTTCCTGATGCTGATGGTGGCGGCCTTCCTGTCCATCGACGCCGCAGGGATCGCTGCCTACTTCCGCTCGCTCATTCCCCCGGAGTGGGCAACCGATGCCTCGGTGCTGGTCCGGCGCATCGACCGCTCGCTGGCGGGGGTGGTCCGTGGCCAGGTGACGATCTGCACCGTCAACGGCGTGCTCACCTTCGCCGGGCTGCTGCTCTTCGGGGTGAAGTTCGCGTTCCTCCTGGCGACGGTGGCGACGTTCTTCAGCCTCATCCCCATCTTCGGCACCATCATCAGCTCGGTGCCCATCGTCATCATGGCCCTCGCCCAGAGCTGGAGGGCGGGGCTGGGGATGCTCTTCTGGATCATCGGGATTCACGCCCTGGAGGCGTACTTCCTCAATCCGAAGATCATGGGAAACGCGGCGCGGATGCACCCGGTGGTGGTGGTGTTCGCGCTCATCGCCGGCGAGCAGACCTACGGACTGCTGGGGGCGCTCTTCGCGGTGCCGGTGGCCGCCATCGTGGTGGCCTGCTTCGAGTTCGCGCGGCAGAAGGCCCAGCCCGTGCCGCTGGACGCGCGCGGGGCTTGATCCCTCAGCAGCGCGTCGCGACGGAGCAGTGCAGCGAGCTGTCGCAGTAGGGCGTGCCGCAAGTGTTGTTCACCGTCTGATTCGTGGGATCGGGGCTACCGGCCGGACAGGCGCCCGGCGCGGGGCACATCGGCCCCCGCGAGGTGTTCACCGCCCCAGTCCCATTTCCGCAGCACCCGTTGGGGACGCAGTCCGGCTGCTGGGTGCAGACGTCCCCGACCACGCCGCCGCCGCCGTCGCCTGAAGGACCACAGGCAGCGACCGCGAGCGCCGCCCCGACCAGGACTCCCAGGAACTTCCTCATGATGGACCACACCCCCGGTGCCGTTCGCCCCTCACGACGGGCCACGCCCCGGGAATCTTCATCGGTTCATCGAGCCGAGGAAGTCCGCGTTCGATTTGGTGGGCCGCATGTGCTTGAGAACGAACTCCATCGCGTCGATGGGCGTGAAGGGGTGCAACACCTGCCGCAGCGCGGTGACCCGGATGAGGTCCTCGGGACGGAGCAAGAGCTCCTCCTTCCGCGTCCCGGACTTGTTGATGTCGAGACAGGGGAAGATGCGCTTCTCCATCAGCTTCCGGTCGAGGACGATCTCCGAGTTTCCGGTTCCCTTGAACTCCTCGAAGATGACCTCGTCCATGCGGCTGCCGGTGTCGATGAGCGCGGTGCCGATGATGGTCAGGCTCCCGCCCTCCTCGATGTTCCGGGCCGCGCCGAAGAACCGCTTCGGCTTGTGGAGCGCGTTGGAGTCCACGCCTCCGGAGAGGATCTTCCCCGAGGGCGGAACCACCGTGTTGTAGGCGCGGGCCAGACGGGTGATCGAGTCGAGCAGGATGCAGACGTCGTGCTTCTGCTCGACCAGGCG
>JADGQZ010000264.1 GCA_017881345.1 Myxococcaceae bacterium | reverse complement strand
TGGGGCTGACCCGATCTGGGGGCAGGTGGTCCAGGGTGCGCGCTTCACGGTCAACTTGTTGCCCACGCAGCGACAACCTGCGGCGGGCGCAGACTGCGACGTCACAAGACCCGGTTGAACCTGCGCTGCTTCCGGGCGCTTGAGCGCGGCACCGACGGTGCAGTCCTCCGTGGCAACGGCGACCGAACGGAAACGGCGCCAGCCGGAGGACATCGAGACATGAGCACCGAGAGCAATGGCCGGAACTGGTTGTGGAAGGTGTCGGCGGGTTTCCTGTGCGTGACGGGGCTCGTCACCCTGGCGATGGCGGCGGCTCATCCCGTGCCGACGTCGACCGCCCCTTCCTTCACCCAGTGGGTGCCCCCGTCGATGCACGTGGCGGAGGCGGGAGTGGACGTCGGTCCGGGATCGGACGAGGCGCTGCTGGTGACCTCGCCAGACAGCCGCTAGCGGAGTGACTTCGTGCGGCCAACCGTGGGGGGCTGCGTTACGCTCCTCGCGGTGCGCTTGACCCCCGGTCAGCGTCTGGGTCCCTACGAGGTCGTCTCGGTCCTCGGGGCGGGCGGCATGGCCGAGGTCTACCGCGCGCGCGACACCCGGCTCCAGCGCGAGGTGGCGCTCAAGGTCGTCAACGAGGCTCTGGCCTCCGACCCGGAACTGGTGAAGCGCTTCGAGCAGGAGGCCCGCGTCGCCGGTTCCCTCAACCACCCCAACCTGGTCGCGGTCTATGACGTCGGCGTCCAGGACGACGCGCCGTACTTCGTCACCGAGCTGCTCCAGGGCGAATCGCTCCGGCAGCGGATGTTGCACGGACGGATCCCGCCCGGGACCGCGCTCCGCTGGGCGGCCCAGATGGCACAGGGACTGGCGGCGGCGCACGCCCGCGGGGTCATCCACCGCGACGTGAAGCCCGAGAACGCGTTCGTCACTACCGACGGCCAGGTGAAGCTGCTGGATTTCGGGATCGCCAAGCTGGCCGAGCGACCGGTGCAGGCCACGGGACCGCGCGGCCTCCTGGACGCCACGGTGACCCCGACCGGCGACGCGACACGGACCGGCGCCGTGCTGGGCTCCCCCGGATACATGTCGCCGGAGCAGGTGCGCGGCGAACCCATCGACGCCCGCACCGATCTCTTCAGCCTGGGGGCAGTGCTCCACGAGATGCTCTCCGGGCAGCGTGCGTTCCCCGGCAGCTCGCTGGTGGAGAGCGGATACGCGATCCTGCACGCCGACCCTGCGCCGCTCCCTCCGGAGGTGGGCGCGCCGCTCGCACAGGTGGTGAGCCGCTGCCTGGAGAAGGAGCCCGAGCGCCGCTTCCAGACCGCGCGCGACCTGGCCTTCGCCCTGGAGGTCCTGGGTGGCGGCAGCGGACCGCAGACCGTGCCCGGGAAGGACGCCATCCCGCCCCGGAGGCAGCGCGGCCTGTGGATGCCCCTCGCCATACTGCTCGGCCTCGGGCTGCTCGCCGGAGCTGCGGCCTGGAAGCTGCGCCCGGCGCCGGAGACACACCTCGCGCAGGTGGAGCAGATCACCTTCCGGGAGGGCACCATCCTCTCCGCTCGCTTCACTCCCGAGGGGCGGGTGGTGTTCACCGGCTCCTGGGACGGAAGCCCACCTCAGCTCTACGCCCATACCCCGGGGAGCGCGGAGCTCGCACCCCTCGGGCTACCCAACGCCTGCGTGCTCAGCATCTCTCGCAGCGGCGAGCTGGCGCTGTCCCTGCACCCCCGCACGTTCATCCGCGACGAGTGCCAGGGCATGCTCGCCCGGATCGCCGGGACCGGGAGTGCTCCGCGGGAGGTGATGGAAGGCGTCACCTACGCCGACTGGTCTCCCTCGGGCCAGCTGGCGGTGGTCGGTTCGGCGGGCGGAAAGCAGCGGCTCGAGTACCCACTGGGAAAGACCCTCTACGAGACCGGCGGCTGGATGACGCACCCCCGCGTGTCGCCGGCGGGGGACGCGGTGGCCTTCATCCACCATCCCGTCCTTCCCGACGACGCCGGCGAGGTGATGCTGGTCGACACGGCGGGCAAGGCGCGAGCGCTCACCAAGCTGTGGCCCCGTGCCGAGGGACTGGCCTGGTCACCGAAGGGGACGGAGATCTGGTTCACCGCTGGCCCACTGGGTCGGAACGGGATCTGGGCGGTGACGCCCACCGGTGCGCTCCGGGAAGTCTTCCGGAACGTCTCCGACCTCCGGCTGGAGGACATCACTCCGGACGGCACGCTGCTCGTGACGCAACAGATCTGGCGGCAGGACATCGCCCTGGTCCAGCGGGGGCAACCCGGTCAGCGGCGCCTGTCCTGGTACGACTGGGCGTCGCTGGCCGACATCAGCGCCGATGGCACCTGGCTGGCGTTCACCCAGGCGGCGCCCGTGCTGATGGCCGAAGGCGTCACCCCCGCCCTGACGCTGGTCCGGAAGACGGACGGCTCCCCCGCGCAGATCCTCGGTGAGGGGTACGCCTTGGCAATCTCGCCCGACGCGCGCTGGGTCGCGGCGAGCTCGAAGGACTACACCCAGGGCGTGGTGGTGCACCCGACCGGACCCGGGCCTTCACACGTCATCGAGACGCCGGGCCTGGAGATCCAGCGGGTGCGGTGGTTTCGCGATGGCAGGCGGCTGGTCGCCATCGGCCGGCCGCTCGACGACGCGCGGTTCCGGGTCTACCTGATCGATCCGGGAGTCGCCCCGCCACGGGAGATCTCCGAGGCGGGCATCTTCCCCTTCCTGATCGACCTCTCGCTCGATGACCGGTGGGTGGCCGTCGTCGGCCCGACCCGGGCGACGACGCTCTACCCGACGGCCGGCGGTCCGGCGGTTCCGCTGCCGGAGCTGGGCGACCTGCAGCCCACCGGCTGGTCGAAGGAGGGCCACCTCTGGGTGAAGGACCGGGACAAGATCCCCACCCGCCTGGTGCGCTTCGACGTCGAGCGGCGGAAGATCCTCGAGGATCAGGCGATCACCCCGGCGGACCCGACCGGCGTGGTGACGGTGCCCAGGATTCGACTCACGCCCGACGGAAAGACGATGGTCTACGACTACCGCCGGATGCTGGATTATCTCTACCTGGTTCGCGGCCTCGGCGCCGAGCGTCACTGACCTAGGGGGACCGGGGCATCAGCGCTTCCGGCCACTCGTCTCGACCTTCACCACGAAGGCGTCGTAGTCGCCGGCGCTGGTATTCCCGTCGAGGCCACCGTTGGTGAAGCCGCTGGCAAAGACGTTGTTCTGGCTGTCGACGACGACGCCCTCCGCGGTGTCGAAGCCAAACTGCACCGCACCCTCCTGGTAGACCCAGCGTGTGGTGCCCGTCGTCGGATCCAGCGCGGCGACGTAGAGCTGCGCGGCGGAGTTGTTCCCCCCGCCATCGAGCGCCCCGCTGGTCCTGCCCACGACGTAGGGAGACCCCGAGGCATCGACGGTGATCCCCAGCCCGAAGTCGTCCCCAGGCGTGCCGAGGAGGACCGACCACTGCTTCACCCCGCTCGCGTCGTACTTCAGCACGAAGCCGTCGATCGATCCTTGGTTGGGGTGGCCGTCGAGTGAGCCGTAGGTGTAGCCGGTGACATAGACGTTGCCGCTGGCGTCCGCCGCCACCGCGGTCGCGACGTCGATGCCCGGGGTCCCGAGCTGCCGTGCCCAGAGATACGTTCCGGCCGGGTCGAACTTGGCGACGAAGAGGTCGAACGTTCCCGCGTTGCCCGGCCCGGCGAGCACTCCGGTGGTGTAGCCCGCGACCAGCACGTTGCCATTGCCGTCCACCGCGACGCTGGTGGGCTCGTCGGTCCCCGGGGAGCCGGTGTCGCGGATCCACTGGACGTTGCCGGTGGAGTCCAGCTTGAGCACCACGATGTCCTCGGCACCGGCGGTCGGCATTCCGCCGAACGACCCCTGCGTCCAGGCGGAGAGGTAGACATTGCCCGTGGCGTCGATGGCGACGCCACCCACGTGGTCGTCGGCCGCTGTGCCGTACTGGTGCGTCCAGAGCTTGGTCCCGGCGGGGTCGTACTTGACGAGGACGATGTCCGAGCTCCCGTTGCTGGCGTTGCCGTCGAGGGCTCCTCCGCACTCCCCGGCGACGTAGAGGTTCCCCGCGCCGTCGACGGCGGCGGCAAGGCCGCTGGTGAAGGTGCCGGCGAGGCCGAGCTGTCGCGTCCAGAGCCGCGCCCCCGAAGGCGCGTACTTGACCGCGAAGAGATCGGTGATCCCGGTCAGCGTGTTCCCGTCGAGACCACCCTTCGTGTAGCCGACCGCGAACACGTTCCCCTGAGCGTCGACGCGGACGGCGCGTGCCTCGTCGTACGACGGGGAGCCGATCTGACGCGTCCAGGGCGCCACGCCGAAGCTCCAGGTATAGGCCCCCCCGAGCGTGTGCCCTGCACCGTCTCCGATTCCCGCGTCGAGCAGGACGTGCAGCGTGGTGTTCGTCGGGAAGGCGCCCGCTGCCGGGGTGAAGGATAGCGTCTTCCCGCTGCAGCCGACCGTTCCTGGAATCGTTGACGCTCCCTCGAGGACCTGAAAGCTGTTGGCCGGCAGGTGGCCGCAATCGAGGTTGGCCGAGAAAGTCGCCGTGGAGGTGGAGAAGGTGGCGGCCAGATTCCCTTCCGAACCATCGGCGGGATCGACGTGCACCACCTGGAAGCCGGCCGCGGCGGCGGTCACGGTGAGCTGGGCGCCATCGCTGACCACCGCTCCGCCGTGGTTCCAGACGACGACGCTGAACGTTGCGCCCGAGTCGGTGATGACCGTGGCCGGCGTGGTGTAGCTCGCTCCCGTCGCACCGGGGATGGCCACCCCGTTCCGGAGCCACTGGTAGGCGAGCGGCGCATCGCCGGTGGCAGCGACGCTGAAGGTCCCTGGAGACGAGACCGTCACCGCGACATCCCGCGGCTGCTGGGTGATGGTCGGAGCCCCGGGAACGACCGTGGTGCCGCTCACGGTGAGCCGGGCCGCTCGGCTGAACACGCAGCTGCTCGTTGCCGGACTGAACTGCTGGAAGGCCGGCGGAATCCGATAGCAGGCACGAGCCTGGAACAGCGCGCCGTCGTCCTCTTCTCGCGCGGCCGGGGCGGTGAAGACGCTCCGGCGGACCAGGAATCCCTGCTCCGAGCCGGTTGCCGCGAGGTGGGCGTCTGGCTCCATCTGAAGCTCGTACGCTTCCTCGTCGTACGCGGCGCGCCAGGTCTGACCG
>JADGQZ010000263.1 GCA_017881345.1 Myxococcaceae bacterium | reverse complement strand
TTGCCTGAACGGAGCGGGGCGTTTGCCGAGGATGGCGATACATCGCTCTGGCTTCTTCCCCCTGGCGCACTGGACCCTGTGCAGAAGGTCGCTTCGCGTCCGAAGGCTGCCTCGGGAGTGTTCCCTCTCAGGCTCTTAGTTCGCCTTGTTCCTGGTTCGCCCAAGACACTCTCGGTGCGGAGACTGCGAGGAGCAGAAGCGTTGAAGGCGATCGCGGGCGCTTGGCTCCGCTTCCCGCTGGGGTATGATGACCGCGACTTCGGCCTGATCGCCGAGCTCCATTCAAGGGTGCCCCTGGTGGAGGTCGCGCGTCCGCACCCCACGCGAGAGGATGCCTTGCTTCCACTGCTCGATACCGTGTTCGAAGAGTTTCTTGGAGCCCCTCATGCTTGACGAAACCTCTCACCTGCAGGCCAGCACCCACGTTCACGCCCGCACCTTCGACGAGGAACTCGTCATTCTCGATCTCGAGCGCGGCCAGTACTACGCTCTGGACGAAGTCGGGGCACGCGCCTGGCAGCGCCTGACGGGGGGAGCTAGCCTAGGGGAGGCAGCCGACGCGCTGCTGCGTGAGTACGACGTGGCTCGAGCCACGCTCGTCGCCGATCTCATTGGTCTGGCGAGTGAATGGATCGCGCTGGGACTGGTCCAGCGGAGGGCATGATGCTGCTCTCTCATGTGCTTCACGGTTTCACGTTCCTTTCGGTGAAGCTGCTCGCGCCAATGCAGGCACAACGGGCGCTGAACGTGGTCGCAGCGGCGCTGCCCCGACTGACCCGAGAAGCATCCGGCAGCGTTCTGGTTCGCTTGCGCGGCGGAAGCTGCTTGACTCGGTCGATGACGGTTGCAGCCCGACTGGCAGGGGCGTCGGTCGTGATCGGAGTCCCACGACCCGGGAACGAGTTCCAGGCGCACGCGTGGGTTGAACAGGACGGGCGTCCGCTCCTCGCGTCCGACCCGAGGGGCGATGAAATTGCCAGGTTTGCATCGTCTGCGGCTGAGGAGTAGCCTTGTTAGGGTATTTAGAAGGAGCTTGACCGATGAAGAAGGTGGGTCGTTTTTCGGTGGCATTGGGCCTCGTTGTGAGCAGCGGCGCGCTCCTGTCGTACGGGCTCATCGGGTGTAGCGGCGATGACAATGTTGTGCCTGGCGTCGACGCAGCCACCGACGCCACCACGGATGTCGTCGTGGTTCCCGATACGGGTACACCCGACGCCAATGACGGGGGTAGCACGGATGCCAAGCCCGACGTCAAGCAGCTCAGCTATGATGAGTTCGTCAACCAGCAAAGCGTCCTTCTGTGCCAGCGATATGCTCAATGCTGCTTCGGAGCCGACGCCGCTGTGTTTGACACCACCAAGTGCTTGGCGGCGGTCGGGCCGTACGGCATCGAGGATAACGTCGAGGGACTCCGGGTGCCCGGCGTGGTATTCGGCGTGGACGGGGGACCTGACGGCGGCGGGGTGAACCTGGTGCTGGATCAGGTCAAGGCGAATGCTTGTCTCGCCGAAGTGGCGAATGTCGACTGCCCGACGGTCACCGCGGCCGTGTACGGCAAGACGGTGCAAGATTGCTATGGCGCCGTTATCGGTACCCTGGCGACCGGGAAGGGGCCGTGCCGAGACTCGGTCGAGTGCGCACCTGGGAACTTCTGTGGCCCAACGCCTAACGATGCCGGGGTGCGGACATGCACCCCGTTGCTGCAGCTTGGACAGACCTGCAACGGTTCGCGCGGCAATACCGCCTGCCAGTACCGTGGCTACCTTGGCGCACAGTCTCGATGCGAGATCTTGGTGGCGCCTGACGGTGGGGCACCCTCGAATGTCTGCACTCCGCGCCTGCCCAACGGTGGACCTTGTTATAACGGTTTCGATTGCCAGTCGGAACTTTGCGACTTTGGTAACAACTTCTGCACCAGCAGCGCTGTGACCATCGGCCCTGCGTCTTGTGCGTACTTCAAGAAAGACGGCGGCTGATCCCACTCCATGAACCGGCGTCTCCGTGCGTCTCCGTGACCTCCCGCCGGTAGCCCTCACAGCCTGGTGCGCCACGCTCGTCCTGTGCGAGCGTGGCGCGCTGATTTCTGCCGCCCTCGGAGCCCGCGGCGGCCACGTCCCGACCGCAACCATCGCCGCCGCGGCCGCCTCCGCCCTCTTCCTACTCCGCACCGCCAGCCAGCACGAGCTCCGCAGCGCCCTCGAGCTCTCCCTCATGCGCCGCTTCAGCTCGGCCGTCCTCCGCGGCCCGGTCCTCGAGGGCAGCGACGAAGACCTCCAGCGCGGCTACTTCGACAGCCTCTCGGCCGTCGTCACGGCCTTCAGTCTCGCCCTCCCGTCCCTCCTCGGGGACGCCGCGGCCCTCCTCGTCGCAGTCGTCGCGCTCTACGTTACGCAGCCCCTCGGCCGCATCGCCGTCACGGCAGCGGCGCTTGGCGCCGCGGGCCTCGCCATGCTCCTCCTGCGCCGCACCACCAGCGCCACACAGACCCGCATGTACGAGGCCAACCGGCGCGCCTACCGCGAGCTCCTCGCCCTCATCTCAGGCCGCGTCAACATCGCGGGCTCCGGCGCCACCGCGCGCCGTCTCGCGTCCCTCGACGCGGCCGGCCTCGAATGGCGCGCCCGCGCCCGCCGCGCCGCACTCGGCACCAGCCTCGCCGGGCGTCTCCCCTCCGCCAT
>JADGQZ010000262.1 GCA_017881345.1 Myxococcaceae bacterium | reverse complement strand
GCTGGAGAAGCTCGGCGGCCGGCCGGTGACCATCCGCACCGTCGACCTGGGCGGGGACAAGATGCCCGGGTTCCGCAAGTCCGAGCGCGAGCCGAACCCTGCCATGGGGCTCCGGGCGATCCGCTACTCGCTCCGGCAGCGGGAGATGTTCCGGGCCCAGCTGCGCGCCCTGCTCCGGGCGAGCGTCCACGGCAACCTCCGGGTCATGTTCCCCCTGATCTCCGGCGTCGCCGAGCTGCGCGAGGCCCGGACCGAGCTCGAGCACTGCCGCGCGGAGCTGTCGCGCGAGGGCGTGCCGATGAGCGGCCGCTTCCCGGTGGGCATCATGGTCGAGACGCCCAGCGCCGCGTGGATCGCGGACCGGCTGGCGCAGGAGGCCGACTTCTTCAGCATCGGGACCAACGACCTCATCCAGTACACGCTCGCCATCGACCGGCAGAACCGCGACGTGGCCTACCTCTACAAGCCGCTGCACCTGGCGGTGCTCCGGTCGCTGCGGGCCATCGCCGAGGCGGGACGTTCCGCCGGCATCCCCGTGTCCATGTGCGGCGAGGTCGCGGGGGATTCGCGCTTCACCCTGATGCTCCTCGCGCTGGGGCTCGACGAGCTGTCGATGCCGGCCGGGCAGATCCCCGGGGTGAAGGAGCTGATCCGCCGCTGCTCGCGGGCGGACGCGGTGCAGGCGCTGGACGAGGCGATGAAGCTCACCACCGCCGAGGAGATCGACCGGCACCTCCGGGCCACGGAGGCGCGGCTGGGCATCGAGCTCGGCTGAGGGCCGGAGGCGGGCGGAAGATCCGCGTCGCGCCCCTGGTGATGAGCTCCTCGCTCGCATCGCACGAGCCTGCTTCCCGCCGCGCCGGACCGCGTGACCGCGAGCGCTGAAGCGCGGAGCCGCCAGGCCGACCCGACTCGGGCGTTTCCGTCCTCGCCGAACACGCTGGAACGGTTCCCCATCTCGGCTTGGCGAAACCGGATGGAACGGCAAAGAGGGACCTCGTAACCCCCCTCCGGGGGAGACCGTCCCAAAATGTTTCGCGAGCAGCGTCCGGGAAACTGCGGCCAAGTGCACGGTCGTGCCCGGATCCCACGGCCCGTCGCGCCGAGCCAGGGCTCGTCTCGGCCGTGCCTCAGATCGCGCAGCCGGCCGTGACGACCCGCCACGGCCCGGCCTTCAGGCCAGGGTGGTCTCCGGCCCGGCACTCTCCTCCCGACCCTTCCGCGTCCCCTTCCGAGCGGACCTCCCGACGCCCGAGCGGCTCAGCCCCTCATCAAGCCCCTCCGGCCGGGACTCCCAGCTTGCTCCGCGCAGCGTTCAGCAGCTCGATCGCGTCGGCTCCGAAGATGGTGACGCCCTCCCAGCCCTCGCGCGCACCGGGGTTGTCGAGCGCCCGGCCACCGACGGCGATGGGCATCCTCGTCGTCGCCCGCAGCGCCTCGACCGCGCCGTGGGCCGTTCCGAGATGCGTGGGCAAGGTCACGCTCAGGGCGACCAGCGAGGGCTGGGTCCGCTCGGCGAAGCTGATGAGACAGTCCGTCGGCACGTCGGCCCCGAGGAACCGCACGTCGAAGCCGTGGAGGTCCAGCACGTCCGCGCAGATCCGCGCCCCCACGTCGTGCATCTCTCCCTCCACGCAGGCGACGAGGACGCTCCTTCCGACGGAGGGGCGCCGGATCGACTGCTGGTAGAGGTGGGCCAGCGCGAGCTGGGACACTGCCGTCGCCTGGTGCTCCTGCGCGACGCTGATGGTGTTCTGCTCCCAGAGCCGCCCGATCTCGCGCTGCGCCTGCTGGATGACGCGCAGGTGCAGGTCGAGCACCGAGTTGCCCCGGCCGATGCCCTCCTCCATGAGCAGACGGATGGCTTCCCGCCGATCGCCCGAGAGCTGGGCAGCGAGGTACGACCGGGTCAGCTCATCGAGCTCGGGCCGATTCCCGAGGCAATCCTCGTCTGTCGACACCGCAGATCTCCGTTCACCGAACGGTTCCGGCCAGGTTCGGGGGACTCGCCCGCCGGTGCCGAGGATGGTGCTGGCTCCGGACACGTGCAACTCCAACCATTGCCCTCGCTCCCCGGGCCCGGCTTACTCGGATTTCGCCGGAACCATACCGAGGGTGCGGTGCAGCCATTCCTGCCGGTCGGTCCGGACCTGCGCCGCTTCCATCGCGTGGCTGGTGGCGTAGGTGCGGAGCTCGCCCCGCCCGGAGATGGCCTTCCGCCACACCTCGATCTGCTGAGGCGGGACGTAGAAGTCCTCCTGCGCGAGCTGGATCAGGGTCGCTCCCTCGAGCGCCGCAAGCGCGTCGATGGGCTCGATCGCGGCGAGCTGCTGGCGATACGCCTGCTCGTCGGTGGGCCGCTTCTTCGGGTCGTAGAACATCCACTGCTCGAAGCGGGGGGTGAGCGCGAGCAGCACGTGCGACCGGGGTCGCCCGTCCGCCGCGGAGGCGAGCATCCCGGTCATCCCCCCGAAGTCGTGTCCCACGAGCGCGAGCTTCGAGGGATCCACTCCGGGCTCCTGGGCGAGGAGGTCCAGCCCGCGCCGCAGCGACACCACCTGCGCGGTGAACCCCGCCACGTCGGCGTCCATCGTCCGCTGCTTGTACCAGCCCGGTTGACTCCAGAGCGCGTCCACCAGGAGTGACACCGCGCCCTGCTGCGCGAGCTCCACCGCCTCGTCGAGGAACTCGGTCCGGTTGGTCGTGGCCGGCTCGCCGAGCCAGTGCACCCAGAGCACCGCGGGGCCGCGCTTGCTGCCGGTGGGCGGGCGCACCAGGGTGGCTCGGACCGGGTCGGTCCCGGTCGCGCCGGCGTAGGTCAGCTCGACGAGGCTCGCCCCGGAGCGGTCCGAGGTGGAGAGGACCTTGACGTCCAGAGGGGTGGCCGGGTCGGGGAACTTCGCATCGTACGCGCGCGATGCCGCAGACCTCGGAGGCGGGGAGGGGCGGCTGCTCGCCCCGGCGCAGCCGAGGGAGAGCGCGACGAGGACGGTCAGGAGCGGTCGGAGCATGCGGGGAGCACTCTCCGGGGCCGAGCCCCACGCCGCAACCGGGATTGCAGCGGGGAAGAAGTGGCAAGCTGCCGCCGGCCGGAGGGTCCATGGCGAAGCGCCGCCGGAAGGCGAAGATCGACGAGGGGTACGAGTTCAAGGTGTACCCGCCGGGGACCCTCTCCCTCGACGAGGTGGACCTCTCGGTCCGTGTCCCGGGCGACGAGGCGTACGAGGAGGAGCTGAAGCGAAGGCAGCGCGAGGTGTTCGGCCTTCAGGTCCGGATGTTCCAGGGTGGGTACCGGGCGATCTTCGTGTTCGAGGGATGGGACGCCGCCGGCAAGGGCGGGGTCATCAAGCGCCTCACCGCCGAGCTCGATCCTCGCGGTTACAAGGTGTGGCCCATCGGCCCGCCGGACGAGGAGAGCCGCCGGCACCAGTACCTGTGGCGCTTCTGGAACCGGTTGCCCGGTCGCGGCGAGGTCGCGGTGTTCGACCGGAGCTGGTACGGGCGCGTCCTGGTGGAGCGGGTGGAGCGCTTCGCGACGAAGCCGGAGTGGAAGCGCGCCTACGACGAGATCAACGCCTTCGAGCGGATGCTCACCTCGGATGGCGTGCAGATGACCAAGTTCTTCCTGCACATCGACCGGAAGACCCAGCTCGAGCGGTTCAAGGAGCGCGAGACCGACCGCTTCAAGAGCTACAAGATCGGTCCGGACGACTGGCGCAACCGCCGCCGGTGGAAGGACTACCGGGCGGCGGTGGGCGAGATGCTCGATCGGACGCACCGCCCCGACGCGCCGTGGGTGCTGGTCTCGGCGAACGACAAGCACCACGCCCGGCTGGAGGTGCTCCGGATCTGCGCCGACGTGATGGCGGCGGCGCTCGAGAAGGGCCGCTGACCGGGCGTCACCGCGGCGTCTCGAGCTTCACCGGCCCGAACTGCTTCAGCGACTCCTCGACCACCTTCCGGTCGCCCACCACCACCAGGGTCATCTTCGCCGGGTCGAGGTACTTCTTCGCCGTGCGGGTGATGTCCGCGGGCGTCAGCGCCTCCACCCGCTGGACGTAGGTCCGGAGCCAGTCGGCGGGGAGGCCGTACAGGTCCACGAAGCGGAGCTGGGCGATGATGCCGGCACGGCTGCTGTTGCGGAGCACGAACGTGCCGGCCACGTACTTCTGGATCCCGGTCAGCTCGGCGGTCCCGGGTGGCTCGGTCCGCATCCGCTCCACCTCGCTGACGACCTCGCGCAGCGCCGCCGCGGTGTCCTTGGTCGTGATGTCGGCCGACTGGGTCCAGGTCCCCGCGCCGGGGTGCATGGCCAGGCTGCTGTTCGGTGAATAGGTGTAGCCGTGCTTCTCGCGGATGTTGGCCGTGATGCGGCTGCCGAAGCTACCGCCGAGCATGGCGTTGGTCACCACCAGCGGGATGTAGTCCGGCGAGGTCGGTGGGACGACCGGCAGACCGATGCGCACCGTGGACTGGATGGCGCCCGGTCGATCCACCAGGAACACCCGCTTGCCGCCGTGCGGGGCGGGCTTCGGACGCGGAGCGGCCTTCGCCTTCTTCCAGCCGCCGAACGCCTGCTCGATGGAGGCACGCACCGCCGCGGGGTCGAAGCGCCCGACGACGTAGACGTGCGCCCGGTCGGCGCCGGCGTGCACCGCCCAGAGCTGCCGGGCCTGCTCGAGGGTGAACTTCTCGACCTGGGCTGCGACCGGCAGCACCCGGCCGTACGGATGGTTGCCGTAGATGGCCCGGGCGTAGGACTCCTCGGCCAGGGGCTGCGGCTGGCTGCGCTGGATGGCCACCTCGCGCAGGAGGTCGCCCTTCAGTCGGGCCAGCTCCGAGGCGGGAAACGCCGGGGTGCGCGCGACCTCGGCGATGAGCTGGACCGCATCCGTCGTCGACTCACCCAGGCACTCGATGTCGAGCGAGGTCTCGTCCTCGCGCACGTTCACCGCCAGGGGGCCGCCGAGCTTCGCTGCCGCCTCGGCGACCTGCACCGCGCTCTTCGTCTGGGTGCCCTGGAGCAGGAGCTTGCCCATCAGATCCGCCAGGCCGGTCTGACCGGCCTTCTCGTCCACGTTGCCCACCCGGACCACGAGCGAGACATTGGACTTGGGAACCGCCCCGTAGGGCACGAGCGTGACCTTCAGCCCTCCCGGGAGCGTGAAGTCGGTGG
>JADGQZ010000261.1 GCA_017881345.1 Myxococcaceae bacterium | reverse complement strand
GGCCGCCGCCGCACCCACGCTCGAGCTGGTCCCGGCGCGCGTGAAGCGCGGGGACCCCGTCCTGGTGGTGGTGCATGGGGTGGAGGCCTTGCCCGAGGGCACCGTCGGCACCCACCCGGCGAGGTTCTATCGGCGCGACGCCGGTGCCGAGGCGCTGGTGGGCATCCCGGTCGAGCAGGAGCCGGGGATCCTCGAGGTGCACATCACCGCCGGGGCGGTCACGCTCGAGGTGCCGCTCGAGGTCGTCCCGCCCGAGTTCCCGGAGCGGAAGCTGACGGTGGCGAGCAAGTTCGTGACCATTCCCCCGTCGGCCCGGGCGCGCATCAAGGCGGACCAGGCGGCGTTCCAGAAGGCGTGGGCGACTCCATTCCGTCCGCGCGCCTTCTCCGACAACTTCGAGAAGCCACGCGAGGCGCTGATCACCGCCCACTACGGCGACAAGCGGACGCTCAACGGGAAGAAGACCACCCAGCACTACGGGCTCGACCTCGACGGCTCGACCGGAGACGAGATCCACGCCGCCAACGACGGCCGGGTGGTGATGGTGCGTGACTGCTACACGTCCGGGAACACGGTGCTCGTGGACCACGGGGCCGGGCTGATCACCTCCTACTTCCACCTCTCGAAGTTCCTGGTGAAGGCCGGCCAGGAGGTCCACCGCGGCGAGTTGCTCGGACTGGTGGGCAAGACCGGTCGAGTCACCGGGCCGCACCTCCACTTCGGCGCGCACATCGGCGCCCTGTGGGTGAACCCGCAGGCGCTGCTCGCCCTCCCCTTCCCCGGCGCGGCGTCGCCGCCTGCAACCTTCCCACCGCCCGAGGCCCCCGACGGCGGAACACCCGGAGACGGCGGAACGCCCGCCGGCCTGCCTGGAGCCGATGCGGGTGTTCCCTGACGTCCGGGCCGCACCGGAACGAGGGGGGCCGGAGCACCTGTCTTCCGGGGACATTCCCGGCCATTCTCCCCCCGGGTCCCTGGAGATCGACGGATGAGACAGCGGCACGACCACCCAGCACGCCTGGCGCGCGACCTCGACGCCCTGGTGCGCCAGAGCGACCGGCGGGAGGTTCTCCGGCTGCTCGGAGCCGCCACCCTTCTGCCGCTGTTCGGATGTGGCGGCGGAACCGACGCGCTCGCCGCCGGCGGGCCCGATGGCGGCACGAACGGCAGCTGCACCCGCGTTCCGGAGGAGACGGCCGGGCCGTTCCCGGGGGACGGCTCGAACGGGCCGAACGCGCTCGCGCTCTCTGGAATCCTGCGGAGTGACGTCCGGGCGAGTCTCGGTGGCTCGAGCGCCGTCGCCGCCGGCGTTCCACTGACGCTCACCCTGACCCTGGTGAGAACGGCGTCCTCGTGTGCCCCGGTGGTCGGAGCCGCGGTCTACCTCTGGCACTGCGACGCGCTCGGGCGCTACTCGCTGTACTCCTCGGGAGTCACCGCCGAGAGCTGGCTCCGCGGCGTCCAGGTCACCGATGCGCTGGGGCAGGTGCGCTTCACCACCATCTTCCCCGGCTGCTACAGCGGCCGATGGCCCCACATTCACTTCGAGGTGTACCCCTCGCTCGCCACCGCCACCACGGGCGCGAACAGGCAGGCCACCTCCCAGCTCGCGCTCCCCCAGTCCGCCTGCGCCGAGGTGTACGCGTCGAGCGGCTACACCGGAAGCACGGCCAACCTCGCCGGGGTGAGCCTCGCCACCGACAACGTCTTCCAGGACGGAGCCACGCTCGAGACCCCGATGGTGAGCGGCAGCGTCTCCGCCGGCTACGGGGCAGCGCTCACCGTCGGCGTCTGACCTCACGAGCTCGCCGAGCGGGCGGCGCCTACCAGGCCTGCGGGAGCGCCAGCGCCCTTCGCGCCTCGTCCGGGCTCATCGGCTCGCGGCCCACGTCGCGGGCCATCCGCACGGCCTTCTCCACCAGCGGCCCGTTCCCCTTCGCCATCTCGGTCCCGGCCGCGTCCAGATAGAAGTTGTCCTCGAGCCCCACCCGGACGTTGCCGCCGAGCGCGAGCGCAGCGCCGAGGAGCCGCCACTGAGGGCGGCCAATGCCGATGATCTCCCAGGTGTCCTCGCGCCCGATGGCGCGGGCCATGGTGCCGAGCGTCTCGGCCGAGGGCGGCGCGCCGCCCAGCACCCCGAGGATGAAGCTGTACTGGAGCGGCCGCTTCAGCGCACCCATCTGGAGGAGCGGCTCGGCGTTGGCGACGTGGCCGAGGTCGAAGCACTCGAGCTCCGGCTTCACCCCGCCCTCGCGCATGGCGTGGGCGGCGAGGAGGATGTCGCCGAAGGGATTGGGGAAGACCATGTCGAAGACGAACGCCTTCCTCGCCGTGGAGTACTTGGCGTAGTTCATCGACCCCATGTTGAGCGCCGCCATCTCCGGCCGCGTCTTCCAGACGTAGGTCAGCCGCTCGGTCTTCTCCGCCTCGGTCTCGGCGCCCATGTTGAAGCCGCCGGTGGAGAAGTTGACGATGATCGGCGAGCGCGCCTGCACCTCGCGCTTGATCTCCGCGTAGATGTCCGGCGACCATGTGGGGCCACCTTCGGGCGCGCGCCCGTGGATGTGCACCGCCGCCGCGCCCGCCTCGTACGCCCGTCGTGCCTCCTCGCCGAGCTCGGCCGGGGTGTACGGCAGGTACGGGCACTGCTCGCGCGTGGCCAGCACGCCGGTGAGCGCGGCGGTGACGATGACCCGGTCCTGCACCAGTGCCATGGCTAGCGATCCTTCCAGGCGGGGGCACGGCGCTCGAGGAAGGCCGAGATGCCCTCCGCGGCGTCGTCCGTCCCGAGGTTGAGCGAGAGCTGCCCGGCGAGGAAGTCCATCGCCTGGGGCAGGGGCATGTCCTCGGCGCTCCCGAATGCCGCCTTTCCGAGCCCGAGGACGGCGCGGCTCTTCCCGGCGACGCGGGCGGCGAGCGCGCGGGTCGCCCCGTCCAGCTCGGCGCGCGGCACCACCCGGTTCACCAGGCCCCAGCGAAGCGCGTCCTGCGCCTTGAGCCGATCGCCGGTGAGGAGCAGCTCGAGCGCGCGCTTGCGGCCGACGTGCCGCTGCAGCCAGGCGAGCACCATCATCGGGAAGAGCCCGACGTCGATCTCCGGCGTCCCGAGCTCGGCCACGTCGACCGCCACCGCCAGGTCGCAGGCGAGCACGAGGCCCAGGCCGCCCCCGAGCGCGTGGCCGTTCACCCGCGCCACGGTGGGCAGTGGCGAGGCGGCGAGCGCCTCGAGCAGCCCGCCGTATGCGCGGCGAAGGGCGTGGCCTGCCAGGTAGCCGCCGTCGGGCATCGCCCCCAGGTCGCCGCCCGCGGAGAAGACCTTGTCCCCCGCCCCGGTGAGCACGACGACGCGCACCGCCCGGTCCGCCTCGGCACGGGCCAGCGCGGCCCGGAGCGCGGCGACCACCTCCGGCGAGAGCGCGTTGCGGGCCGCCGGGCGGTCGATGGTCAGGAACGCTTGACCGTCTTCAACCTGGGACCGGACCGGTCCTTCTTCCATCGCGGGTCCTCCGTGGGCGCGCGGGCGCCGTCGAGGAACAGGGAGGTGAGCTGCTCCTGCGCGTGGGCCAGCAGGCCCGACTCGCGCGGATCGAGCAGCCCCATGACGAAGCCGGTGAGGCTCATCTCCACCGACCCAAAGAGCATCGCCGCGCAGAGCGCCGGCTCGAGGCCCGGACGGAGCTCGCCCCGGGCCCGGGCCCGCTCGAACATCCGGGTGATGACCCCCAGCACCGCGGCGAAGGCGGTGCGGCGGTTGGCCTCGCCGGCGCTCGGGCTGCGGGCAAACTCGAGGACCAGCACCCGGACGCCCCGCGGGTCGATGCGATAGGCCTCGAACGCCACCTGGGCGATGCGGCCGATCTTCTGCTCCAGCGGCGCGTTCGTCTCGGCGGCGTCGCGGATGCGGGCCAGGAACCCGCCCCAGCCGGCCTCGAACACCAGCTGGAGCAGCTCCTCCTTGTTGCGGAAGTAGTGGTAGACGAGCCCGTACGCGACGCCCGCCTCCCGGGCCACGTCGGCGATGCGGCAGCCGTGGTAGCCCTTGCGCGCGAACACCTCGACGGCGGCGCGGAGGATGGTCTTTCGTCGGTCCTGGTCGCGCGCTTCCGCGGTGCTGGCCTTGGTTCCCGGCACGTGAGTTCGCCCTCGTTGACTCGAAAGTCAGCGCCGGACCCTAGGGGGGCGGCGTCCGGGCGGTCAAGCGTGGGGAAAGCCGGGTGGCCCGGGTCAGACGGTCGTGGCCTGGGTGGCGAACATTGCCCGGGCGACCCCGAGGAGCTTCTCCACGTCCCGGCTGTCGAGGTGTCGCGAGCGAACGAACTCCGAGATGGGCCGGAGGAGCTCCTCGCCGTTGGTGCCCACGGGGGTCGGCTCGACGAAGAGCTCGGCCAGGCTCACTCCCAGTGCCTCCGCCAGCGAGGCGAGCGTCTCGACGTGGGCAACGCGTTCTCCGCGCTCGATCATCGAGAGGAACGACACGCTGATCTGCGCCCGCTCGGCGAGATCCTCCTGGGTCCAGCGATCCTGCCGCTGGGTGCGAAGGTCACGAATCCTGCGACCGATGCGCTTGCCGATCTCACTCACGGTGGTGCCCTCGAAGTCTGGAAAATCTATGAAGAAACTCTGGACATCGCCAGACCCTGTCCCGTTTCTGCAGCATCCACGGACGCTTACGTCTGTGACTCTGAGCAAAGGTGCTCCAGACGGTGCCGGATGTCCAGCCGCCCAGTCCGGGACTAGCTGGCGCCGAACGTCCCGAAGCTCTGGATCGTCAGCAGGAAGATCAGGTCCGGAAAGCGCCAGTTGAAGGTGCTCGGGATGTACGCGCCCGGATTCCGGGGGTCCGGGACGTACTGCCCGACCGGGGGCGGCAGCCGCCCGATGATGTCCAGCCGCCAGCAGTTGCACGCCGGTGCGAACGAGATCCCGAAGTTTTGCTGCCCGAGCAGGCTGTAGCTGCCCGTCGCCGGAGGCTGGACCACGTTCCGGGCCACCCCCACTCCGGGCGTGAGCACCGGCACCGCGTACGGCGGGCTCGCGGCGAGGGTGCCGTCCGGGTTGCGGACCGTCCAGGTGGCGGCCGGGTAGAGCGTGCCCGAGTACGTGAGCCCGAGCCCGAAGGCGAGGTTCAGCCGGGCGTCGAGGGTGATGGCGCTCTGGCGCTGCCCCACCCGGAAGTTCGCGGGGACCGGCGAGCCGACGAGCTGGTCGATACCCTGCCGCATGTTCCCGCCCCCTCCGAAGCGCGCGAGGTCGGCACCGCTGACCACCAGCCCGGTGAGATTCTGGGCGTTGGGGTAGACGCCCACGTCGCGGTCGAAGAACTGCACCGGGACGAAGAGCTGATCGAAGCGGATGGTCGTCGAGAAGCGCGGCGTGGCGTACCCGGCATAGACGGCCCAGAGCCCGGGGGCATGCCGCTGGTTGTCGTACCGGAGCGTGAGCCCGGCGCTGAACGGGGCGTACCCGCCACGCAGGGACACCACGGTGTCGGCGAGCCCGTTGGCGGTCTCGAAGTCGAACTCCTGGGCGAGGTCGAGCCGGAGCAGCTCCTGCATCACCGCCCCGGTGCGGCGACTGAGCGTCTGTCCGAGCCGGAGCACGCCCTGGTAGAGAGGCGCCTGGAAGATGGCGCCGTCGATCTCGTCGTAGAAACGATTCTCGACTGGCTGGTTGGGAGCGGTCGGCTGAAACCCGGGGACCGCGCCCCACTGCCCGGGGATGGCGCGGAACTGCAGGCTCGGCTGGATGGCGTGGCGGAGCCCGTTGTCGAAGGTCCGGGAGACCTCGCTGGAGACCAGGACGTCGGCCACGGCGTAGCCGCGCTGGTCGGTCTGGGTGTTGACCTCGCCGAGGTACAGGTCCTGGCGGATCCACAGGCTCGGGCGGATGCGCAGCCAGTCGCCCACCGAGAAATTTCCGGTGAGGCGCGGGACCAGGTCCAGCCGGAGCCGCGCCTCTCGCTCGCCGGGCTGCCACTGACGGTCGCCCTGCGTGAGGTTGTCCACGTACTGGCAGGTGTTGCCCAGCGTCGTTGGATTCGGGGTGCACGGATTCCCGGTCGCGAACTCCCGGCCGGCCAGCACCAGCGGCGGCGAGTCCGGGTAGGTGTTGATCTTGTAGAGGCCGTCCACGCCCTCGTCTCCCGAGTGGCCCTGGAACGGCGCGAGGCGGGTGAAGTCGGCGGAGAAGCTCCAGCTCAGGTGCTCGGTCAGCGCTCGCGACGGCAGGTCGAGCCGGATGGTCGGGAGGTTCTGCAGCGTCGCCGGGCCGCGGAGCCACTGTCCGCGGTTCCAGCCGCCATACGGATAGGCGGCGTCGTAGGCCGTCACAGGGGGATTACTGAGGTCGGAAAGCGGCGAGTTGTCCTGATGGGCATTGAGCCCTTTCAGCGGATAGGGCCAGGTGTTGTTCTCAAGAATGGAGAAGCCACCCCAGGCGGTGTCCTGCCGCGCAGTGACCAGGAACGTCAGCAGGCTATCCTCGGTGCGGCGGGAGACCTGAAGGGACGAGCGCAGGTACTGGTTCGCCTGCTGGGTGACGTCGGTGGTGGTGTCCTTCACCAGCGCCGCATCGGAGACCAGGTTCAAGTCCAGCCGGGCCGACCACGCGCCGCCGAGCGCCTGCACCACGCCGCCGTTCAGGCTCCCCCGCAGCCCCCGATCCGTCGACGTCACCTGCGTCGAGCCGGGCGTCTGGGCGTAGTAGCTCAGCGCCCGCGAGTCGCGGATGGGCAGGCGGTCGTCGAGGAGGAACAGCTCGATGTCCCCCCGCGTCTCGCGCGAGGCGACCCAGCGCACCTCGGTGTCCAGGCTCGGGCCCATCACCCCGAGCACTGCCGCGTTGGGCACCGGAGGAACCCCGGAGCCCCAGGTGTAGCCAGGCGCGACGGTGAGGTCCCAGTTGGAGGCGAGCGCGAAGTAGACCGGCTGGGTCACCTGCCAGCCGTTCTGCGAGCTGTGGGCGGGGGTCGTCACCAGGAGGCCCGTCTTCTGCGGCTTGAGCGGCACGTCCAGGACCGGCAGCGGGAGGATCGGGACGCCGTACACGTAGATGACCGGGAGGAAGAGCCACGCCCGGTCACCGGGGTACACGTCCGCGGCGGTGGCCTTGATGCTCCAGTGCGGGTCGAGCGGGTTGCAGTCGCAGGGGGTGAAGTCGAGGCCCTGGACCTTGAGGTGCCCCTTGTCGACCCGCTCCACCCGCTCCGCGCGCGCGGCGAGCGTGGTGCGGCCGGTGGCGAGCAGCTGCTCGGGGGTGGTGGTCTGGAGGAGCACCTGGGGAGGGACGTCGGCCTTGAGGAAGAACCGGCCGTTCTCGAGCTTCAGCCAGTTCGCGTCGAGGTCGAGCGTGAGGCCGTCGGCCACCGCACCGGACAGCCCGCTGACCGCGTAGCAGTGGCCGCTGGCGGTGACGATCTGCGTGCGCTGGTCGTAGTCGATGCGGTCGGCCTGGATGCGGGCGGTCTCGGTCCGGAGCTCCGCCTTGCCCAGCAGGTGGAGCACCTCGCCGTGCCCGTCCGAGGTTCCCTGCTCCGCCTGGTAGCGGATCGGCTCACCCTCCGCCGGGAGCGGCGTCGCCGGAGCCTGGGCCAGCAGGACGAGAACGGGGCCGAGCGGGGTCATCGCGGGGCGTCGGGCCGCCCCGACCGGCTCAGGGCGCGAACTGCAACGAGACCTCGTTGCCGTCCTGCCGGGCTTGATACTCCACTTTGTCCCGCAAGGTGACGGAGACGCGCACCGTCTTGCCACTCGCTGGACTGGGGACGATCTCCACCACCGGGCCTCCGAAGAACCGGGTGTCGAGTGGACGGCGATCGTTGGCCTTCAGAAACGTCGTGTTCTCCAGCTCGAGCACCACGGTGCGGGCGTCGAGCTGGGAGACCGTGTAGCGCACCGGCTCGTTGGTGCGGACGTAGACGCGCGACTTGTCCGGCGCGAAACCGACCAGCATCACCGTCTTGCGCCGTGCGCTGACCTCGGCGGCTCCGGTTGCCGGGACCGCCACCTTCGGCGCCGGCGCCTCGGGACTTGAGCTCGCCGCCACGGGCCGCTCGGCCGAGGCCACCACGGTCGGCCGGCGGGCCTCCGCCGCCGCTGCCCGTGCTGCGTCCTCCTGCGCCTTCCGCTGCTCGGCGACGACCCGCGCCTGCTCCTGCTGCGCCTTCCGCTCCGACTCGACCTTCGCCGCCCGGAGCGCCGCCTCGTCCTGCGCCTTCCGGTCGGCCTCGGCCCGCGCGGCCGCCGCCCGCGCCGCGTCCTCCTGGGCCTTGCGCTGCTCCGCCGCTGCCCGGGCGGCTTGCTCCTGCGCCCGCTGCTGCTCGGCGGCGGCCAGCGCCGCGGCGTGCTGCGCCTTCTGC
>JADGQZ010000260.1 GCA_017881345.1 Myxococcaceae bacterium | reverse complement strand
TCGCCGAGGCGGCCCTGGCCAGGAGCCGGAGAGAGACGTCGCCGCCGGCCCGCCTGGCCTCCGCCGAGAGCGACGCCACGGCGCGCAGCGGGTAGCTCGCGAGGAAGGCCCGCGCGGCCTCCGGAGGCACGACGAGCGACTCGATCCGAGCGTCCGCGTGGGTCTCGTCCTCCATGTGCGCCCTGGCCGCGAACTTCGCTTCCCCGAGCGAGAGGGCGACCCGCGCGTCCCTCCGTTTACCCTGTCCGCTGGCGTCGAGGGCGAGGTGGAAACGCCCGCGGAGCGGGGCCGCGAGCTCCCCGTCCACCACGAGCCGCGCGCCGAGCGCCTCGGCCACCGCGCTCGCCGAGCCCTGCGTCGTCACGTCCTCGAGGCGAACGTGGCGAGACGCCCCCGCGGAGCGCTGCACGACATCGATCTCGCCGCGGGCGATCTCGAGGTGCTCGAGGACGAACCCCAGGCTGCTCTTCTTGCCTTCGTTCTCGCTGGGCGTCGGGTTCCGCAGCGCGACGGCGCGCTGGAGGTCGCTCCCGCCTTCGTCCTGGTGGACGTGAAGCACCGGCCCATCCAGGCGGACGAGGCTCACGTCGATGCGCCTCTGCACGAGCGCCGCGAGGCGGAGCCGGACCTCGACCCCCGACGCGCTCGCGACGAGCGCGCCGTCCGGATCGCGGAGCTCCACGCCCTCGAGGGTGAGGTGGGCCCCGCGCAGCGAGAGCTTCCGGACCGCGATCGCCCCCTTGATCGCGGCGTTCGCCTCCTTCACTGCGAGCGCGCGCAGCCGCTCCCCTCCAGCCGGCGTCGCGACGTAGCCGAGCGCCCCGGCGACGAGGAGCATCATCAGCCCTACCAGCGACAGCGCGGCGATGGCGAGGCGCCTCGGCCACCGGCGCCGCCGCGAGCCCGCACCCGGACCACCGCCAGTTGTGGATGACCCCAAGACGCCCTCTCCGTCCAGCCTGGGCTACTCCTCAATAGGTAAGGGCGCCGTGCTCCGACCGGAACCACGGCAAGCACCTGGATGCCCGGACCGCCTGGGCGCGCGCTTCGTTATACCGCTTCGCTCTCTAGAACGCTTCGCCGATGGAGATGTGCAGGACGCACGGACCTTCCGGGGCCCCGGCCTGCGGCCCTCCGCTCCCGACTCCGAAGCAGCCCGACCTTGCCGGGAAGCTGAGCGGCGCGCCAGTCGATTGCGTCACCGCCAGCGGAGGACCTATGTCCAGGCGGTAGCCGAAGTCCACCCGGATCGGGCCGACCGGGGTGCGGTAACGGACCCCGACGCCGAACGCGACCAGGAGGTTGTGGCGGAAGCCCACGAGGCCGATGTGCTCGCGGGTGACGAAGCCCGTGTCCACGAACGCCGCCAGCACCAGGGTGGCGGTGAGGGCGTAGCGGGCCTCGAAGGAGGCCTCGAACAGGCCGTCGCCACCGACCGGGACGGTGTAGCCCAGCGTCGCCGACCCGGGCTGCGGCACGACGAACTCGGGAGAGAGCCTGCGGCTGTTGAAGCCGCGCATGTTGTTTCCACCGGAGTAGAAGCGCGAAACGATGGGGCTCGAGGCGTCGTCACCGCTGGTGGGGATGAGCGTCCCCACCTTCACCCGGGCGGCGAACGTCAGCCGGTCCTCGTCGAGGAGCGAGACGTACCCGCGAGCCTCCGGGATGACGCGGAAATAGCCGAAGCTGCCGCCGAGCAAGCCACCGCCCTCCTGGAGCGACAGGGCGAGGTAATACCCGCGGTGCGGCTCCTGGCGGTCGTCGCGCATGTCCCACTCGACGAGCTGCTCCGCATACGACAGCACGCAGTTCTGCGGGCACCCGAAGAGCAGCGCGGGCGCGGGCCCCGTGAGCTGCGCCGAGCCGGACTCGAGCCGGTAGAGCTCGAGGTTGTAGGAGGGCGTGATGGTGAGGTGGGTCGTCGGAGTGTAGACGACGCCGAGCTTCGCGCGGACGCCGTAGTAGCTGTAGGCAGGCTCGAGCCCGCGCTCCAGCGTGAGCTTGGTGTCGAGCTTGAGGTCGCGGAAGAAGAGCCTGGGCTGCTCGAGTTCCGCGCTGAGGCTGCCCACCACGCCCCGCTGGGCGCCCGAGGCGCTCGACGCGTAGAACGTCGGGATCCAGGCGTAGCCGGCGGTGGCGTTCAGCGTCAGCTTGCGCAGGCCGCCCATGAAGTCGCGGTCCACGTAGCTCGAGGTCGCGACGGCCTCCTGCCGCGTCTGGTCCACCGCGATCCCGCCGCCGGCGCTCAGCGTGTGGATGCGCGACTCCTGAACGTCAACCTGCAGCGGGACGCTGAGCGTCTCAGGATCGGGCTCCCCCGGCTTCAGCTTCACCGCGCCGAAGACGCCCATCCTGAAGACGCGCGCCTCGGCAGCGCCCTGCGCCTTCAAGGAGTACCAGTCGCCCGGCGTGGCCTCCGCCGCGGCCTGCTCCGTGATGCGCCAGGCCGGGACGTGCGAGGCGGTGTTCTCCTTCAGGGAGAGGGCGCCGAACCGGTAGCGCGGGCCGTGGTCGACGCGGACCTCGACGTCGGCGGCGCGGGTGTCGAGGCCCACCTTGACCTCGCCTTGCACGGTCGCCGCGGCGTAGCCCTCCTCGAGCAGGGTGTGGAGGAGGCGCTTCTTGAGGTTGTCCCAGCGCTCCACCACGAAGATCTCGCCCGCCCTGAGCTTCACTTGGTCCTGGAGCCGGCTCCGGTCTTCCTCGGGGAGATCGTCGAGCCCCTGGAGGTTCACCGTGTGGATATAGGTCGGCTCGCCCTCCTCCACGGTGGCGGAGACGTCCACCTCCTTCTTCCCGTGGGGCTTCACCTCCTCCTTCGTCACCTTCGCCTGGTAGAAGCCCTGGGCCCGGTAGAGCTTCTCGATGCGGCGCAGGTCCGTCCTCCACGCGTCCTCGTCGAAGTACCGCTTGCGCGAGAATGGGATCCAGCTGTTCTCGGTGGTGAAAATGCGCCTCTTGACGTCGCGCTCCTTCACCCTCCGGGCGCCCTCGATCCGGACGGAGTGCACCTGGGGTGCGTCGCGCTTCTCGCCCGTCGCGCACCCCGCGGCCAGGGCGATGGCGGTGGCGGCGGCCCAGCCGAGCCGTCGGTCTTCGAGCACCCCTCATAGTGATCCGGGTCCCGATCCTTCACCCGGGCACGTTGGGGTGTTCCGC
>JADGQZ010000259.1 GCA_017881345.1 Myxococcaceae bacterium | reverse complement strand
GGAAGACGACGTCGTAGTGCTCGCGCTCGAGCGAGGTGGTGGGCGGGAGCAGCACGTGCGCGTGTCGCGTGGTCTCGTTCAGGTACGGGTCCATCGCGACGACGAAGTCGAGCGTGCCGAGCGCCTTCTCCAGCTGCGCGCCGTTGGGCGTGGAGAGGACCGGGTTGCCGCTGAGGACGACCAGCGCGCGGATGCGCTCCGGGCCGTCGGTGAGGATCTCCTCGGCCAGCGCCGCAACGGGGAACTCGCCGCCGAACGAGGGCAGCTTCCGGACGCGGGTGTGGTGGCGCGCGTGGCCGCCGCGCGGGGAGAGCCCGAGCGGGTTCACCGCCGGCCGGGTGAAGAGCGCGCCGCCGGGGCGATCGAGGTTCCCGGTGATGGCGTTGAGCACCTGGAGGAGCCACTGCGCCACCCCGCCGTACGCCTGGGTGGAGAGGCCGACCCGCCCGTAGGCCACGGCCGAGTCGGCGCGGGCGAAGTCGCGGGCGAGCCCGCGGATCTGCTGTGCGGAGATGCCGGTCGGGCCCGCGACCCGCTCGGGGGCGAAGGGCGCGACCGCGGTCCGGATCTCGTCGAACCCGTCGGTGAACTCGCTGAGGCGGCCCGGGCGCTCGAGCCGCTCCTCGAGGATGGTGCGCACCAGCGCGGCGAGGAGGAGCGCATCGGTGCCGGGTCGGATGAAGAGGTGCGTGTCGGCGATCTCGGCGGTCTCGGTTCGCCGCGGGTCCACGACCACCAGACGCCCGCCGCGCGCCTTCAGCGCCTTGAGGCGGAGCGGCATCCCGGGCGCGGTCATCATGCTGCCGTTCGAGGCGAGCGGATTGGCTCCGAGGGCGAGGAAGAACTGCGTCCGGTCGATGTCGGGGATGGGGAGCAGCAGCATGTGCCCGAACATCGTCGTGGCCGCCAGGTGGTGTGGCAGCTGGTCCACCGAGGTCGCCGAGTAGCGGTTGCGCGTGCGGAGCGAGCGGAGGAACCCGAGGCCGTGGGTCATCGCCCCGAGGCTGTGGACGGTGGGGTTGCCGAGGTAGAGCGCCACCGAGTCGGGGCCGTGGCGCGCCTGGATCTCGGTGAGGCGGTCCGCCACCGTGTCGAACGCCTCCTCCCAGCCGATGCGGGTCCAGCTCTCGCCGCTGCGGCGGAGCGGGTGCTTCTGGCGGTCCGGGTCGAGGTGCACGTCCTCGAGCGCCGTCGCCTTCGGGCAGAGGAAGCCCTTGCTGAACGGGTCGTCCGGGTCACCGCGGATGGAGCGGATGGCATCGCCCTCCAGCTCGATGCGCAGGCCGCACATGGCCTCGCAGAGGTTGCAGGCGCGGTGGTGGACTCGGAGCTCGGCCATGGCGGGCCGGACCCTAGCAGCGGCGCGGAGTTGCCGAGACTGTTGACGGGCGGGCCATACTGAACGCATGTTCCCGTCCATGGACCGGGCCCGGCTCATGGCGATGGTCGAGACGCTGGGGGCGACGTTCGCCGGTCGGGGGATGCGCCGGCACGTGGAGGAGCTGCGGGTGTACTGGCTCGGGCTGGCGAAGGGGCTCGTGCCGGCGGGTCGCCGGGTGGACGTGGGCTGGAGCGAGTCGCTGGTCGTGGAGTGGTTCCGGGTGCTGCGGTTGCCCCCGCACCAGTGGGACTACCCGGTGCGTCCGCCGTCGAGCCCGTGCTCGCGATGCCCTGCGCCGGACGGCCATGCGGTCGAGGTGAAGACCGGCCTCACGTTCCCCGAGGGACGCAAGGCGGTGTGCACCGTCTGCGGATATGCCTGGCTGGAGTTCGACGCGGACGTCCAGCCAGCCTCCGTTGACGTCAGGCGGAAGGCTCGCTAGAGAGCGCGCTTCGAAGCAGGACGGCCCTGTCGTCTAGTGGTCAGGACGGTGCCCTCTCACGGCACAAACTCGGGTTCGAATCCCGGCAGGGTCACTTGGGGGCGGAGCTGGCGACGGAAGGGAGGTCGCCGCTCCGATTGCCGCCTTCCAGCCGAGTACATCGAGGTCTTCTAGAACCAGCAGCGGATGCACTCGGCCATCGGATACGCTTCGCCGGCCGGGTTCGAGAGGGCAGTGGAAGTAGGCGATCGCGTAGTCAGACTGTCCACGGAATCGGATCAAGCCCAGCGGGCGGCGTCCCGCCGAAGCTCAGTGGCTGGTCAGCGAGTGGAGCGGAATCGAACTACAAGGCGCGCCCGAATTGCCCCGTACCGCCCACCATTCCGCAGGGCTGAATAAAGCGGCACACACCGTGCGCCCGCGGTCACCCTGGTCCGATCACGCAAACTGACGGACGATTGTGGGCCGTGCACGACTAGTTCGTGGCCTTCTTGGTCCCCGCGGGCGTCTGGCTCCTGCATCGAGAACAACCACAAATGCGACCGCGTTCGGTACACGCTCGACAACGACCCGCTGTCGGCCGTGAGCGCGTCAAATCAAGGAGCGGGATGCGACTGAGGGAACCGTCCGCACTGACGGAGGCGTTGATGAGAGCCGGTCTCCTCCCGATATTCCTGATCCTCGCGCTGTTCGGGTGTCATTCGAAGACGAAGGCAACCGCGGATCTTCTCGCCAGCTTGGATACCGAACTCTCGCGAACCGAGGTCGAAGTACAGAAGTGCCTGAGAGCCCTGGACGAGAGAAGTGAAGTCCTTGCTCGCGAACTCTCGCTCCTCCACGACACTCACCAGAGAGCGATGTTTCGACACTACGCAAACGTCGTTCCTCTCGTGCGTGCCGAAGGCCACGCGCGCCAGAGCTTCGATGCCTTCTTCAATCAGCGCCGTCGCTGTGAAGAGTTGGAAAGTCACGGCATCGCCTTGAGGGAGCGCCTCGTCGCAACCATCACCGGGAATGTAGGGTC
>JADGQZ010000258.1 GCA_017881345.1 Myxococcaceae bacterium | reverse complement strand
GGAGCCCCGCAGTACGCGCCCGCTCCTCAATACGCACCTGCGCCGGGGCAGTACGCGCCGGCAGCGGGAGCCGCCGCGGTCGGCGCCGCAGCCGCGACCCAGGGCGGCGCTCCCGCTCCGGCGCCTCTGCAGGCACCCGGCCCTGCGGCAGGGGCGGCCGCGGCTCCTCTGGCCGCCCCCGCGGCACAAGCACCGGCCCCCGCAGCGGCGCCCGCCCAGCTCCCTCCCGACGCGCCCGTGAAGACCCTCGTCCCGCCGGGAGGCATCCCCGCGCCTCAGTCACCCGCGCCCACGAAGGTGAGTCCCTCGGCCCAGGGACCGGGAACGACCGTGCAGGACTCGCTGCCTACACCGGGTCTGGCGCGCGAGGTCTATCTCCGCGACTCGCTCCGGCTCCGCGCCTACGACAACGACGTCTACACGGAGAGGGGCGCGCGCCAGCTATCCGCGGTGGAGTTCTACCGGATGATCGGCCGCCCCGACCTCGCTTCGGCCTCCGAGGTGCGAAAAGGGGAGCGCGGCATCCTCTACAGCCTCTCCTTCCTCACCTTCGCTGCCGGCGTTGCGTCGGGCGTGTACGTGACGACCACCGCGCAACCGATGAATTCACCCTCGTGCATCAGCCAGGGGGTCGTCAGCTACAACCAGTGTGTCAAGAGCAACTCGAATACCAAGACTCTCGGCGCTGCCCTGATCGGAGGAGGGTTCCTCGTCGGCGGTCTGCTCCTCACCTGGGCCGCGCTCACCCCGGACATGGTGACCTCGCCCGAGGAGACGGCGAAGCTCGTCGACCAGTACAACCGGAACCTGTCGAAACGGCTCAACAGCCTCGCCGAGCCGCGGGTACAGGTCACGCCGATGTTCGGCAAGGACGGCGGCGGAATCGCCGCACGCTTCACCTTCTAGGTCGGCGGGGCGACCAGCGGCGCCACCCGCGTCGTCTCCGCCGTTTCCCTCCGGCTCCCGCGCACCATCCAGATTCCGAGCGCGGTGACTGCCAGGGCGAGCGCCACCACCCGCGGTGATCGGATCTGCTCCGCCACGCCGGGGATGCGCTCCAGCAGCACCTGCGCGCCATTGTTGATGAGGTGGATGAGCACTCCCGGGAGGATGCTCCCGCTCTCGAGCGCGACCCACCCGAGCAGGAGACCCATCACCGATGCCGCGACCACGTGGTACGGGTTGATGTGAAAGAGGCCGAAGACCAGCGCGCTCCCCACCACCGCCACCCACCGTGAGCCGCTGCGCCGGAGGCCGGCGAGCACCACCCCGCGGAAGGTCACCTCCTCGGCGACTGCGGGCAGCAGCGCGACCAGGAGCAGCGCCGTTCCCAGCCCGAGCTGGCCCTGCTTCCCGAGGAGCTCACCGAGCCAGTCCGAGTACGCGCGCGCCCCCGGAAAGCGCAGGAGTTGCTCCCACACCACGGCGCCCACGCTCCATCCGCCCGCGGCCAGGAGCACCGTCGCCGCCCACCCCCGTGCGGTGGGCCAGCGGAGCTGCAACGTCTCGCCCAGCGGCACGCGGAAGAGCCGGCACCAGAGCAGCGACGGCAGGAGGAAGAGCCCGAGCTGCGAGCCGAGGATGAGCACGGCCACCCCGGCCCGTCGCTCGAACAGCGCCGAGCCGTAGTACGTCAGCACCAGCAGCACCGCCGAGAACAGCAGCGCGTTCCCGGGCGTGAGCGGTGCGGGTGCGCCCGACGGTCGTACCCCGGGCGAGAACACGTCGCGCCAGGGCTTCTCTCCCGACAGAAGGACCTGCTCGGTCTGGAACACCCGCGCAGCGAGCAGGATACCCAGCATGGCCCACGCGAGGCTCACCCCCCAGACGACCATCACCTGCGAGGGCCCCGCCCGTCCTACCAGGATGTCGTGCACCAGGAGCGTGACGTTCAGGAGGGGCACCAGCGCCGTGCCCGCGGTCAGCTCGGCGCCGGGGAGGAAGCTCGCGAACCCGGCCAGCATCACCAGGAGCAGGAGGGGCATCAGGTAGGTCTGGCCCTCGCGGTAGCTGCGCGCGAGCACTCCGACCGCCATCAGCAGTGCGACGATGAGAAGCGCTGCCGGGAGCACCGTGAGGAAGATGGCCGCGGCGCCGGTGAGGCCGAGAGAGAAGCGCGCGCCCGCCTCCATCGCCGCCGTTCCCCGGGCAAGGGCCAGCGCGATCGACCCGAGGTTGCAGACCGTCGCGGCGAGCGTGAGGGTGAGCACCGTCAGGTACTTCCCGGCGACGATCTCCACCGAGCGTACCGGCGCAGTCAGGAGTGTCTGCAACGTGCCGCGTTCCTTCTCGCCGGCCGTGAGGTCCAGCGCGGCGTAGAACCCCGAGGTCGCCACCAGCACCAGGAGCAGGTACGGCAGGAGCGACGCGGCGAAGCTGGCCCCGCGGCGCGCAGCATCGGCCAGGTCCTCTTCGTGGAGGTCGAGGGGTCTGGCAGCAGCGGGATCCTGCCCGAGGGCCATCATCCGCGCGCGGAGCAGCTCGGCGCCCGAGTCGTGGAGAACGCGGGAGACGCGCCGCTCCATCGCGTCCGAGTCCACGTTCGTCGAGTCGGCGAGCACCCGGATGGGGATGCTCGGCCCCGAGGCACCGGCGGGCGTCACCAGCACCACGTGCACCGTCCTGGCGGCCACGAGACGCCGCGCCTCCTCCTCGAGCGCCTGCGGCGGCACCGCACGCCGGTCGACGACGTCCGCCCGCGCCTTCTGCTCGACGGCGCCCAGCACCGCCTCAGGCACCGGGCCCCAGATGGCCAGCCGGGCGCGAGTGCGCTCGAGCTCCCCGCGCTTGTCCGTCGCCACCGAGCCAAGCAGCGTGAAGAGCAGCGGGTAGATCAGCGCCGGGACGACGAAGGCCATCACCACGGTACGCCGGTCGCGCAGGGTCTCGACCAGGTCCTTGCGGAAGATGTGGAAGACGATGCCGGCCCTCACGCTGCCACCTCGTCTCCGACGCGGGCGAGGAAGGCGTCGGTGAGATTCCGGGAGCCTGCCCGCGCGCAGATCTCCTCCACCGTTCCCTGGTCCAGGACCTGACCGCGGTGGAGCAGCACCACCCGGTCGCAGAGGGCCTCGGCGTCGCCGAGCACGTGGGTGCTGAAGAGGATGGCCTTCCCGGCAGACCGGGCCTCGCGGAATGCCTCGAGCAGGAACCGGCCGGTCACCACGTCGAGCGCCGTGGTGGGCTCGTCGAGGATGAGCGCGGGCGGGTCGTGAACGAAGGCCCGGGCGATGTTCGCCCGCTGCTTCTGGCCGGCCGAGAGCTTGCCGCAGGGCCGATCCGCGAACTCGGTCAGCCGGAACCGCGTGACGAGGCTCTCCACGCGCGAGTCCAGCAGGGGCTCGGGAATCTCGTGCAACCGGCCGAAGTAACGGAGAACTTCACGTGGCGTCAGTCGCTGGTACAGCGCGGTGTCCCCGGTGAGGAATCCGAGCGAACGCTTGAGCTCGAACGCCTCTCCTTCGGTACCGTGGCCTGCGATGCGGACCTCGCCCGACGAAGGAGTGAGGACGCCCGCCAGCATCCGGAGGACGGTGGTCTTCCCTGCGCCGTTCGGCCCGAGCAGCCCCACCACCTCACCGCGACCGACCGTGAAGCTCACCCCGGAGGCAGCCACCACCTCGCCGTAGCGCTTCGAGAGTCCGCGGGCCTCGATCATCCTCGGCGCCTGCTCGTAGCACCGGAACGAGGTGTCTGGCACCTCTGCGATACCTCCGCACCGGCCACCAATCGTCGTTCTCGCGTGGCGTCACGCGTCTGGTCAGGGGCCGTCTGGGGGGAAACTCCGGGCGACATGGTGTGGGGAATCCTACCGAGATGTCTGGCTCGTCCCCGGTTGCTCGGCTCCGAGCACGTGACGAGGGGGTCGTAACGAGGTGTTTGGCACCTCGAGCCGCACCTCGAACCGGTCTCTGAACTCGGATTCCCCGTCTCGATGCCCGGACCTAACGAGATCTTTGACTCCGTAACGAGGTGTTTGGCACCTCGTGGTGTCTCATCCGGGGCGGACGTCGGTCACGGCCAGCACGCCCATCAACTCGGACCGGGTGGACACCCCCACCTTCTCGAACAGCCGGGCCAGGGTGTTCCGCACCGTGTTCACGGAGATGCCCAGCGCGCCCCCGATCTCCCGGTTCGTCAGCCCCGTCCGGAGGTGGGCGACGATCTCCCGCTCCCGGCGCGTCAGTCCGGCTGTCTCCAGTGGGCCGTCCACGAGCTGCGCGCGGGTCCGGACCCCTCGCTTGTCGAAGACCCGCGCGAGGAGGTTGCGCACCGCCGGCACCGACCGGCCCGTCGCGAGCGCGATCTGCGCGTTGGTGTACCCGAGCCGGACGTAGTCCACGACCTCCGCCTCCCGGGTGCTCAGCGCTCGCACCGGCGAGGGCCCGACATTCCCCGCGGCCCCTTCGTCCGCGAGGGTCAACGTCGGGAGCAGCGTCCGGAGCCAGTCGCCGTCCCTGGCTCCGAACACCCCCCCATCCCGCTCGAGCGTCAGCACGGCCCGGATCCGGCCGAAGCGCTCGAGCTCCACACGCAGGGGTGCGCTCTCCGGGAAAGGCACCGCCCGGACTGGCCCACCGCCCGCTCCCACCGGCGGGAACTCGACCCGGAACTCGCCGAACGGAGGAACCGCCTCCCACGCGCCGCGGTCGAACGGCAGCGCGCGGGCCAGCAGCGCGAGCGCGCAGGCGCGGAACTCGGGCTTGCCCGGAGCCGCCAGCGCGAGCCGCGTGAGCTCCGAGACGATCGTACCCACCTCGGGCCGACGGGGCGCGACCATCCTGGGAGCCGAGAGCACAGGCGACCTCATGTGGCGCCCCCACCCGGCGCCATCAGCCGCGTCGTCGCCCGACCCACCAGCTCGGAGCGCGTCCCCACCCCCGCCTTCCGGTACAGCCGCACGAGCTGGTTCCGCACCGTCGCCGGTGAGGTGCCCAGCGCCCGTGCGATGTCCTCGTTGCGGAAGCCCCGCAGCAGGTACTCGAAGATCTGCCGCTCCCGGGGCGAGAGCCGCACCCCCACGGACTCGCTCGCCTCGACCTGGCGCTCCTCCCCGAGCTGGAGCACCGGCTGCAGCTCACCCAGGAGCCTCAGCTCCTCGTCCGAGAACAGCCGGGCCCTCGACACCGCGAGCACCGATCCGACCCGGGCGCTCACCCGCATCACGCAGGACGCGAGCGGCCGGCCGGTGGCGCAGAATTCCCTCCCCCCGGGCCCGGACAGCATCCACCGGGTGGGCGGCCGTAGCCCGGCCCGGAGCACGGCCAGCTCGGCCGACCAGAGCGCGGCCACGCGGGGGAGCTGGGTCCCCCGGACCGCCGCCGCCGCATCGCCGGACACACGCAGCGAGGCGAACACCGCCGCTTCGAGGGAGAGCGGACCCGCGAGCGCCTCGAGCACGCCGCGCCGGAACGCGAGCCGGCTCGCAGCGCGGCACGCCCATTCGGCGATGCCGGACAGGAGCGAGGTGCTCGAGGACTGGGAACGGACGGCGAGGTTCACATCGACTGCGGGACCCCGTCACGCTCCCCTCGTCCTGCGGACATCCCTGGAGGCGAACCGTAGGGCATCTGCACCATCCGGGTGAAGCCCCTGGTACAAAAGTTCTACGTCTTTCCCGTCGGCTGCGAGACACGGGGGGCGATTGGACCCCGCGGTCGCTCCCTGAACGCCCGTACAACCTCGGGGTGCGAGGCGAGCAGCCTCAGCGCCCTGGCGAGCAGCGACTTCCCTGGCTCGGTCCGGTGCCAGGTCGAGGCACCCGAGGGGTGCGGCAGGGGAATCACGTCGGCCCGGTGTCCCTCGAACACCAGCCGCTGCGACGTACCCACCACCTCCGCCAGCCCGCCGCGGTGTCCCATCACCTCGCCGATGGCCAGCGTGCCCACCGGGACCACCAGCCTCGGGCGCATCAGCTCCACCTCTCCCCGTAGCCACCGCCGGCAGCGCGCCACCTCGTCCGGATCCGGTCGCCGGTCACCCCCACCGGGCGCCTTGCCCGGAAAGCAGCGCGTGACCGCGGAGAGGTACACGTGGTGGCGCACCGTCTCCTCGTCCGCGCCCACCACCGAGGCGAACCACCCGAACAGCGTGCGCCCCGCGGTCCAGGCGAACGGCTTGCCGAGGGACGCCTCCCGGGGCCCCGGCGCCTGACCCACCAGGAGAATCCGCGCCGGCTGTGCGGAAGGGTGCACCGGGGTCCCCACCACCCGCGGACAGAGGCGGCAACCGGCCAGAGCGGCGTGCAAATCCTGCAGTTGTTTCCGGGTGGTTCCCATGCCTCGCGCGGTTGTCCGGCTCTCCACCCGGAGAGTAGCCTCGCCTGGACGGCCCCGTCCCCGATGTCCGCCTCCCTCGAAGCCACCGACGCCCTCGCACGGCCGGCCGCAGGGCCACCCCACATCCCCGGCTACCGGCTGGAGAAGCTGGTGGGCAAGGGCGGCATGGGCGAGGTCCACCGCGCCGTCCAGCTCAGCCTCGGGCGCGTGGTGGCGGTGAAGATCCTCTCCGGCGAGCTGGCCGAGGATCCCACCTTCGTCACCCGCTTCGACAAGGAGGCCGCGGCGCTCGCCACGCTCAGCCACCCGAACGTGGTGAGCATCGTCGACAAGGGAAAGGCCGAGAACACCTACTACCTGGTGATGGAGTACGTGGACGGGCCCTCGCTCCGCGAGGTGATGCGCTCGCCGACGCTCGACACGCAGGGCGCGCTGCGCATCATCATGGAGATCGCCCGGGCCATCGACTACGCGCACAGCCGCGGCGTCGTCCACCGCGACCTCAAGCCGGAGAACATCCTCTTCGACGAGCAGGCCGGCGGTATCGCCAAGGTCACCGACTTCGGGCTGGCGACCTTCTTCGACGACAGCAAGGTCGCGAGCCGCTTCAACGTGACCGAGACCCACGTCTCGATGGGCACGCTCAGCTACATGGCGCCCGAGCAGCGGGTGGACGCCAAGAACGCCGACCACCGCGCCGACGTCTACTCGCTCGGGGTCATGCTCTACGAGCTGCTGGTGGGCGAGGTGCCCATCGGGACCTTCGACCCGCCGAGCCAGCGCCGACCGGGCACCGACAAGCGGCTCGACGCCATCGTCCTCCGCTGCCTGAAGCCGGCCGCCGGCGACCGCTACCAGCGGGTGGCGGATCTGATGCTCGACCTCGAGCCATTCGCCCCGGTGTCGTTCAGCCAGGTGCCGCGGAAGATCTCCCGGGTCGAGCAGCTCAAGAACCAGGTGCGCGCCGTGCTCCGCCGCACCATGCGCGTGGCCGAGATCGCGGTGTTGGTCGCTGCCTTCGCCATCCTCGGCGTCAGCTGGGTCCGGTCGCGCTACCACCCGCCCCCGCGGCCGTCGCCCGGGACCGCCCTCACCGCGCCCGAGCTGCGGCTCGAGACCGCCACCACCTCCCCCGGCCGCATCGCCGACACCAGCACCGTCCGCCGGATGGTGCTGGGCGAGGGGCCGGACGCCATCCCGCTCATCGCCTGGGGCCGCGTCCCCGGGCTCGAGGGCAGGACGGTGCGCTTCCCCAGCACCGCCGACGACCTCGGGGTGGGTCGGCTGAACCTCGACCTCGTGGACCGCGACGGCATCTCGGCCCAGCTGATGGCCGACGTCACCGCCACCGCGCCCCCATCTTCGTTCTGGGGTGGGCTCCGCGAGCAGCTGCTCGGCGTCACCCGCGAGCCGCAGGTCGCGCTCGTGCTCCTCGGCAGCCCCGGCCGCTACGTGGCCGTCATCGTCTCGGGGACCGGCGAGCCGGTCGCGTTCGAGTGGGCGCTCGGCGAGCGGCGGGGCACCATGCTCGGCCCCCCGAGCCCCCCAGGAGGCGCCGCCCACGTGAAGCTCCAGGTGGACCGGGCCGGTCAGCTCCAGGCCTTCGTGGGCACCGACCAGGACCAGCGACCGGTCGGCGAGCCGCTCTACCTGGGCACGGACTGGCGCAACAGCCTCGGCACGCCGCCCACCCCCGCGCTCGGCTGCATCGATGGCGAGTGCACCTTCCGCCAGGTTGGCTACGAGATCGGCCGCGAGCCGCCCGACCTCCCCGAGCCGCTGGTCCTCACCGATCCGTCCCCGACGAAGTCGAAGACGGTTGCCAAGGGAACCGTGAAGCGCAAGACCCCGGCAGACAAGAAGCCGGTCAGCCTCCGGACCCCCGCACCCACCACCCGCCACGCCAAGAAGTGACCTCGGGGCGTCTCGCCCGGTCACAGGAACCCGCCGATGCGTCGTCTCCTCCCCGCCCTCGTGCTCGCGCTCTGCGCCTGCGCCCATGCCCCGCCGGCTCCCACCGCGGTGCTCGACGAGGCCGCGGGCCGGGCGAAGGACACGAGCGCTGCACCGCGCACCGTGGCCCTGGCCGGCTTCCACGCGTTGCTGGTCGAGAACCAGGCCGAGCGGGCCCGGACGCTTGCGGACGAGGCGCTCCGCCGAGATCCGGGCGAACCGTATGCGCTGATGCTCCAGGATCTGCTCGCACGTCGCGACGGTCACCCCGAGGCGGCGCTCGACGCGGCCCTCCGCCTGGTGCGCGCCGCGCCGAAGCACCCACTGGGCACGGTCGCCGCCCGCGAGATCCAGGAGACGGCGGGCCTGGCCGGCTCGCTCGACGCCCGCATCCTCGCCGAGGTGCCGCAGGCGCTGGCAGCCGGCGCGGATGGCGAGACCGCCGTGCTCCTCCGCACTGCGCTGGCCCAGCTCCAGTTCCTCGACGAGCGTCCCGAGCTGGCAGAGACCCGCGCCGCCAACGGGGTGCCGTCGGAGGGAACGCTCCTCGGACCGCTCTCGGCGCTTCACCTCCTCGGCTTCTCCGATCGCACCGAGCCCGAGCGCTCGGGCACCGTGCCGGATTCACTCGCAGGTCCGTTCGGTCCGGTGACGCCGCGCGTGCTCGCGATGCCGATGGGACGACTCTCGCTCGAGACGGAGGGGGCCGCCGGCGACCTCTACGTGCTGGCCGTGGACATCGAGGTCCCCACGGCCGCGCTCTACGTGGTGCGCGTCACCAGCCCCACCACCCACCGGATGCTGCTCGACGGCGCGGTGCTGTACGAGCGCCGGACTTACGAGCGTCCGGGCTCCACCGTGGCGGCCCGCGGCGTGCGCCTCGAGCCCGGCCTGCACCGGTTGATGGCCGTGCTCCTCAAGGAGGAGCGGAGCGGCACGATGGGCTTCACCGTCTCGCGGGCGGACGGCCAGCCATCGGGGGTGCGCTTCTCGGCCGCTCGCGGAGCGGCCCCTCGCTGGGACGGGGCGAAGCTCGAGGACGCGCCCGGCTTCACCCCCGACGCGGCGAGCGTCGAGGCGGCGCTGGAGAAGGAGGCGGGACGCTCGCTGGCCACCTTCCTCGCCGCCCGCGACACGCAGACCCGGGACGTCGACGGGGCGCGCCGGCTGCTGGCGGCGCTGGGCCCACTCCCTCCCGCGGCCGCGTGGAACGTCCTGTCGGCCGACCTGGCGCTGCGCGACCGGAGCCTCCCCACCAAGGTGGGCCAGGGCCGCGCAACCCGGGACCTCGAGGTCGCGGTGGAGCGGGACCCGCGCAACACCGGCGCGCTCCTGGCGCGCGGCCTTCTCGCTGTGAATGACCAGCGGGTCGATCAGGCGGTGGCGCTCGCCGCGAAGGCCCGGGCGGCGCACACGCCGGTGGGCACCCAGGTGCTCGGTCTCGAGTCCCGCATCGCGATGGCCCAGGGAGTGGACGCGCAGGCGGACACGCTCGCCCGGCAGAGCCTGGAGCAGATTCCCGGCCTCTGCGAGGCGCTGCAGCTCCGGTACGACATCGCCCGGCGCCGGGATGCGGTGGCCGCCACCGACGGGCTGCTCGATGCCATGGCCACGTGCCCCGGCGAGCAGCTTCGGCGCGTGAACCACTGGAAGCTCCGCGGTCAGCTCGAGCATGCGCTCACCGACATGCGGGCCTTGCGGAGGCGCCAGCCGGGCGAGGTGTCGCTGGGGATCGCCGAGGCGGATCTCCTGATCGCCCTGCACCGGACCGACGAGGCGGCCGCCCTTCTCCGCGGGCTCACCGCGCTCCGACCCCGCGACCCGACGCTCTGGAAGCGCCTGGGCGACACGCTGGCGCTCGGAAAGCACGACGCCGAGGCGCTCGCCGCGCGCCAGCGGGCGTTGACGCTCGACGGCTCTGACCTCTCGCTCCGCCGGATGGTCGAGCGGTCACGGACCGGCAAGGAGATCCTCGCCGCGTTCGCCATCGACGGACGCGCGGCGCTGAAGGCGTTCGATCAGCGCGGGTCCAACGTCGACGGCTCGAGCGTGCTGGTGGTGGACGCGGCAGCTACCCAGGCCTTCGCCGATGGATCCACGGTCGACCGCATCCACACCGTGGAGAAGGTGCTGGACCAGAGCGCGGTCGCCCGCGTCGCCGAGGTGCAGGTGCCGCAGGGCGCGCAGATGCTGGCGCTCCGGACCCTCAAGGCGGACGGCACGGTGCTCGAGCCCGAGAGCCTGGACAAGGACACCGTCAGCCTTCCCGGCGTCGGCGTGGGCGACGCGGTCGAATCCGAGTACCTGCTCGCGCACGCGTCCCGGCGTGCGGCGAGCCCCGGCTGGACCGCCGGCGCATTCTATTTCCAGGTGGCGGGGGTGGCGGACGACTGGGCCACCTACGCGGTCACCGCGCCGCGCGGCTCGGACATGTCGGTCGACGCCCACAACATGCGGGCGCCCCCGGTGAAGACGGAGGGGGACCAGGATGTGCTGCGGATGGAAGTGCGCGGCTCGCCGGCGCTGGTCCCCGAGCCGAACTCGCCGCCGTCCGGCACCGAGCAGTTGCCTTTCCTCGTCGTCGGCTCCGGCGACACCGGCCCGGACGGGCTGCTCACCGCCACCGGGGATGCGCTGGCCGCGCGCGCACAGCGCACGTTCGAGGTCGAGGCGTTCGCCCACGCGGCGGCGGCGGGCAAGTCGGGCCTCGACACGGTGCGCGCGATCCACGCGGCAGTGATGGAGCGGATTCCGGGGCGCGACTCGGGGCTCGGCCTCACCGCGGCGGCGACCCTGGCGCAGGATCGCGGGAGCCGGCTCTGGCTGCTCAAGGCGGCGCTCGAGGCCGAGGGATTCCCCGCGCGTCTGGCGATGGTCCGCACGTTCGGCGCGGACCCGAACCCCTACCGCTTCCCCAACGAGGCGCTCTTCCCGTACGCCTGCCTCCGGGTCGAGGTGCCGGGACAGCAGCCGGTGTGGCTGGACACGGTCATCCGCTTCGGCCCCTTCGGGGTCCTCCCCGAGCAGGCGGGGAACAGCGAGGCGTACCTGCTCCCCGAACCGGGGCGCCCGCTGGTGGCCCTCAAGACGCCGAAGCAGCAGCCGGAGGGTGGCCGCGAGGTGACGCTCGAGCTGGCGCTGGCGGTCGACGGGACGCTGAGCGGAGACGTGCTGGAAGTGTACCGGGGCTTCGAGGCCGCGCAGCTCGGCGAGACCCTGGAGGGCGTGTCCAACGAGCAGCGCGACCAGGCCCTGCAGCAGGCGCTCTCGCGATACTTCGGGGGCGCGCAGCTGTCGAACCTCCGGCTCGATGTGAAGCGCGCGGTGGGCGCACCGGTCTCGCTCCGCTACCACTTCGTGGCCCCGCGCTTCGCCCGGGTCGACGAGGACCGGATGACGCTCGGACCGCTGACCTATCCCGCCCAGATCGGGCGGCGGTACGTGACCCTCGGAACCCGGCGCTCGCCGCTGTTCATCGACTCCACCGAGCAAAACGTGAGCCACGTCTCGCTCCGGCTTCCCTCCGGCTGGCACATCGACGATCCGCTGAAGGGCGCCAAGCTGGAGAGCCCCTTCGGCGTCTACACGCGGGATGAGCGGGAGGCGGACGTGTTCCACGTCGAGGAGCGCTACCGGCTGGACATGGCGCGCATCCCGGTGCGCCAGTACGAGGCGTTCGCTGGCTTTGCCGGGCAGGTGGATCTGCTCCAGACCCGCGACCTGGTCGCCATCAAGCCGGGAGCACTGAAGAACCCGGCCGGACGCACCGCACGCTGAGGCCCCCAGGACCCCGTAACGAGGGGTCTGGCACCTCGACTGGGCACGCCCCCGGTCTCGACCCCGACCCGACGATCCCGTAACGAGGTGTCTGGCACCTCGGGGGGCACCTCGGGGGTGGTGTCTGGCATCTCACGTGCTTGGCCTGCGGGCGATCGGGAGGCGTTCCGCACAGTCGGGGAGGCACCTCGTG
>JADGQZ010000257.1 GCA_017881345.1 Myxococcaceae bacterium | reverse complement strand
TTGAGAAAGACCTTCCGCTGGATGCTCTTGACCCGGTCGTCCTCGACCAGCGACTGCTCGTCGAGCGCGGGCCCCTGGGCCTTCACGCTGTCGCTGGGCAGCGGCACCGTCGACGGGGCGGGCTTCTTCGCCTCGTCGGTGAGGTCCAGGCCCAGCCCTTCGGTGGTGGTCGGCTCCTGCGGTTTCCCCTGAGCGGGCGGAGACTGCGGAGGTGGTGACGAGGCCTGCGCCCGTGCCGGGGAAACACCAAGCACGATGAGCAGGCACGTGACCGCTACCAGAGGTCGCGTCAAGTTGGAGAATCTCCGTCCGGGACTACGGTGCGGCGCGCTCGCATCCGCGGTTGGCAACGCGAAGGCGAACTGTACCATCGTTCCGCTCTCGCGGAAGTGAGCGGCGAGGCGCTCAAGGTGCGACCTTCGTAGACATCGACACGCACCACGATGTGGCGCACGACAGCTGACCCAGAGGACCGTTGTGATACCCTCGGCCACCGAATGGTCGAATCTCTCCGCGCGCGCGTGCTCCTCGTCGTTGCCTCCGCCGTCGCCTTCTCGATGATGGCGTGCAAGGCCGACACCGACCTCGGAAAGCCCGCCTGCCACCTCCTGAAGTCCGGGCCCGATGGCGGCGCGGTCAACGTCATCGTCGCCGAGCTCAGCGCGGGCAAGGACTTCCTCAGCTTCGGCTCGGTCGAGTGCGAGGACCTGGTCTGCGTGCTCGACTCGAGCTCGGTGAGCCGGCTGCTCTCGCAGGCCACCGCCAACCCCGCGGTGCTCTCCGATCCCGCCACCGGCTACTGCAGCCACGCCTGCGCGCAGGGCAGCACCAGCGGCTGTACCCCGCAGTTCGAGGATCTCCAGAACGATCCGAGCCTGGTGATGGGGTGCCGGGCCCTGGTGCTGGACGACGACACCATCGCCCAGATCTGCAAGGACCCGGCGAAGTGCCAGCAGTACTTCAACAACACCCGCTCGGCGTTCTTCTGCGCCCGCGGCAGCGGCCCTGACGCGGGAAGCTGAGCGGGGTCCCGGTCCGTCCTCAGGGCTGCCCGGTCCGCGCCCTGAGCCCACCCTCCAGCTCGATGGTGGACCCGGCCCGCACCCCGTTGCGTGCGGTCCAGCCGCCCGGGACCTCCAGGACGTAGACCGATGGCTTGCCCACGCTCCGCGAGGTGAGGGTGCGTGGCTCGGCCCACTGCACCACGCCGACCACGCGGAGCCGCCGGTCGACGAACACCATGTCCAGCGGGATGAGCGTGTTGCGCATCCAGAAGCTCTGCACCCCCTCGGTGGGGAAGATGAAGAGCATGCCCATCCCCTCCGGCAGCTCGGTGCGCCACATCAGTCCGCGGGTGCGCAGCGCCGGAGTGTCGGCGATCTCCACCGTGACCCGGTGCACGCCGCCGAACGCGTCGTGGACCACCACCGCCCCCCGGTCCGGGAGCGGGCCGTCGTAGGCCTCGGTGGTGGGGTCTGCCGGGGGGGCCGGGGGAGCCGCGGGCCCCGCGACCGCCGACAGCGCCAGCACCAGCGCCGCGGCGAGCAGCGATCTCAACTCGACCCTGCCTTGTTCAGCAGCCTGAGGGTGAGCTCGCGGCCGAGGCTGTCGCTCATCAGCCGCTCCACCACGTCCTCGAAGAGGAAGCGCTGGGTGTCGTCGGCGTAGACGAACCGGATGCCCATCCCCGCATCGTCACCCTCGGCATTGCTCCACGCCACCTCGCCGAGCAGCTCGAAGGGGCCGTCCCGACCGGGAATGGACAGCTTGAAGAGAAACCGTGTTCCCACCGGCAGCGGCTTGCGGGTCTTGATGAACGTGCCGCCCTTGCTGATGTTGCGCGTGTAGTCCGCGAAGAAGCTGTTGAGCTTCTTGTAGTCGACCTTGAGCTCGATCGGGGCCCGCGGGTAGGTGCGCCCTTCGGTCTTCGGTTCGGTCACGGGAGGCCGCGGCGGAGTATACGGACATCCGATGCCGCCCGTCGTGCGCACGGCAGGGGATCTGCTCCGACGACCCGCTGCCTGGGTCCCGGCCGCCGCGGTGGCGCTCGTGGGGTCGGCGCTCGTCACCCTGCCCCTGTTCGAGACCCCCGGCCTGGAGCTGGGCCTCGCCGTCTCGGTCGGCTGCGCGTTGCTCGGGGGGTGGATCGGTGCGTGCGCTGCAGACGCTCTGCGCAAGCCTCCCCGCGCCAGCGTTCCCCGCCTGGCGCCTCCCGGCCCGGTGCTGGCCGCGATCCGGGCCACCGGGGCCGCGACGCTGGTGCTCTGGGGGGCCGGCGCGGTGCCGTTCGTCGCCGCAGTGCTCAGGACCGCGCTCACCACCCGGTGCAGCCCGTTCGCGCAGGCCGGTTTCTTTCCGCTGCTGGTGGCGCCCGCGGCCTTGCTCGCCGCGTCCGCCGGGGTCTTCTGCCGGATCGCCTTCCCCACCCGGGCGCGGTGGCTCGCGGCCTACGTGCTGCTCCTGCTCGCCTCGATCGCCTGGACCGTGTGGCCCCTGGTGCTCGGGCCCCAGGTCTTCGCCTTCAACTTCTTCCTCGGGTTCTTTCCGGGGCCGCTCTACGACGAGGCGCTGCGCGTGGCGCCGGCGCTGGGCTGGTTCCAGCTCGAGACGGTGCTCTGGGCCGCGGTGCTCACCGCCCTGGCCGCGGCGCTGTTCCCCGCGCCCGGGCCCGCCCATGCGCGGCACCGGGCGCGCGTGCTGGCCACCCTCGCCATCCTCGGGCTGGCCATCGCCGGCCTGGAGATGGGGGCAGTCCGTCTCGGCTTTCGCAGCTCGGACGCCGCGGTGCGGAGCGCGCTCGGCGGACGCACCGAGACCGAGCACGCCGAGATCGTCTACCCGCGGGAGAAGCCGCCGGAGGAAGTGGAGCGGCTCCGACGCGACGTGGAGTTCCGTCTCGCGCAGCTCTCGCGCTTCTTCGGCGCGCCGCCGGTGAGCGTGCGGGTCTACGTCTTCCGCTCCCCGGAGGAGAAGCAGCGGTGGGTCGGCGCCGGCGGGACCCAGTTCGCCAAGCCCTGGCTCGGCAGCGTGTTCCTCAACGACGCGCCCTTCCCCAACCCCACGCTGAAGCACGAGCTGGCACACCTGGCAGCCGGCGCGTTCGGGAGCCGGCCCTTCCGGGTCACCTCGCGCTGGGGAGTCCCGATCATGGGCGTGGTGGAAGGAGTGGCGGTCGCGGCCGACGACCCGACCGGTGAGCTGACCCTCCACGCCTGGGCCGCGGGGATGCGGCGGCAGGGCCTGATGCCCGACCTGCGCACGCTCCTCGGGCCCGCCGGATTCTGGAGCGCCGCCCCGGCCCGTGCCTACACCGCGGCCGGCAGCTTCCTTCGCTATCTCCAGGAGACCAATGGGACGGAGCGCCTCCAGCGGCTCCTGCCCCGCGGCGACTTCACCGCCGCGTACGGGCGCAGCCTCGATGCCCTGGTCGTCGACTGGGAGCGGATGCTGGACGCGCTCCCGCTCGACGAGAGCGCGGTGAACCGGGCCTTCGCCAGATTCCGCACGCCGAGCCTCTTCCGCAGGGCGTGCGTGCGCGAGGTCGCCGGGCTCGCCGAGGAGGCGCGCGCCCTGGCCTCGACCAACCCGGCGCGATCGCTCCAGCTCCTCCGGGCGTGCGCGCGGCTCCAGCCCGGCGAGCCGGACTTCCTCCTCTCCGAGGCGACCCTCCTCCGCCGCATGGACCGCGGCGCGGAGGCCGCCGAGGCGCTCGAGCGCGCCGACACCCTCGTCTCGGGCCGCCCCAGCCTGGAGGCGCTGGTGGCACTCGCCCGGGCGGATCTCGCCTGGAGCCAGGGGGACCTCCAGTCTGCCGGCGCAGCGCTCCAGCAGGCCGCGTCGCTTCGCCCTGGCCGCGACCTCGAGCGGGAGGCGGAGGTGAAGCGCGCGGCCCTGGGCGATGCGCGGGTGCGGCCCATGCTCCACGCCTTCTTCGACGCGAGCGGCGACGAGCTCAGGCTCTGGTCACTCGAGCGCGCGCGGGAAGTCGCTCCGGAGGACGGGGTGGTCAACTATCTCCTTGGCCGCCGGCTCCTCCTGCTCGGGATTCCCGGCGAGGCCGGCGAGGCGCTGGGCCGGGCGCTCGCGGCCACCCTTCCCGAACAGGTGGGCCGTGAGACGTGGCGCCTCGTCGTGTCCGCCCACTACCGGGCAGGTGACTGCGCCGCCGTTCGCTCCGACATCGGCCGGATGCCGGATCTGTCCGAGGCCGTGCGTGCCGAGGTGACAGAATGGCAGGCCCGCTGCGTCTTCGAGGAGCGGATGTTCAACGGTCCTCTGGTACCTCGCGGGCCTTTCCGCTAAGCCGCGGCGCCGCGATGCGCTTCGAAAAGCGGCAATTCCTGGACGGCACCGTGGACGAGGTGGAGCGGGCGATGCTCGACCCGCGGTATCTGGACTACCTCTTGCAGCACCACGGCGTTCTCCTGGAGGTCCAGGCCCTGGAGCGCACCGAGGAAGGTCCACTGGTCCGTCGGCGGGTCCGCTACCGCCCTCGCCCCGTCATCCCCTCGGTGGGCCCCAAGCAGGTCCCCCCGGAGTGGTTCGCCTTCGTCGAACAGTCCACCTACGATCGGAATCGCAAGGAGATGACGTTCAGCAACGTGCCGACCAGCCAGGCCATCTCGAAGATGCTGGTGAACACCGGAACCCTGCGGCTGCGCCCTTCCGGCGGACGCACCGAGCGCACGCTCGACGGGGAGATCCGGGTCCAGCTTCCGTTCCTGCTCAAGCCGCTAGCGATGATCGCCGAGCGGCTGATCCACGCGGAGGGCCTCAAGATCCTCGACGCCGAGGCCCCGGTCCTCAACCGGTACCTGGGCGAGGTCCGGGCGGGCAAGGCGTGAGACACGCGGTCGTTCCGCTCCTCGCGCTGCTCGCCCTCGCCGGCTGCAGTGCGAAGCGCATCCCCGGCACGGACCTGGAGGACACCGGGGACACCCGGGCGATCATCGACGTGATGGCCCGCTACAACGCCGCGCTCGAGGCGCGCGACGCGAACGGGATCCTCGCGCTGGTGGACCCGTCGTTCTACGACAACGCCGGGACGCTCATCCCCGACGACGACATCGACATCCAGCGGCTGCACACCATCATCCCGCAGCGGCTCGCCCGCCTGAACGACATGGCGGTCCGGATCGAGATCAAGACCATCACCGTGAACGGCGACCGGGCGAACGCGGTCTACACCTGGGTCTCGGTCTACAAGCTCGCCGGGAAGACGGTGACCGAGTCGGACATCAAGCGCATGGACTTCAAGCGCGAGGCCGACGGCTGGAAGATCGTCAGCGGCGTTTGAGTCCCCGGGTGCTCTACTGGACGGGCTCGACGTGGGCCCGGACCACGCGGAACGTGCCGCCCTCGTCGACGAAGGTCGCCTCCACCGCTCGCTGCCCCAGGTCGACCCCACCCGCGGTCCGCCCGAGCAGGAGTCGGCCGGTGAACCGTACCTCGCCGCCTGGCATGGCCTCGGCGTGCGCGTCCAGGACCCGGGCCTCCACCACCCCGCCCCGGAGCAGCTCGCCGAGCAGATAGCCGCGGAGCTGGGCCTTCCCCCCGAGCTCGGGCGAGGTGAAGCCCTCCGAGACGCGGTCCAGGACGCCCGCGGGGTCGTGCTCGCGCGCGGCCCTGGTCATCGCCTCCACCGCTGCACGGACCTGGCGCTCGGGGGTGTCCGGGGGCGGGCGCAGGACGAGCACTCCCAGCACCACCGCCCCCAGCGCAGCCAGGACCAGCAAGAGGGTCGACAACCGCATCGAAGCTCCGCAATCTCCCACTCCCCGACCATGCCCGCCACCTCCAGGAATGCCCGACAGGTTGCCCGGAAGCGCAAGACCCCACGCCGCAAGAAGGCGAGCCCGGCCCGGCGCGGACTCACTCCGGCCGAGACGGGCGAGGCCATCCCCGAGTCCGCGCGGGCGCTCGCCGCCGAGGTGGACGCCGACGGCGGACGCGTGCTCGCCGTCTACCGCGAGCCGCTCGGAGGGCACGCGGTGCTGTTCGCCGCGCTCCCCATCGACAAGGTGCAGCCCACGCCCTACCAGCGGGATCTCTCCGAGCCGCACGTGAAGCGGCTGGTCTCGGCGATGGAGCGGGTGGACCGGTTCCTCGACCCGCTCATCGCCGTCCGGCACGAGGGCAGCTACTGGACGCCCAACGGCAACCACCGGCTCGCCTCCACCCGCGCCCTCGGGGGGCAAACGGTGCTGGCCCTGCTCATCCCCGAGCCGGAGGTGGCGTTCCAGATCCTCGCGCTCAACACCGAGAAGGCCCACAACCTGAAGGAGCGATCGCTCGAGGTCATCCGGATGCTGCCGGGCCTGGTGGAGGCCCGCAAGGGGACGGAGCTCGACGTCGCGCCGCTGCTAGAGGAGCCGGCGTTCGCGACGCTCGGGGCGGCCTACGAGAAGCGACCGCGGCTCTCGGGGGGCGCCTACCACTCCATCGTCAAGCGCATCGACGGGTTCCTCGACGAGCCCCTCGCCGAGGCGCTGGAGATCCGCGAGGAGCGGGCCACGACGCTGCTGACGCTCGACGACGCGGTCACCGCCGCGGTGAACCGACTCAAGGCACGCGGCATGACCAGCCCCTACATCCGGCCGTTCGTCGTCGCGCGCATCAACTACCTGCGCTTCGTGAAGCCGGGACCGACCCCGCTCGAGTTCGACGCCACGCTGGAGAAGCTCACCCGCGCCGCCGAGCGCTTCAACGCCGAGAAGATCAAGGAGTCCGACATCCAGCGGGTGAGTGGACCGGCCGAGCCCGAGGGAGACTAGGGGCGACTCAGGGGAAGCGGACGCAGGTCGGGGTGGTGTCGGAGCAGAGCAGGAACGAGAGCCTCGGGTCCCCGGAGGTCTGGTTGGGCCGGCCGACGATGTACACGCTGCTCACCGTTCCCCCGCCCACGCTGAAGCCGCCCGAGAGCCTCAGGTTCGCGGTGCCGGTGTCCACGAGCGCCAGGGTGTCGGTCAGGGCGTTCCCGTACCCGACGTAGGGCGAGCTGCCGCCGTAGGCGAGGCTGACCGCGGGGTTCAGCGGAGAGAAGCTGTTGCCGGAGAGGGTCCCGACGTCCACCTGCCCCAGCTCCGGGGAGACGTGGAGGAAGCGCAGCTTGACCCCGGGGCTCGCCGGCGCTGCCGTGTCATCGACGAAGGTCTCCTCCGCCACGCTGCTGCTGCCGCTCCCCGAGAGCAGTCCGACCAGCCCCAGCGTGACCGCGCTGTCCCCGTCGACGGCGACGCCGCCGATGTCGCCCAGGCCGTTGAGCGAGCTGGTGCAGTCGGTGGCGGCGGCGCTGACGATCCGGAGCGAGTAGGTCCCGGCGTCCAGCGAGGACCGCGACGAGACCGAAGCGAAGTTCAGCCCGCCCTGCTGAACGAACTTCCCGGTGAACGCGGCGGTTCCGTCCGGCTTCAGGCACACGTCGATGGCGGGCGCGTCGGGGATGAAGTGAGCGATCCGGACGTGGGCCGGACCGGCGGACCCGGTGTCGCAGGCGATGCCCAGGGCGAGTGCGAGGACGAGCGAGAGGGCGGCAAGGCGCAGCATGCGGCGAGAGCTCCGGGGAAGGATGGCGTGTGGCGAGACAGTCTCGCAGGCCGGCCCCTGCAGGCAACGAATTCGCCGGTGCACACATTCCGCAAGGCGTGCGATGGGAGCGCGATGGGGCTGCCCGGCGGGCGGCCTGGGGTGCACCGGCACGGTGCGCGCACCGTCCTCGGTACGAGAACGCAGGCTTCCGTTAGACTGTGACGCTCGCCGATGCCCCCTGCCACCGTCCTCGTCGTCGACGACGACCGCGCCAACCTCGAGTCCGTGGCGCGCATCCTTCAGCACGAGGGCTGGACTCCCCTGCCCGCCTCGGACGGCACCGCCGCGCTGGAGCTCCTGCGCCGGCCGGAGGTGGCGGTCCTGCTCACGGATCTCATGATGCCGGGCATGGACGGGCAGGAGCTGCTCGCCACCGCCCGGGCGCTCCGTCCGGACGTCGAGGTGGTCCTCATGACCGCCTACGGCACGGTGGAGGCGGCGGTCAGCGCGATGAAGGACGGCGCGTACGACTTCCTCACCAAGCCACTCAAGCGTCACGTGTTGCTGAAGACGGTGGAGAAGGCCCTGGAGCGCCACGCGCTCCGGGCCGAGAACCAGGAGCTGAAGGCGCGCCTGGCCGATCTCGGCGCCCAGCGCAGCCTGGTGGGCCAGTCACCCGCGTTTCGCTCCTTCCTCGACACGCTGAAGCAGGCCGCGCCCTCCACCGCAACCGTGCTCCTGCTCGGAGAGTCCGGCACCGGCAAGGAGCTCGCCGCGCGCGCGCTGCACGAGCTCTCCGGCCGCGCCGCCGGCCCGTTCGTGGCGGTCAACTGCGGGGCCTTTCCCGAGACCCTCCTCGAGGCCGAGCTCTTCGGGGTGGAGAAGGGAGCCTTCACCGGGGCCACCGCGCGGAGGCCCGGGCGTTTCGAGCGCGCCAGCGACGGGACCCTCTTCCTCGACGAGGTGGGCGAGATGCCCGTCGGAGCGCAGGTGAAGCTGCTCCGGGCGCTCCAGGAGGGGGAGATCGAGCGGCTCGGGGGCACCCAGACGGTGAAGGTGGACGTGCGGCTGGTCGCAGCCACCTCGAAGGACCTGGGACGCGAGGTGGCCGAGGGGCGCTTCCGCGAGGACCTCTACTATCGCCTGAACGTCGTCGAGATCCGGTTGCCCCCCCTCTCGTGGCGGCGCGAGGACATCCCGCTCCTGGCCGACCACTTCCTCCGCCGGTTCGCGGTGAAGAACGCCAAGACGGTCCGCGGCTTCAGCCCCGAGGCGCTCGCCGCGCTGGAGGACTACGCCTGGCCGGGGAACGTGCGCGAGCTGGAGCACGCGGTGGAGCGCGCGGTGGTGCTCGCCCGCGGCGAGGTGCTGGACGTCGGCGACCTGCCGGACACGGTCCGCAAGGGCCCGCGCGGCGCGGCCGGGCACGTGGTCATCCCGATCGGGACGCCGCTCGAGGAGGTGGAGCGGCGCGTCCTGCACGAGACGCTCCGTCACACCGGCGGCGACAAGAGCATGGCCGCGCGCCTCCTCGGCATCGCGACGCGGACCATCTACCGCAAGCTCGAGCGCGACGGTCCCCGGCGCGAGGACGACGCCTCCGAGTCCTAGGTCGGGGCGTCCGCTTTCGCCGAGAGCCGCGCTGACGTTCCGCCCCGGATCCGTGGGGGTCGGAGTGACATTTTGTCTCACCCGGCGAATGCACACCGCCGGCGGCGTCGGTCGCCGGGAATGTCACGGGGAAACCAGCTGTCTCCGGGCCTTTCGGGGCTGGCACCCCGCTTGCTGTACATGAGTTGCCCGACCCCGGGCAGCGCGCATGGAACTCGTCATCCGGAAGTACTTCTGGGCGGTCAACCTCTGCTTCGTGGCGCTGGTGGCACTCGTGGCGGCGAAGACGGTCAATCTCTT
>JADGQZ010000256.1 GCA_017881345.1 Myxococcaceae bacterium | reverse complement strand
GTCTCGTAGCCGGGCAGGGCGATGCGCCAGAGGTGCAAGCCGAGAGGAAGCCGGAACGGATCGAGCGGCGTCGTGCCGAGCGGGCGCCAGGCAGCGTCGGGCGCTCCATACGGCTTCACCGTGACGGTCGCGCCCGGCGGGCTGCTCTCGACCCGGTAGAGCCGGGACATCTCGGGCAAGAGCTTCTTGAGCTTCGGGTCGTCCGGGAGGATCTGCTGGATCTGCTCGGCGAGGGCCATCCCCTCGGCGTACTTGTTCAGCTCGACCAGCTCGACGAGCTTGGGGAATGCCACGTCGCGCGCCCAGCGCACCCGCGCCTCCCGGCGGAGGTAGAGCGAGGCGAGGAGCACGACCGCCGCGAGCGCCAGCACCGCAGCCGCGACGAGCCCGGCCCGCCGCACCGGATGCCTGGGCGGCGCAAGGAGGGCGGCGCGCACCTCGGCGGCGCTGGCGAACCGCCGCTCCGGTTCGCGCGCGAGGCAGCGGACGATGATCTCGCTCCAGCGTCGGTCGAGGCCGGGGAGCACGGTGTGCGGTGCACGCGCCACCTCCTGGATTCGCTTCGCGGCTGTGACCAGCGGCGTTTCCCCGGTGAAGGGCAGCTCGCCCGTCACCATCTCGTACATCACCACCCCCAGCGCGAAGACGTCGGTGCTCGGGGTGATGGCGCCGCCGGTGACCTGCTCGGGCGCCATGTACTCCGGCGTGCCGATCATCCCGGCACCGCCGGTCAGTCCGGGATCTCGCTCGCCACCCGTCTCGAAGGGGCGGGCGATGCCGAAGTCGGTGATCACCGCCCGCGTCGACCCCGACTCTGCAGAACCACCGCGCCGCTGCACCAGCAGGACGTTGCTGCTCTTGAAGTCGCGGTGGACGACGCCCTCGGCGTGGGCGGCCGAGAGCCCGTCACACATCTGGAGGACCAGCGGCAGCGCCTCGGCGGTGCTCATCCGCCCGTGATCGCGGAGGCGATGGGCGAGCGTGCCGCCCTCGAGGAGCTCCATGGTGAGGAAGTGGACCGCCACCCCGTCCGCGGTGCGGGCGTCATAGAACTCGTAGACGTGACAGACGTTGGGGTGGCCCACGCGCCGGGCGAGCAACACCTCGCGCCGGAAGCGCTCCAGGGCCGAGGAGTCCGCGAGCAGGGCGCTGCGGATGATCTTCAGGGCGACGCGGGTCCGGAGACCGAGGTCCTCGGCCTCGTAGACCGCCCCCATGCCGCCGCGGGCGATGAAGCGGACGATGGAGAACCGGCCGGCGAGCAGCTCCTGCGGGCGCAGCCGGGGGAGATCCGGGTCCGCCTCGCCGCTGGAGCCGAGGGAAGGCGAGGGAAGCAGATCCTGGGTGCGCTCCTCGGGGGGCCTGACGAAGGTTGCGCCTGGCTCGTCGACGGCGTCGCCCGGCTTCCCGCTCATCCGCCGCTCCCCGTCATCGGCGCGGGAGGGTAGTCAGGTTCCGGTTGGCTCGGCCAGCGCGGCGTCACCCGGGTTTGCCGCCCAGCGTGAGAGTTCCCGCGCCACGGTGACCGCCGAGAGGGCCGCGATGGCGCCTCCTCCAAGGAGCACCTGCGGCATCGCCAGCCAGCGCGTGAGCCAGGCGATGACGAAGGGGGCTCCGAAGCCCACGTACGCCCAGGCGTAGAACCAGCCCACCAGGGTTCCCCGGGTGGCGGAATCCGCAAGCCGGCCTGCTCCCGACAGCCCGCCGACGAGGCACAGCCCATAGGCGCTTCCCAGCAGGCCCATCGAGACGAGCACGCCGGGAAGCGCGGGGGCATGCGCCGTCCACGCCGCCACCGCCCAGCCCACCGTGGCGACGACCAGCCCCGCCACCGCCGAGCGCCCGGGTCGCGCCGCCTCCAGCCGCCGCCCGACCGGCTGGATGGCTGCGCCGATGCCCAGCGTCACGCCGGTCATCAGGCCGACCAGCGCCAGGGGGTGCGGAAGCGGCCCGAACCGCGTCGGCAGCACCACGAAGGCCACCGCGACGCTGGCGAAGACGAAGGGCGCGACCGGCGCGACGCCGCGGCGGAACCTGCGGCGGACCTCGGTCGACGGGGCCGTCCGGCGGGCGTGGGCCCCCGGGCGGAGCGTCTCGCGCGCCGCGAGAACACCCGGGAGCGCGGCAGCCATCAATGCCAGATGCGGCAGGTAGGGCACCACCGCGGGCCACGGCAGCGCGTCGGCGATGAGGCCCGCCGCCAGCGGACCCAGGCAGAACCCGGCGGTGACCGCGAGCGCCGCGCGTCGGGTGTGCAGCGCCGCCGACAGCTCCACCAGCCACGCCGATCCCGCGCCGAACACCACGCCCGAGACGAGACCGGCGACCAGCCGCCCGAGCGCGAGCGCGGGGCTCCAGACCGCGCCGACCATCAAAACGCCGGTCGCCAGCAGCGAGAGGAAGAAGAAGGGGAGCACCACCGGCCTCCGCCCGCGGGTGTCGGAGGCGGCGCCCCCCACCAGGAGACCCGGGACGAGCCCGACGGCGTAGCAGCCCCAGAGCGCACCGAGGACCGCGGGGCCGAAGCCGAAGCGCTCCCGGTACACCAGCAGCAGCGGGGTGAACTGGTTCGCGCCCCACGCAACGGCGAACAGCGCCAGCGTGAGTCGCCGCTCGTCTCGTGTGGTGTCCAAGGCCGGTGGGCTAACGGCCATCCCGCCCGACTGCCCGGCGCCACACCGCTGATGCGTCGGTTCCCATCGAAACTGTTCCGGCTCAGCCGCCCGGCGCGCCCTGCGGGCCCTCGAGGACCTGCCGGCTCACCGCGACCACCGCCTGGCAGCGGGCACAGACCTGTCCCTCGGCGTCCAGGATGCGCGCGCTGGCGAAGAGCGTCCGCTGTCCGGCGCGGTCGATCCGTGCCTCACAGCGAGCCGAGGCGCCGAACACCGCCCGCTCGAAGCTCATCGAGAGCTGCACGGTGGCGCTGCGACGCCGCGGATCGAGCAGCACCACGGTGCTCCCCACCGCAAGATCGAACAGCCCGGCCAGCACCAGGCCGTTCACTGCCGCGGTACCGAGGCCACCCCGGTGCTCGGCGCGGACCTCCGGGAGCTCCACCACCACCCGATCCGGCTCGAACGACACGCGCATCCCCTGGTGCCTGAGAATCTCGCTCTGGTTCCAGACCGCGGCGAGCGCGGTAAGCTCCTCGACCGTGGGGCGGGGCGGGCGCACGGAGGAGCACTCTACCGGACGTACACCGCCGCCGCGGGGACCCTCTCGGGGCACCCGCCGGACACTGTGTTCGCCGACGGACGGAGCGCGGCGGCGCCGGGATGGGCGGACTGCTGTCCGATGCGCGAAAGCGACAGCACCGTCGAGTGCGCGGAGGTGCGTGCGCTGCCGACGTGCGTGCTCGAGGTCGGAGAGGGCGCGCCCGCACGCTTTGCGCGATCGTTGTGAAAGACTCGGCGGCCACGATGCTGGACCCAGGCCAGGGCGCTCCGAGCAAGGCGGTCGCAGCCGATGCCTTGAAGCGGCTCCGGACCAGCCTCGCCGACGTCGAGGCGGTGGAGCAGGCCCTCCGCGGCCAGGTGGTGCTCTACGAGTCGGTGCTCGCCTCGCTCGTCGAGGGCATCGTGGTGCAGGACATCACCGGGAAGATCGTCGCCTTCAACGCGAGCGCCCTGCGCATCCTGGGGCTCACCGCCGAGCAGCTGACCGGACGGACCTCGCTCGAACCGAGCTGGGCCGCGGTACACGCCGACGGCACGCCCTTCCCCGGCGAGCAGCACCCGGCGATGGAGACGCTCCGGACCGGCGAGCCGCTCCTCGGCGTGCTGATGGGTGTGCGGCTGCCCGGAGGCGGCACACGGTGGATCAGCATCAACACCCAGCCGCTCCGGGACGGGCACTCCGGGCCGCTCCAGGGGGTGGTCTGCTCCTTCCAGGACATCACCGCGCGCCGGACGCACGAGGCCACCATCCGCGCGAGCGAGGCCCGCTTCCGCGGACTGAGCGCGCAGGCTCCGGTGGGCATCTTCCTCGCCGGGCCCGATGGCGAGTTCCAGTACGTCAACGAGAGCTGGAGCGAGATCACCGGGGTCGGCCCGACCTCCGCGCTCGGTGGTGGCTGGATCGATGCGCTTCACCCCGAGGACCGGGACGCGGTGGCGGCCGCGTGGGGCGAGGCCAGCCGCTCCGGAGCGCCATACCGGGGTGAATTCCGCTTCCTCCGGCCCGACGGCCAGGTCCGCTGGGTCCTGACGACGGCCCGCATCCTCGCCGACGACGCCGGCCGGGTCAGCGGGTTCGTGGGCTGCGTGAGCGACATCACCGAGCGCCGGTGAGCCGATGCAGACCGTGCCCTCCGCGCCGCGCGTCGGCGTGAGCATCGGCGTCGCGCTCTGGCCCGAGGGCGGTGACGCTGCTGCAGATGGCCGACCGGGCGATGACCGGATGAAGCGCGACGCGCCGGGCTCCGCGGCCGACGCGGCCTGAGACGGCGCGCTGCCCCGGGCTGCATGTCCGCGCCGCGCCCCTGGCTCGCGACGGAGCGAGGGGGTCGTCGACCGTTCTCGCGCAGAAGCTGCGCGGTGGGAGCCCGGCGGCACGCTTGCATGTCGATCGAGGCATGGATCGGGCGGAGGCGCGGATCGGGCCCAGCGCAGTGCTGCAGACGCTCCGCGCGGTGGAGGAGCTCGAGCCCGGGTCTCGCGCCGCCGTGGAGTCGCGGGCCCCGATGGAACCGCTCGAGGAGGGGATGATCCCCGAGCGGGTGTTCGTCCAGCTGATCCGCGCGGTCCGGGACGTGCTGCCCCGGGAACGTGCCGAGGCCGTGCTTCGCAGGTCCGGCGCGCTGACGGCGGATGACGTCCGTTCGCATCGAATCCCGGCCGCGATCCGCGCAACGCTTGCAGGGCTCCCGGCGTTCCTGGCCATGCCACTGATCCTGCAGGCCATCGAGCGGCACGCCTGGACCTTCGCCGGGGCGGGGACGTTCGGCTCCGAGGGCAAGATGCTCCTGCTGGACGGGGCTCCCACGGCACGTCCCGAGAGCGGCCCGCCCGGCACGGGCTGCAGCTGCGCCTATTACGAGGGCGCGTTCGAAGGGCTCCTGCGTCTCGCGGCACGCGAGGTGCGCGTCACCGAGGTGGCGTGCCAGGCGAGCGGGGCCGCGAAGTGCCAGTTCCGCATCCAGGGTTGACGCAGGACGCCGTGTTGGCCTCGGAGAGATCATCGACGGGTTCTTCGACCCGCGCGCCTATGCTGGCCAGCCAGGTTGGCCCGCTCGAGGAGAGAAAGGCGCCATGACGACCCTCAGCATTGCTCGCAGAGCCGTCGCTGGACGGACGGCATCGAACCACTCCGGATACGCCACGCTGGAGGGCGCGCTCCACCACCAGACGACCCGGGAAGAGCGCTACGCCGCGGGAAAGGCCCTGCGCGACGCCTGTCCCCGCCGCTCACATGCGATCTGGAAGCCGCCCGGGAACCGCCGGGATGCGGTGGAGCTCGTCCTTGCGGCGGAGAAGGGACGCATGCCCGAGCTGCTGCCGCTGCGGCACGGTCGGATGGTCCGCTCCGCATTCACCTTCTACCGGGGCTCGGCCCTGGCCATGGCGGCGGATCTCGCCAGCACCCCGGTCACCGGAGTGCGGGTCCAGTGCTGTGGAGACGCGCACCTGTGCAACTTCGGCGGATTCGCCACGCCGGAGCGGCGGATCATCTTCTCCATCAACGACCTGGACGAGACGCTGCCCGGGCCCTGGGAGTGGGACGTCAAACGGCTCGCGTCGAGCTTCGTCATTGCTTGCCGGGACAACGGGCTCAGCGAGGCCGTCGCGACCGACACCGTCCTCGCCTGCATCCGCTCCTACCGTGAGTCGATGGCCGAGTTCAGCGAGATGCAGACGATGGAGCTCTGGTACGCCTCGCTCGTCGTGACCGACATCGCGGCCAGGATCAAGGACCCCGAGATCCGTGAGAGGGCCCTCCGGCGGATCGAGAAGGAGCGGGGCAAGAGCGTCGCCGAGGACATCTTCCCCAAGCTTGTCGAGCACAAGGGGCAGAATCCGTTCATCAAGGACCAGCTGCCGACCATCTTCCACGCCGAGGGTCATCCGCCGGGCGAGGTGCATCACGTGGTGATGGAGGCGCTCGCCGGCTACCGCGCGACGCTGCCCACGTCATACCGGGCGCTCCTCGATCGCTTCGAGCTCCGGGACGTGGCGATCAAGGTGGTGGGCATCGGGAGCGTCGGGACGATGTGCTGGGTGCTGCTCTTCACCGCCGGCGATGGGGATCCGATGTTCCTCCAGGTGAAGGAGGCGCGTGCCTCGGTGCTCGAGCCCTACGCCGGGGCGAGCGTCTTCAAGCACAGTGGCCAGCGGGTGGTGGAAGGGTACCGGCTGATGCAGCCGGCCAGCGACATGTTCCTCGGCTGGGCCCGGGGACCGAAGCGCGACTTCTTCGTGCGCCAGCTCCGGGACGTGAAGATCAGCCCCAGGGTGGAGATGTTCGGGCGCGTCGACATGGAGGTCTACGCCGACTGGTGCGGGCGCGCGCTGGCTCTCTCCCACGCACGGTCCGGTCACCCGGCGATCCTCACCGGCTACATGGGCAAGAGCGACACCTTCGACCAGGCCATCGCGGGGTTCGCCGTGGCCTACGCCGACCAGAACGAGCGCGACCATGCAGCCCTCGCCCGCGCGGTGAAGAAGGGGCAGGTGAAGGCGGCGTTCGAGAAGGATCGCTAGCGCCTCGCAGCTGTGCGACGTCCGTCGCCGGGGTGATCGCCTGGCGCACCGGGAGCGAGGTGTACGTCTCGCTCGCCGGGGTCTCCGGTGTTTTCTCGGCTGTATCCTCGGCGCCTCTCCGGAGGTCACCCGAGGATGAAGATTCGTCTCCTGATCACCACCGCGCTCCTGGTCTCCGCCTCGGCGCGCGCGACCGACGTCAATGCCTCGGTCTCGGTGGGCAGCGCCGACTTCTATGGCCGCATCGAGATCGGCACGGCAGCGAAGCCGCCGGTGGTCTCCCCGATCCCTGTCGTCGTCACCCCTGCGACGGTCGCGGTGGAGCGCCCGCCGATCTACCTCCGCGTCCCGCCCGGGCACGCCAAGCACTGGAGCAAGCATTGCCGCGAATACGACGCCTGCGGCGAGCGCGTCTTCTTCGTCGAGGAGCGCTGGTACAACGAGGTCTATCTCCCCAGCCGTCAGATGCCGCGCCAGCAGACCGCGGAGCAACCCGGCCACGGGCACGGCAAGGGACACAAGGACGGCTGACCGCCGGGATCAGCGAAGCCGCAGGGCCAGCCAGTCTGCCGCCGAGTCGAGCGCCTCCCGCTCGCGGCCGCCGAAGGCGTGCGAGGCTCCGCGCACGACCTGGAGCTCCAGCGACGGGTTCCTCCGCATGAGCCGCTCGAACGTCCGGAGAGGGCCCAGCGGATCCGCCGAGCCCTGGACGATGAGCGTCGGACAGGCCAGCTGCTCGAGCACGGCCTCGTCCTCCGGGCGTCGCCGTCCAGTTGCGGAGCGGATGGGAAATCCGAGCAGCAGCAGTGCCCGCGGCCTGTTCTCGAGCGCGAGCCGCGCCAGGACGCGTCCCCCGAAGGACCGGCCGGCATAGGCAGAGAAGCTGCGATCCGGGGGGCCGAGGGTTCGGGCCACCTCGACCTCTCGCGCCAGTCCGGGCGACGGGCGTCCGTGGGCCAGCTCGGCGCGCAGGGCCGTCACCCCACGGTCGCGGAGCGCACGTTCCAGGCGGACGAGCACCGGCTGATCGGCGCGCCCGCCGAAGCCCGGGAGCATCAAGACCTGGGCTTCCACGACGCTACAGCCGGAAGAACGGCTCGAGGTCCGGCACGCCCGCGTTCCCGCTCAGGTGGGTGAACTCGTTGGTCTTGGACGAGTAGCGGTAGTCCGCTCCCCACTCGGTCGCGTGCGCGACGCAGGCGCGCACCGCTTCCGCCAGCGCCCGCACCTCGGCGGTGGTGGTGGTGGGGTGCAGCGACATCCGGACCCAGCCCGGCTTCTCCGAGAGGTCACCGAGGTCGATCTTGTCGGTGATCGCGGAGGAGCGGTTGGGGTCCACGTGCAGCAGGTAGTGCCCGTAGGTACCGGCGCAGGAGCAGCCGCCGCGGACCTGCACTCCGAAGCGGTCGTTCAAGAGCCGCACCAGCAGGTTGTAGTGAATGTCCTCGACGTAGAAGGACACGATCGGCAGCCGGTCCTCGAGGTGGTCGGCGAGGATGTGCAGCCGCGGGACCGTGCGGAGCTCGGCGAGGAGGATGCGCAGGAGCTCGTGCTCGCGCTCCCGGATGCGGGAAGCGCCCATCGCATCCTTCAGCTGCACCGCCAGCGCGGCCTTGATGGTCTGGAGGAACCCGGGCGTTCCCCCGTCCTCCCGGGCCTCGATGCCGTCCACGAAGCTGTGCCGCTTCCAGGGGTTGGTCCAGTTGACCGTCCCGCCGCCGGGCTGGTCGGGCACGCGGTTGTGGTACAGGCGCGAGTCGAAGACCAGCACCCCCGGCGTCCCGGGGCCGCCGAGGAACTTGTGCGGCGAGAAGTAGATCGCGTCGAGCTGCTCCAGCGGGTCGCCGGGGTGCATGTCGATGTCGACGTAGGGAGCCGATGCGGCGTAGTCGACGAAGCAGTAGCCCCCGTGCCGGTGCATGACCCTGGCGAGCGCGTGCACCGGCGGGCACACCCCGGTGACGTTGGAGCAGGCGGTGAAGGCACCGATCTTCAGGGGCCGCTCGCGGTACTGCTCGAGCAGCGCCTCGAGCGCGTCGACGTCGACCAGGCCGCGCTCGTCGGGCGGGACCACCTCCACGGTGGCCACGGTCTCGAGCCACGACGTCTGGTTCGAGTGGTGCTCCATGTGCGTCAGGAGCACCAGCGGACGGAGCTTCTCCGGGAGCTGGCAGAACGGCGCCAGCTGCTCCGGCAGCCGGAGCCCGAGCATCCGCTGGAGCTTGTTGACCACCGCGGTCATCCCCGAGCCCTGGGTGATGATCACGTCGTCCGGCCCGGCGTGGACGTGCGCCTTCAGCAGGCTCTGGGCGCGCTGGTACGCACGGGTCATGGCCATGCCGGTGGTGCTGGACTCGGAGTGGGTGTTGCCGACCAGCGGGCCGAAGTCCTCGAGCATCCGTCGCTCGATGGGCCCGTAGAGCCGGCCACTGGCGGTCCAGTCCGCATAGACGAGCGGACGTTCCCCGCACGGTCCGTTCAGCCGCTGGTCCACGCCGATGATGTTCTGGCGGAATCCCGCGAAGAACGACTCGAGCATCCGTACTCCCTCGTCAGGCACCATAGCTCAAACGGCCTCACCGAGCCGGTCTCCTCGAGCGTGAACCACGAGGGTCTGTAACGCCGGAAGGGGTCGTCGCGCTGCAGCAGGCCATCACCCGGGGTGAGATTCTTGTCGCGAGCCCAACCTACCCCCCTGCCGTGCGGCGCGGCGGCTGATCCAGCAGGTGCGCGCCGACTGTGCTGGCCGCCGGACGTGCTCCGGAGCACTCTGGGAGGCATGCCACTCGTTCGAATCGATCTGCCACGCGGGAAGAGCGCCGAGTACCGCCGCACCGCCGGCGAAGTCGTGTACGACGCGATGATCCAGACGCTCAACGTCCCGGCGAATGACCGCTTCCAGGTCATCGCCGAGCACGTTCCGGAGAATCTGATCATCGATCGCACCTATCTCGGCGTGGAACGCAGCCCGGAATGCCTCGTCATCCAGGTCACGCTCAACGATGGCCGGACGACCGAGCTGAAGAAGGCGTTCTACCGGGCGGTGGCGGACGGGCTCCACCAGCGGCTCGGACTCCGCCGCCAGGACGTGTTCATCAGCCTGGTCGAGGTGAAGAAGGAGAACTGGTCCTTCGGAAACGGTGAAGCGCAGTACGCCTGAGCATTCGGCACCTGGCGAGCGCGCTCAGACGCCGTTCGCCAGCTCCACCCGGACCGAGACCTCGAGCTCCTCGCCTCGCCCTCCCACGAAGAGGGTTCCCGAGGTCGGCGTGGCGTCCGAGTAGGCCCGGCCGCAGGCGACCCGGACGTGGTCGGTCTGGGTCAGGATTCCGTTGGTCGGATCGAAGCCCACCCAGCCCTCCTCGGGGAGATAGACCTGCACCCAGGCGTGGCTGGCCTCGGCGTGCGGATGGGGCGGCGAGCTCCGCGGGCCGGTGTAGACGTAGCCGCACACGTAGCGCGCGGGCACACCGAGCAGCCGCATCATGCAGATGAAGAGGTTCGCGAAGTCCTGGCACACGCCCTGCCGCGTGGCGTGCACCTGGTAGGCGGTGGTGCCGAGGTGAGTGCTCCCCGGGACGTACCGGTACTCCTCGAAGATGGTCTGGTTGACGTCCATCAGGGTGTCGAAGAGGTCGTCGTCGTTCCGCCGCACGAAGCTCATCGCGTAGTCGGTGAGATCTCCGAGCTCGCTCTCCGGGAGCTCCGGAGGCAGGAGGTACGGGGCGAGCTGGTTGCGCTGCCAGGGAAGCCAGACCAGCGGGAAGGTGGAGTGTGAGCGCAGCGGGCGGGAGGCCAGCGGCGCGGTGTCGAGCAGCTCCACCCGGCTCCGGGCCTCGATGACCATCTCGGTGAAGGGCGTGTTCACGCTCAGCCGGCGCACCCGGTTGCCGAAGACGTCGTCGTACTCGCGGGCCTGGCCCTCGACCGATACCTCGAACGAGTGCGAGAGGAGGCTCTGCTTCCGGTCGTGCATCGGGGTGAGGCGGAAGACGTGCGTGCTTCGCTCCACCGGCTCGGCGTAGCGGTAGACGGTGCGGTGGACGACGTCCAGCCGCCGGGTCTCCCCCTGAGGAGGCCGGTCCAGCTTGCGGATCCGGCGCGGCATGGCCCCGGCCATCGGAGCGGCGGATGATCGCGCCTCGGCGCGCAGCTCGCCCTGGCGCACGAGCCAGAGCGTTCCCGCCGGCACCGGCGTCCACTCCGCAGCTGGCCCCGCGCCGCTGACCTCCAGCGGTGCGCTGGAGACGATGACGCCCTTGCGGTTCCGCGCCCCGTCGCGGCCGAACTCGACGCCGACCTGCGCGTCACCGAGGGCGATCGGCCCGTAGGGCGGGCGGAGGAGCCAGCTGGTCAGGCCGCTGCGCTCGCGGTCGGCCCAGGCGAGGAGGTCAAGCCCGTCGGTCAGCACCACGTCGAGCGTGCCGAGCGTGTTCAGGTCCAGGAGCCAGTCGGCGAGCACCTGGGGGTCCGCCTCGCCGAGCGAGCGCCAGCGCCGGGCGGCCATGCGGTTCAGGAGTTCGCAGAAGACGAACTCGCTGTCGGTCGCCCCCACCGGCTCGAAGAGCGGCTCGGGGAGCAGGATCGGCCGTCGCTCCAGGCTCCCGCTGTGCGCGAAGAGCCACTCGCGGCCGCCCCAGGCACGGGCAAAGGGCTGGGTGTTCGCGTCGGTCAGGGCGCCCCAGAGGGCCGTGCGAAGGTGGAGCACGAAGGTGGACGACTCCTTGTGGTCCGCCCGGCGCACGAACTCCGACTGCGGGCTGCCGTGGATGGGCGCCGCTTCCTTGTGCACCGTCACCGACTGCTCTCCCGGCGGGTAGTACCCGAGGCCCCAGCCGTCGGGACGCGTCGCGCCAGGGTGGAGGCAGCGCAGGTCGAACGCCGGGCAGAGCGCGCCCTCGAAGGACATGGCCAGGAGATTCGGCACGGCAGCTCACCCTAGGCGACGGGCCTGTCGGCCGGCGACCCTTGTAGGAACGGGGGGTTGAGCAAGCCTTCCCACCGACCGACCGGTAGGGGTAAACCCGTTCGCGCGCCGTGTCAGTGACCATGACTCAACATTCGATGCTCTCCGACTACACGGCGCTCCCCGGCACCTTCGACGAGCTGCTGGGCGCGACGGACAAGCTGAGGGCGACGGTCGAGGCCGTGGTGGCGAGCGGTTCGGCCGAGCAGTTCGCCCGCACGCAGGCGCTCGCCGAGGCGGCGCTCCTCAACCAGGGCGTCACCTTCTCGGTGTACTCGGACGCGCGCGGCGTGGAGAAGATCTTCCCGGTCTGCCTGCTGCCGCGGGTCATCTCGGCCAGCGAGTGGGACCAGCTCGAGCGCGGGCTCAAGCAGCGGGTGCTGGCCCTCGAGGCCTTCGTCGAGGACGTCTACGCCGACCAGCGCATCCTGAAGGCGGGTGCGATCCCGGCCGAGGTGGTGCTCGGCTCGGCGCAGTACCTGCCGGCGATCCGCGGGGTCCGGCCGCCCGCGGGCGTGCGCATCCACATCTCGGGCATCGATCTGATCCGCGATGGGAAGGGCGTCTTCCGCGTCCTCGAGGACAACCTCCGTACGCCGTCCGGCGTCTCGTACGTGCTGGAGAACCGGCTGCTCTCCAAGCGGCTCCTCGCCCGGGCGTTCGAGGCGACGAGGGTGCGGCCGGTGAACCAGTATCCGGGCCGGCTCGCCACCGCGCTGCGCAGCGTCTCGCCGGTCGCCCCGGAGGAGACGACCATCGTCGTCCTCACTCCCGGCCCGCACAACTCCGCCTACTTCGAGCACAGCTTCCTGGCGCGCCAGATGGGTGTGGAGCTGGTCGAGGCGGCGGATCTCTTCGTCGACGACGACCGGCTCTTCCTGCACACCATCCGTGGCCCGAGGCGGGTGCACGTCGTGTACCGGCGCACCGACGACGACTTCCTCGATCCAGAGGTCTTCCGGCCGGACTCGATGCTCGGCGTGCGCGGCCTGATGCGGGCCTGGGCAGGAGGAAACGTCGCCCTGGCCAACGCACCCGGCAACGGCGTGGCCGACGACAAGGGCGTGTATCCGTTCGTGCCGGAGATGGTCCGCTTCTACCTGGGCGAGGAGCCGCTCCTGGCGCAGGTGCCCACCTACCAGTGCGCGCGGCCCGACGACCGGGCGTACGTGCTCGAGCATCTCGCCGAGCTGGTGGTCAAGGTCGTCGACGAGGCCGGCGGCTACGGGATGCTGATGGGGCCGACGTCCACCGCCGAGGAGCGCGAGGAGTTCCGCCGCCGGATCCTCGCCTCGCCCCGGCGCTACATCGCCCAGCCACGCATCGAGCTGTCGACCTGCCCGACGTGGGTCTCGCAGGGGCAATGCATCGCGCCGCGTCGGGTGGACTTCCGTCCGTTCGTTCTCAACTCGGCCAACGGGCCGTGGGTGCTTCCCGGCGGCCTGACCCGGGTGGCGCTGCGCGAGGGCAGCTACGTGGTGAACAGCAGCCAGGGCGGGGGCAGCAAGGACACCTGGGTGCTGAAGGGAGATGGATGATCTCCCGGGTGGCGGACCACTGCTTCTGGCTGGGCCGCTACCTGGAACGCGCCGAGAGCACCTCCCGCGTGCTGCGCGTCACCTCGAGCCTGGTGCTGGACGCCATCCTCCCGCCGGCGCAGGTCTGGGATGCCGCGCTGGCGGTATCCGGCGAGGAGGAGCCGTTCGCCGCGCGCTTCGGTTCCGCGGCACTGGCGGACGGGGTGGCGGTCACGAGGTTCCTGACCTGGGACGCCTCGGTGCCGTCCAGCCTCTCCAACTCGGTGAGCGCCGCGCGGGAGAACGCCCGCAGCATCCGCGAGGTGGTGTCGCTCGAGGCCTGGGAGGCGATCAACGAGCTGCACCTCTGGCTGCACGGCGGCAGCGGGCAGCGCGAGTGGGAAGTCCGGCCCGACGCGTTCTACCGGCAGGTGCGCACCGGCACGCAGCTCATCCTCGGTGCGGTGGAGCACACGATGCTCCACGACAACGCCGTCGACTTCATCATGCTCGGGTTGTTCCTGGAGCGGGTTGGCCAGACCGCGCGCATCCTCGACGTGCACCACCACGCGCTGATGCAGCTCCCGCCGGACCTGGTACGCGAGGAGACGCTCTGGCTGTCGCTGCTCCGGGCCTGCGCCGGGTTCGAGCCGTTCATGAAGCGCAAGGCCGGGCGGGTCACGCCGGGCGAGGTTGCGGCCTTCCTGATGCTCGAGCCCCGCTTCCCCCGCTCCCTGGTGTTCTGTCTGCACGAGGCGGATCTGCGCCTGGCCAGCATCCGGGTGCCGGGGGATCAGGCGTTCCCTCCGCTGGAGTGCCAGGCGCGGCTCGCGGCGCTCGAGACGTTCCTCTCCTCACGGACCGTGGCGACCGAGGACCTGCACGCGCTCCTCACCCACGTGGTGGACGAGACCGCGGCGATCTGCGGCGACCTGCGCCAGGAGCTCTTCCAGCAGGCGGTGCGCGCGCGACCGGCTGAGCCGGGCGATCGGCCGCGGGTCGAGGCCTGAGGCGCGGTTGCCGCGGGCTTCCGCCCGGGAACACCGATGGACGAGCTCGCCCCATTTCTCGAACGGACCGAGTTTCTCGATCGGGACAATCCGGCCATCCAGGCGGCCGTGGCCCGGGTGACGGCGGGATCGCGCGATGACATCGACCGGGCAGTGCGCATCCACGACCTCGTCCGGGACGAGGTCGATTTCGGATGGGCACCGACCTTCGACGGGGGACGGGCGTCCGCGACGCTCGCGAGGAAGGTCGGCTTCTGCAACACCAAGACGCCGCTCTTCGTGACGATGCTCCGGGCGGCCGGCATCCCCGCGCGCATCCACTTCGCAGGGATCGACACCCGGCTCCTCGCGCCGCTGATCGAGCCCCGCGGCCCGTACGTGGGTCACTCCTATGCGGAGGTCTTCCTCGACGGTCGCTGGCTCCACGGGACAGCTACATCGTCGACTTGCCGTTCCATGCGGCGGCGCTCGAACGGCTCCGCGCGGCCGGACGTCCGATCGGCTTCGGCATCCACGCGCATGGACGATCGGCGTGGGACGGGCGTTCGGACAGCTTCGTGCAGTTCGTGAACGACGGGAGCTCGCCGGGGATCCACGCCGACGTGCCGGCCTTCTACGCCAGCGGGAAGGCACGCACCCCGAGGAACCCCGTGTTCCGCTTCCTGGTGCTCCGACCCATCCTCGCCGCCGCCAACCGGCGGGTGCGCGCACTGCGAGCGAGGCGAGAGGCAGGTCCCGCCTTGCCGCCAGAGCACGCGTAGCATCGACTCGGGCCACGCAGGCCGGGCGGGATCGGTGCCGCGATCAGCGTCCCGACCGTCGCGCCTCCTCTCCGGGCAGCATCACTCTCGCTCCCGGGATCTCGGGGAGGCGAGGCGTCTCGGTCCGCCGCTCCCGCAGCTCCTCGAGGGTCGCGTCGAGCCGGTCGAGGCGCTGCTCCACCCGCTCCGCCAGCGCCGCGTCGGTCGCGGGCCGCGCCCGTACCTCCTCCATCAGGCGGGCCAGGAGCTCGAGGCGCGTCGACAGCGCGGAGGGAAGGACCCCGGTCGGCATGGTGGCGCGGAGCCGTTCCAGCTCCTGCGTCAGCTGGACCAGCTGACGCATTCTCAAGAACCAGGCGATCAGGAATCCGATCACCCCGGCGGCCACGAGGCACAGGAGCATCTCGATGAGCAACGGGAGCATCGGTCTGATCTCCAGTGGTGGGAGCGCGACCTCGAGACCGCGTGTCCGGACGCTCCCTCGTACACCCCCGTGTTCGCCGATGGATCGTGCACCTTGGTGCCTACGTCCGTGGAGGGGCGTCCCGAGGATCCTGCCCCTTGGGGTGGGGGCGCGGAGACCCGGTCAGAACGCCCATCCGAGCCCTCCGAGCAGCGCCTGCTCCCCGAGGAAGCCCAGCTCGACGAACAGCTCGAGGTGCGCCGGCAGGCTGACGCTCGACCCGACGCTGATGCGGTAGTGGTTCGCGTCACTGCCGGTCAGCGACTGCCCCCCCGGCGAGAACCAGACCGGACCTCCGAAGACGGCGACGCCCACGTAGGGCAACCACACGTCGAACAGCCGCTTCCCGAGCACTCCGGAGACCCGCAGGTCGGTGGCGGTGAAGGTCGGCCGGTCCGCGGGGTTCGACGTCGACTGGGTGCCCGCGGTGGCGACGCTGAGCGACCCGCTCACCGCGAGGTAAGGCCTCGGCCCGTTCCCGTCGAGGAACGTGTAGGCCACCGCCGCGCTGGCCATGACCCCGGGCTTCAGATCGTAGTTGCCGAGCGGGCCGTCGAGCGTCCCGGCGATGACGGCGCCGAGCGACACCTGGACCGAGAGGGCCGATGGCCGCCAGGTGAACGTCGCTGCCACGCTCGCCTCCCGGAGCTGCTGCCGGTCGCCGTCGAACACGAGGTCGGTCCGCAGCGCGCCGCCGGTCACCGCGATCTGGAAGCGCCTCTCATCGTCCAGCGCCGCGCCGCAGGTGCCCGTGAGACCCACGGGCGGAGCGATGCCTCAGGCGCGGGCGGGCGCAGGACGGAGGCCCAGCGCAATCACGCAACCGCCGGCGAGCACTCGGAGGAGTCGATGCACGGCGCAGAGGGTACCCTGTCGTCGGCGGCGCTGCTCGGGGGACGCTCGCCCGATCGACACGCCGCCAGGGTCCACGGCGGCGTACGATGGCCCCCGTGCAGATCGCCCTCCTCGTCCTCCTCGCCACGCTGATGACCTTTGCCGGGGTGATGCATTTCGTGTCACCCGGGGCGTTCATCCGCATCGTCCCCAGCTGGCTGCCCGCCCCAGGAGCGCTGGTGGCCATCAGCGGCGCCTTCGAGGTCCTCGGTGGTCTGGGGCTGCTCGTGCCCTCGACGCGGCGCTGGGCGGCGTGGGGGCTGGTGGCCCTGCTGGTGGCGGTCTTCCCGGCCAACGTGAACATGGCCGTGAATCACATTCCCTTCGGCAAGCATGCCGCCGCGCCGTGGATGCTCTGGGCACGCCTTCCGCTCCAGGCGGTGCTCGTGGCGTGGGCCTGGAGCTTCACCCGTCCGTGGTCCGGCGGCACGTCGGGCTGACAGCCGTCAGCGGGCGAACTTCGACTTCGCCGCCTTCTCCTTCACCCGCACCGCCGCGGCCTGGTCCACGTTCTTACCGGTGATGAGCCGCCGGACCGCCTTCTGGACCTGGGCGAACTCCTCGGCGCAGCCCTCGGCGCGGTCCTTGGGAAGGTGGCCCACCTCCTGAGCCCAGGCGAACTGCTTCGGATCCGCGCCCCACGCCATGCAGAGCACATTGTAGTAGCGCTGCCGGTCGAGCCCGTGCATGTCGGCGAAGTCGTCCTCCCCGATCTTCCGCGCCGCCGAGTCACGCTGGTACATCAGGGCGGCGCCGCGGAGCATCCGCTCGGCGAAGTTGCCCCCCAACCGGATTGCCACCAGCGTGGCCAGCTGGTCCGCAGCGTCCTCCTCGCGGCCGAGCACCGGGACGTCGAGGATGGCGAAGATGGCGTGCGCCGTCTCGTGGAACATGATGAACAGGAAGGGGCCGGCTGCCGCCTGCTCCTGGGTGAGGCCGAAGCGCTCCTCCGCACTCGCCCCCCGGATGAAGTCGTCCGCCATCTCGTAGCAGAAGGTCACGACGTCGGTCTCGGCGTCGTACCAGGCGTTCGCCTCTCCGCAGCTCGCGGCCTTGAGCGTCAGCTTCCGCGGCAGCTTCAGGAAGGCCAGCATCTCCGCGGTGGTCTCGAGCGCGCGCTTCTCCTTCATCCGTGCGGCCACCGCGGCCATCGACGGGCTGGTGGGCTCCTCGTAGACGACGGGGTAACGCTCGCTCACCGGCGGGAGCTTCGGCGCCGCACCGACGAGAGCGAGGCACGCGAGCGAGGCGAGGCCCATGGAACCACCCTAGGTCCGTCGACGGTCCCTGTCAGCAGGCACTCCGGGCCAATCCGCTCCGGATTCGGTGCCTGGACCAGCGTGTTACCCTCACGCCCGTGGGTGCGTTCCGGTCAGAGCGGAGCATCGAGCCGGCCGGCTTCCAGGCCCAGCTCGCCGACCGGCTCGCCGCGAGGCTCCTGGACTCGCCGCTGGCGGATGCGCTGATCGAACGCGTCCTGCAGGCCCTCGTCCGTAGCCCCGCGCTGGAGCAGCTGTTGACCCAGGCCGTGACCGAGCTCGAGCGCAGCCCCGCGGTGGACGCGCTGGTCGACCGCCAGGTGGACCGGGTGCTCGGCGCGCTCGAGCGGAGCGACGCCGTCGCGGCCCTGGTGCAGGCGCAGGCCTCGCGATACCTCCAGCATCTCGAGGCGCACCCCGAGCAGATCCGGCGCATCGTGCAGGGACAGAGCCGGAGCGCCATCGAGGAGCTGACCGAGGCGCTGCGCGGGCGCGCGCTTGCGGCCGACGACGCAGTGGATGCGTGGGCCCGCAGGCTCCTGGGACGGTCGTGACGCCCCGCTACGCCGGCCTCGTGAGCCGCACCTGCGCGCTGCTGACCGACGTGGTCATCCTCGCGGTCTTGATCGCGGTCGCCAACTGGGTGATCCAGCAGATCGGTCGGCAGATCCTCGCCGGATCCTTCCTCGAGCCGGGCCGGTGCGCCGCGGCGACCGAGTGGTGGCGACTCCGCACCTGGCTCTGCCGGGGGTTGCCATGGGTGCTCCCGGTCGTCGGCTTCGGTCTCCCGCCGCTCTATCGGGTGGGGTTCTGGACCGTGACCGGCCAGACGCCGGGGATGGCCCTCTTCGGCCTGCGGGTCCTTCGGAGGGACGGACGTCCGCTCGGGCTCGGGACCGCGCTCCGGCGAGCGCTCGGCTACGTCGCCTGCCTCTTCACCTTCGGGCTCGGCTTTCTCGCCGTGGCCTTCTCGGTGCGCCGGCAAGGACTGCACGACCGGATCGCCGGCACCATCGTGGTCCACGACTGGCTCGAGCGCTCGGAGCACGCGCTGCTCGCCGCACCTGTCGCGCACCTCGGGCGCTGAGCCCGGCTGCGCAGGGGGTCAGGGGATCAGCGAGAGGAAGAGGAACGCCGCGAACACCACCAGCTGCACCGCGCCCTGCATGATGCTGGTCCGGCCCGTACCGAGGGTGATCGTGCCGACGAAGAAGGTCAGCCCGAGCAGCACGACGTCCTTCGGCTCCAGGCCGAGGATGACCGGGAGGTGGAACACCTCCGAGGCGATGACCACCGCCGGGATGGTGAGACCGATCGTCGCCAGCGCCGAACCGAGCGCCAGGTTCATGCTGGTCTGGAGCCGGTTGGCCTGCGCGGCCCGGACCGCGGCCACCGTCTCCGGGAGCAGCACCAGCATGGCGATGGCCACGCCGATGACCGAGTCCGGCGCTCCGACCGCACGTACCAGCGCCTCGATCCTGGGCGAGAGCACCTTGGCCAGGCCCACCACTCCGACGAGCGAGACCAGCAGCAGCCCGAGGCTCAGCCAGGTCATGGCCGTGCTGGGCGGCGGGAGGTGCGCGTCCTCCGCCTCGGGGTCGGCGGGGAGGAAGTAGTCGCGGTGGCGGATGGTCTGGACGAAGACGAAGACGCCCCAGAGCACCAGCGAGGCGAGCCCGGCGAACGCGAGCTGCGCCGGGGTGTAGGCGAGGCCGGGCGCGCTGATGGTGTAGCCGGGGAGCACGAGCACCAGCGTCACCAGTGCCACCAGGGCAGCGAACGCCGGCCCCGCGCCCTCGATCCGGAACGACTGCTCGCGGTGCCGGAGACCGCCAACCAGGATGCACAGGCCGATGACCCCGTTGCAGATGATCATCACCGCCGCGAAGACGGTGTCGCGCGCCAGCACGGCCTTGTCGGGGCCCCCGGCGAGCATCAACGAGACGATGAGCGAGGTCTCGATCACCGTCACCGCCAGGGCGAGGATCAGCGTCCCCAGCGGCTCGCCGACCTTGTGGGCCACCACCTCGGCGTGGTGAACGGCGGCGAGCACCGCGGCCATGAGTGCGAGCCCGCAGAACGCAGAGAAGGCTCCACTCGGCGGAAGGACAGCCGCCAGACCGAGCAGCGCCGCCGCGACCAGGGGCGCAGCCGTCGACCAGTGCTTCATGAGCCCCCCGGGTGCGCGCGCCATGGAGGCCGGACCCTACCTCAGCTCATGGAGGTCCGTGTCACGTCGGTCCAGGGTCGTCCGCAGGCTCAGTCGTCGTCGTCGTCGTCGTCGTCGTGGCCCTTGTGGTTGCACCAGGGGTCGTGGCCGGGAACGCCCTCGCAGGGGTCCTTCATCCCGCGCTCGCGGGGAATGGGTAGCAGCGCGATCTTTCCCGGGACCGGATAGCTCGAGCCATTGCAGGCGCCCGAGGCGGGGCCAAACGCGGCGCAGAGCACCTCGGTGAAGAGGACCGCGATCTGGTCGATGTCCGGGTTCCAGGCCTGATCGCATGTGCTCGGCAGCGCCGGCGGCCAGCTGGTCGCGGGTCCGCCCCGGTCCACGTTCCCGTGGAAGCAGTTGCTCGTGGGGAAGGGGAGCTGGGCCACCCCGAGGTCCCCGTTGGTGGGGTTGCCGAAGAAGCCGTTGCCCGAGAAGGTGTTGCCCTCGACGCGGTTTCCGTACGCGTGGAAGTAGCAGGGGATGACCGGGCCGAGGATCTGGTCGAACGGAGGCGGTGGGTTGAAGAACGGGTCACCACCCGTGCACCAGGCGGGGACCGAGGGGAGATCGGGGTCGGGGTAGTCGTTGATCAGGATGCCCCAGGACCCGTTGCGAACGATGCGGTTGTCCCGGACGGTGTTGTTCCGCCCACCCGACAGGTCGATGCCCGTGCCGATCGGTGAGCCGGCGGTGAGACCGAACGCCGGGGTGTTCGGGTTGTTGTTGTCGTGCACGTCGTTGCGCTGGATGAACGTGCAGGACCTGCCGGGGGCATCGGGGCAGGCGCCGTCCTGGGGCGAGGGAGGGTCGTCGTTGGCCAGGGAGCTGGGAAGGATGCCGGACCGGTTCAGGTCCCACTCCGACTCCTCGATCCGCAGCCGGCCGCCGGCGTTGGTCCCCGAGTAACCGAGCGCGCTGTTCTGGGCGTGTACGTGCCGCAGCGTCGAGTCGCAGTCGGTGCAAGCGCCGACGTAGAACGCCGAGTCGCCCATGTTGCTGGCGTACGACCATTCGATGAGTCCCGGCCCCCTGGCGTTGCTGGCGAAGATTCCGTACTGCGCCGTGTTGGGGACCGACCCGTCGAACCAGGTGTTGCTCGCGGTGAGATGGCTGCCCGAGTAGCTGCCCATCCCGATGACGCCGCTACCGTCGCCGCCGTTCCACCAGATCTGGTTTCCGTTCTCGCCATCGGCGCCACCGATGAAGTTGCAGGCCGTCAGGTTCTCGATGACCACCCCGTCGGTCTTCTCCACCTGGATCCCGTTGCGCCCTGTGCCGCTCGGCCCGAAGTCCTGGTCCGAGCTCTTCTTGCTGCAGGTGGAGGCGCCGGGCCGCGTCCCGTCGATGACGACCTTGTTCCGATCCATGCCCCGGAGGTGGAGGTTGGGCGTGGTGACGAGCACGCCGGCGTTCGGTGCGCCCTGCTCGTGGTAGTCGCCCGGCCCGATGAGGATCCAGTCGCCCGGCTTCGCCGCATCGACGGCGGCCTGGACGGTCTGGAACTCGCCGCGGTGGTTCTTCCACTTGCCGACGTGGAGCACGCGGGCGGCGTGGCTGCCGTGCGCGGCGCCGAGCGCCGACTCCGTGCTCGCCGGGACCTGCATCCCCGCCGAGGGCTGGGCGCTTGGACCGCAGGCGCCGAGAAGACCGAGAACCACGACCAGGACTCGCCGCATTGATGGGCGCATGGAGGTCCCTCCGTGCGGGTCACCAGACGCCCGGCCGCTCCTCGCGTCGAGCGAAATACGCCAACGCGGCGCGCTGCCCCTCTTCAACGCGGTTGCGGTTCCGGTGTGGCGCGACCGGGCCGGGCCGGATCGGCCCCGGAGCCTCAGCGCCCCGCGAGCTCGCGGCGGTTCAGCCGATCCAGGCCGACCAGGATCGCCCGGTGCTGGGCGACGCTCGGCGGATCCAGCTGCCAGCCGAGCGAGCGATAGCTTCGGTCGAGCTGCGCGACCTGCGAGAGCTTCCACTCCGCCTGCCGGAGGCGCCACGGGTTGCCGCGGCCGGCTTCGAGGCGAGCCCGCTCGGCCTCGCGCTCGCTCTCGCGCACCTCTTCCACGAGGAGACCCTGCGCGCGCGCGTCCACCCACCGGAGCAGCCGGAGGTCGCGCGCGGCAGCCGCACGGTCGAGCTGGGTGAGGGTCGTGTCCACCGTCCAGAGGTCACGGGCGTCGTCCTCCCGCGCCCGGTGGTCCACATCCGGCCGGGTCATCGGCGGTGCCAGGACACCGGGGACCGGCGGGCCGGCGCGGAACGACTCGGCCGGGGGCGGAAACGGCGCAATCGGGTCCGGGGGCGCAGTCCACGGACGGGCAAGCGCGGTGATCGGGAGGAACACGGCGGCGAGCAGCCAGGTCTTCATCGAGGAATTCTCCTCTGGGGAACCACTGCTCACTTGGACGGACCCGGCCGGCGGCGCATTCAGCGCACACCGGTTCCCGGTTGGCCCGGCTCGCTACTGCGGCTGGATGTCCCCGTGCGCGACGACCTCGAAGTCGCGCCCCTTGAGCGCGCCGAGCGTGAGGTCCTCCTCGTCCGACCAGCGCGGGTCCGGTGCGCCGGCCAACCACCAGCTGGTCCCGCCGCTGTTGTCGGCGACGAACATCCCGTACTGCTGCAGCGCGCGAAGCACCACCTGCATCCGGTGGCTGAAGCGCGAGATGTCGACCGATTTCTTCAGCCGGACGCGCAGCCCCATCGGCGGGCAGTCGGTGCCGAGAGCGCAGCTGCCCGCGGCGTGGTTCGCGGGCCAGACATATCCGCGCTGGCTCCGGTTCACGGCGAAGCGGAGCGCATGGCCGATCCACCCGGCCTCCACCTCGTTCCACCGGACGAGGCCCGGGAAGATCGGCAGCCCGGCCGCATCGGCGGAGGTCCAGCGGTCGGGGCGCCGGTCATTGGTACGCAGGTTCCACCTGGCCCCGTTGGACGCATCCCACGAGCCGTCCGCTCTCCGGGAGGCGGCGAAGAGCTCGTAGAGCCAGCCGTTCGCACGGTCCACGACGATGACGTGGTGGTCGGCGCTCCGGTCCGTCGGTGCATCCCAGGGCACGGGGTAGGGTCCGGGGTCGCTCTCGCGGGCGAAGCCCCAGAAGTGCATCGCTACCTTGCCCTGGTCCTTGCCCACCTCCACGTAGGGCAGCCCGTTCCCCTCGGCATCCCAGCTTGCGACGAGCGGATCGTCGGCGCCCATCGCCGCGATGTACGCGTCCGAGCGTGGGTCCACCGGTGCGTCGTCGATGCGGATGTTCCAGTCGTTGTCGGGCGGGAAGATGCCGGAGGCGGGAGGGCCGGCGGGGGGCGTCTGGGTCGGCGAGCCGCTCGGGCCTGCGTCCGCAATTGCTCCCCCGTCCTGAGCGGGCGAGGTGGGCGGAGTGCCCGGGCGGCTCGGCACGACCGGCTCGTTCTGGAGGACGCGCGAACCGGTCGGATCGGAGCCGTCACCGCAGGCGGCGAGGACGAGGAGCAGGCTCAGGGCGACGGAGGGTCCAGGATGTCTTTGCATCAGAGTCGCGCCCTATAAGCGGCTTGACGTGGTGCGTCGGTGTAGGTATCGACACGCGCGCCGCGACCGTCCGGTGGTCAGGCCGGAGAGCAGGCCGGAGAGCAGGCCGACCAGCGGGCGCTCAACCATTCGCGAATTCGCCTTCGGGCTGTCACCGACCACAGACGAACGGCGCGAGAGCGGGGCCGTTCGGTGGGATCGGCGTGCGCGCCACGTTCAGCACCATCGCGAGGAAGGTGTAGTAGCCGCAGACGCCGCAGAGGTCGATGACGCCCTGTTCACCGAACCGGCGCACCGCGGCCGCGTAGGTCTCGTCACAGACCGCCTGGTTGTGGAGCAGCTCCTGGACGAAGTCGAGCACCAGCTGCTCGTCGGCGTCGAGCTTCGGCGGTCTTCGCCCTTCGGCCACGGCCGCGGCGACCTCGGGCGAGACCCCTGCCTTGAGGGCGATGGGCTGGTGGAGCCCCCACTCGTAGCGCTGACTCCAGTGCCGGGCGGTGACGATGATCGCGAGCTCGTTGAGTTTCGGAGGGAGCACGCTCCGGTAGCGGAGGTAGTCGCCCATCGCCGTTGCCCGGAGCATCACCTCGGGGCTGCGGAGCAATGGCACGAACGGCCCGAACACCGGGACCTTCCGGCTGGCCAGGAATTCCGCCGCGGCCTTCTTCTGGGCATCGGTCAGCTTGTCGGCGGGAATCTCGGGCATGCGATCGCCGCATCCGTCGGCGGGCGGGCCGGCAGGCGGCGAGCCTGCGTCCTTCCCCGCGGCCTCGACGCGAACGGCAGCCAGTGCGACTCCGGTTCCGAGCAGCGCTCTCCTCGACAGCGACATGGGTGAACCCCCTGGGCGTGAGAGCGCGGACCCTACTTGCGGTGGGCGCCTGCTCGAAAGCGGCAACCCCCTGGCGGCACCACGTCTGCTAGTTGCCCTTCTTGCTCCAGGGCGGCACCACGCCGTTGGAGCGGGCGTAGGCGATCGACTGGCCCAGGTGCTCCTGGTAGTGACCGAGCGCGGTCAGCACCACGGCGCGCTTCGTCGCCGGGTGGCCGAAGAAGTCCATGCTCTTCGTGAGCTCGGAGTCGGGCATGGACTTCACCTGGTTGCCGAACCAGGCGAAGGAGTCGTCGAGAGCCTTCTGGATCTTGGCCTTGTCGGTGGTGCTCGTCTCGTAGGTCTTCATCTGCGCGGCGATGTCCGCCGGGATCTCGAACCCGAGCATCTTCCCGAAGAAGTAGCCCGCACCGGCGGCGTGCAGGTACACCTCGGCGACCGAGCGGACGCCCTTGGCCGGCCGCCAGTTGAACTTGTTCTGCGGCATGGCCTGCTCGAGCCCGACCAGCTCCTTCTGCACGTGTCCGAGCACCGCGACCACGTCCGACTGGAACGTGGACGCCGGTGCGGCAGGGGCCGCCGGGGCAGGGGTCTGCACGGCGGGCGCGGCTGCACCCTGTGCGAAGGCGGGGAGCGACAGGGCGAGACAGCAGCTGAGGAGCAACTTGCGCGTCAGTGGCATGTGGGCTCTCCGGTTAGACGGGCGAGGGACGGGACCAGACGCGCTGCAGCAGCGGGGCGAGCCCGACGACCACGGCGCATCCGAGCACGTTGTACCAGAGGAACCCCACTCCGCCGAGCGCTGCTGCAGCGAGCACCGCGATCTCACCTGCCACCGTCGCCCAGAACGCGGCCCGACCGCCGACCCGGGCGATGAAGAAGCCCACCACGAACACGCCGAGCATCGGTCCGTAGAAGAGCGAGCCCAGCACGTTCACCGCCTGGATGAGGTTGTCGAGCAGCGAGGCGAACGTCGCGAAGACCACCGCGACGATGCCCCACCCCGCCGTGGACCAGCGCGCGACCGCGAGGGTGCGAGCGTCCGGCGCGTCCGGGTGACGCGGCCGGTAGAAGTCCACCACCGTGGTACCGCCGAGCGACGAGAGCGCCGCCGAGTTGGCGGACATCGCCGCCGAGAGGATGACCGCCACCAGGAGCCCGATGAGCCCGCGGGGGAAGTGGTCGAGCACGAAGCGGAGGAAGATGAAGTCCGCGTCCTTCGAGTCGGCCCCCGGATGGGTCCTCGCCACCAGCGCACCGGTCTCCTTCCGGAGCGCCTGCACCTTCCCCTCGGCGGCGCGCAGCGCGCCCACGCTCTCCGGGTCGGCGATCCAGGCGTCGATGGCCTGCCGCTTCTCGGCGAAGAGCCGGGCCTGGGTCGCCTCCAGCCGGCCCACCTCCACCGGATGCGTGGCCCGCACCCGGTCCAGCTCTGCCCGGTTGAAGAAGAGGGGCGGTGGCGTGAGCTGGTAGACGACGAAGACCATCACTCCGATGAAGAGGATGAAGAGCTGCATCGGCACCTTGAGCAGCCCGTTCATCAGGAGCCCGCGCCGGCTCTCGGCCAGCGGCCCTCCTGCCAGATAGCGCTGGACCTGCGACTGGTCGGTGCCGAAGTAGGCCAGCTGCACGAAGAGGCCGCCGAGGAGCCCGGACCAGAGCGTGTAGCGCGTGTCGAGCCGCAGCGAGGTGTCGACACCCTGGAGCTTTCCCAGCGCCCCGGCGAGCGCCACTCCCCGGCCGAAGGAGAAGCCCCGGGGCAGGAGCGTGACCGCCACCCCGAAGGCGGCCACCAGGCCCACCAGGATGACCGCCATCTGCGCGGTCTGCGTCCGGCTCACCGCCCGGCTCCCGCCTGCGACGGTGTAAACAATCGTCACGGCGCCGAGGCCGAGCGTGGTCCAGAGAACCGGCCATCCCAGCACCGCCGAGAGCACCAGCGCCGGGGCGTAGATCGCCAGGCCCGAGGCGAGCCCGCGCGAGATCAGGAAGAGCAGGGCGGTGAACTGCCGGGTGCGCCGGTCGAAGCGCTGCTCCAGGTACTCGTAGGCGGTGTAGACCCGGAGCCGGTGGTACACGGGCAGCACCAGCGCCGAGAGCAGCACCATGGCGATCGGCAGCCCGAAGTAGAACTGCACGAAGCCCAACCCATCCTGGTACGCCTGCCCCGGTACCGAGAGGAAGGTGATGGCACTGGCCTGGGTGGCGATGACCGAGAGACCGATCGTCCACCAGCGGATGTCCTTCCCCGCGCGCAGGTAGGACTCGGTGGTGTGCACCCCGCGGCTCCGCCAGCTGCCGAAGGCGACGATGCCCACCAGCGTGAGCACCAGCACCGCCCAGTCGAGCGCGCTCACCGGAAGACCCGCTCCAGCAGCCAGAGAGCGGCGATCTCCAGCGTCAGAGCGCCGAGGACCAGGGCGTAGAGTCTGCCCCAGCGCTCGGTTTCAGCCACCCGCATCCACCAGGTTGGCGAAGAGCCGGAACGCGCCCGGGACCCCCGCCGGGAGCTGCCGGAAGAACGACAGCCCGGTGTAGACGAAGGCGCCCTTGCCGGAACGCGCCACCAGCACCGACCCCTTCAGCGGCGGCTCGCCGGGGTCGTGCATCGACAGCGGCGTCGCGTAGCGCGGGTCCCACTTCTCGGCGAAGTAGAGCCCGCGCTCCTGGACCCAGCCCGCCCAGTCGTCGGGTCCGATGCGATTGGGCGCGGCGAGCACCGGGTCGGCCACGGTCTCCACGGCCGCGGTCTCGTTGGTGACCCGTCCCTGCCCGATGGTGAAGGGAAAGGGCCCGAGGTCCGGTGGCGCCCTGGAGATGAAGTTGCTCGTCACGTACTGCACGAGCACCATCCCGCCCGAGCCCACGTAGTCCATGAGCTTGCCATGGAGCGCCTGCAGCTGCGGCTCCACGTTGAACGCCCGGATCCCGAAAACCACCGCGTCGAAGCGGTTCAGGGTCCCGTCCCGCAGGTCGGCCAGCGAGAGGGGCGTCACCTCGTAGCCGGCCTGGCGGAGCGCGGCGGGGACCTCGTCGCCGGGGCCGGGCAGGTAGCCGATGCGCCGTCGCGCGTGGGCCACGTCGGCGCGGGTGAGCTGCACCGTCGCCGGAGGGAGCCAGGTCTGGACGGGGATGTGCGGGAGGTCGATGCGCCGCAGCCCGCGGTCGTACCGCTGGCCCTTCACCGTGGCCACGACCCGCAGCGTCCCCCGCGCCGCCGCGCGGGGAGGGGTCACCTTGAATCGGACCGTCGATTCGCCGCCGGCGGCCACCGTGAATGGCGCGCTGGCGGGCTCGGCGGAGAATCCTGCGGGCAGCTCGAGCGCGAGAGTGCCGCTCGCCCCGAGCACGCTGCGCACGGTCACGTCGAGCGGACGCGCGGCGGCGTCCGGAAAGAGCAGTAGACCGCTGGTGGCATCCACCGTCACCAGCGGGAGGACCTCCAGCCGGCGGTACCGTTCACCGAGCACGGGATCGGTCCACTTGTAGGCCACCGGTCGCCGCAGCGAGATCGACTCGCTCCCGAAGGCGAAGACGAGCTCGGCCTCGAGCGGCGCGGGCTCCTCGGGCAGCCCGGCCAGCGCCGGATCGCTCACCGGGTAGAGGCCCTCCTGCGGCGAGTCCAGCCAGGCCGGGTTGGAGAGCCGCGTGTCCGCCGGGACCTCGAAGGTGGTCTTCGTCTCGAGCGGGATGCCCGGCTTGAGGGGCGAGGGGGGAGCCAGCGCCTGCGCGCCGAGGCGTGCCGAGCTCAGCGCCACCTGCGCCGGACGACGGAGCAGCACGCTGGTGGTGAGGACCACGCTGCCTCCAGGCGAGGTGGTGGTGCGGTCCGCGGTGACGTCACCGAAGAGCCCGGCGCAGGCGAGCACCACCCGATCGAGCTCCGCGAGCTTTGCCTGCTTCCATGGATTCTCGGGCAGCTTTCGCAGCTCGGCGCGCGCCGCGAGCAGGCCGGGGAGCGCGGCCTCGGGGGTCGCGGTCCGGTACGCCTGGCGCGCCCGCTTCAGCTCGGAGACGAGGCGTGCCGTCCCGGGGACGCGCGACCAATCCATCGTCAGCCCGTCCAGGGGACTGTCCTTCATCGGCTCGCCAGCGAGGAGGTGGAAGGCCTCGGGCGTCGGTCCGCGGCGACGGGCCGCGCCGAATCCCTGGCTGCGGTGGTTGCTGCGGCTGTCGGCGGCGAGCTCCGGGTACGAGAGCCCGAGCCAGGGGTCGTAGCCGCCCACGTCCAGGTGCGGTGACTTCATCAGCTCCGCGTCGGACTTCCCGAAGAAGTTGCTCTCGTTCCACACCACCCGCAGCGCCTTCCACGGACCGAGCCGGCGGTGCTCGGCGTCCGGCATGTACGACGGGTCCGCCGCGAGGGTGAACGCCTCGACGGCGAGGCGCGCCGAGGCGGTGTGTTGCCCATGGGTGTCGCCGGCCTCCAGCCGGAAGCGGGTGACGATGACGTCCGGGCGGAGGCGCCGGATGGCGAGCACCACGTCGGCCAGCATCGCGTCGTGGCCCCAGATGGAGAGCGACTCCTCGGGGCTCTTCGAGTAGCCGAAGTCCCGCGCCCGGGTGAAGAGCTGCTCGGCGCCGTCCATGCCCCGCGCCGCGAGCAGCTCCTGGGTTCGGATGAGACCCAGCCCCGGCCCGAGCTCCGGGCCGATGAGGTTCTGCCCTCCGTCGCCGCGCGTCACCGACAGGTAGCCGGTTCTAAGCAGCGAATGGTTGGAAAGGTAGGCCAGGAGGCGGGTGTTCTCGTCGTCCGGGTGGGCAGCGACGTAGAGCACGCCTCCCACCACCAGCAGGCGATCGAGCCAGCGTTCCAGCCGCGCTCCATCGGGCTGAGAGGGGCGGAGCGTGGGTGCAGCGTGGGCGGTGGAGAGCAGCAGGGAGAGAGCCATCGGGGCAAGCACGACGCGACGCGCGCGTTTGGATGGGTGCATGGGCACTGGTACGGTGCAATCTGGCATGGCTTCGGACTTCTTCGCGCAGTTCATCGCCGGGGAAGCCGCGGCGGCGACGCTCCTGCCCTCGAGACCCCTCGACCCGGAGGCCTGGGATGCCGCGGCGGCGCGGGCAGCCCGCCGCCGGCCGATGCAGGGAGTGGTCGAGGAGCTGCAGCGACAGGCATCCGCCCTGCCAGCTTCTGCGGCGCGCACTGCGGCGATCGCGTCGCTGGGGCGGCCGGGAACGACCTGCATCGTCACCGGGCAACAGGTCGGCATCTTCCTCGGCCCGCTGTACACGTTGCACAAGGCGGCGACCGCGGTGGCGCGGGCCCGGTGGCTTGGCGAACGCACGGGGCGCCCGTGCATTCCGGTCTTCTGGCTGCAGACCGAGGACCACGACTGGGCGGAGGTCGCCCACTTCGACGGGTGCGTCCGGGGCAACTGGATCTCCGGCCGGCTCCCCGCCGAGTCGAGCGCCCAGGCCCGGGTGTCGCTCGCCCATCGGCAGCTTCCTCCGGAGATCGACGTCCAGCTCGCCACCGTGTCGCGCGCGCTCGCCCCGCTGCCCCATGGAACCGAGGTGGCGGCCCTCCTCGCGCGGCACTACGTCGCGGGGCGTTCTCCGGGAACCGCCTTCGCGGGTGTCCTCGCGGAGCTCTTCGCGGACGAGGGGCTCGTCCTGCTCGATCCGCGGACGCCGATCATGGCCGCGCGCGCCGCGCCCCTGGTCCGCTTCGCTCTCGAGGAACGCGACGCCATCGGGGTGCTCCTGGAGGAACGCTCCGCGGAGCTGGTCCGCCGCGGGTTCCACGCCCAGGTGCCGGCCCGCGCGGATGCCTCGCTGGCGTTCTTCCATCCAGCAGGGTTGGAGGGTCCCCGCTTCCGGCCCGACCGCGACGGCGACGGCTTCTGCACCCCGCTCGGCCGTGTGTCGCTGGCGGAGATGTGTACGCGGCTCGCCGATGATCCGCTGAGCTTCAGCACCTCGGCCCTGCTCCGGCCCCTGGTCCAGGACACCCTGCTGCCCACGGCCGGGTACCTCGGTGGTCCGGCCGAGTGCGCGTACTTCGCGCAGCTTCCTCCTCTGTACAAGCTCGCCGGGGTGGAGCTGCCGATGATCGGCGCGCGGGCGCGGTTCCGGGTGGTGGACCCGTGGACGGCCCGGGTGCTCGAGCGGCTGCGCCTGTCGCCCGAGGACACGGACCAGCCGGTGCACGCCCTCGCCGCGCGGCTCCACGCCTGGCCGGAGTGGATGGACGGCTCGCTCCGGGAGCGGCTGCTCGGGCCCATCGCGCGCGAGCTCGAGGCGCTGCGCCCCGACGCCGCCGGACTCGACCCGAAGCTCGCCCGCAACGTGGAGAAGACGAAGGCCCACGTCGCGCGCGGGGTGGATCGTTTCATCGGCCGGCTCCAGCGCGCGGTGCTCGCCTCGAGCGGCGAGGGGACCGGGGCGCTCGAGGCGCTGAACCAGGTGACCGCGGCGCTCCATCCCGGCGGACGGCCACAGGAGCGGGTCCACGGATTCTGGGCCATCGCCGCCGAGGTGGGCCCGCGCACGCTGGTCTCGAGCCTCGTGGCGGCCGCGGCGTCGCTCTCACCGGACGTCCGGACGGTGCGCCCGTGAGCACGCTGGGCGTGGGCATCGCCTGCTTCCCGACCGTGGGCGGGAGCGGCGTCGCCGCGTCTCAGCTGGCGATGCAGCTGGCGGCGCGTGGGCACCGCGTGCACGTCTTCTCCGCCGGGGTGCCGGTGCGCCTCGCGGGCGACGGTCCGTGGACGGTGCACGAGGTGGACACGTCACCGCGACCGCCGTCGGGCGCGGTCGGTCGGCCGATGGCGCTGGCGCGCGCCATGGCCCAGGTGACGGTGCGCGAGTCGCTGGACCTCCTGCACATGCACTACGCTCTGCCGCACGGGCCGGCCGCGCTGCTCGCCCGGGAGCTGGTGCGCGATCAGGGCCGGCGTCCACCGGGGCTGGTGATCACTCTTCACGGGACGGACGTCACGGGGCTCGGGCACGACGCGGCGATGCGCGGCCAGGTGCGCGAGGCGGCGCTCGGGAGCGACGCGGTCATGACTCCGTCCGCCTGGCTGCGCCGGGTGGCCACGGCGACCCTGGGTCTGTCCCCGAGCCTCCAGATCTCGGTCGTGCCCAACTTCGTCGATCCCGAGGCGTTCCATCCGCTCGACGACGGGGCGGGTGAGGTGCCGGCGCTCTTTCCCGCCCTCGACTGGAGTCCCGGGAGGCGCCCGGCGGTGTTGCTCCACGCCTCGAACTTTCGGCCGGTGAAGCGGGTGGGGGACACGGTTCGCGCGCTGGCCGAGGTGCGGCGCAGGCGGCCCGCGGTGCTGGTGCTGGTGGGCGACGGGCCGGAGCGCGGGCCGGTCGAGGCGCTCGCGACCTCGCTCGGAGTCCGTGACGCGGTGGCCTTTTCCGGTGAGCGGCGCTCGCTCGGGGACCTCTTCGCCCACGCGGATCTCTTCCTGCTCCCGAGCGAACAGGAGAGCTTCGGCCTCGCGGCGCTGGAGTCGCTCGCCTCGGGTGTCCCGGTGGTGGCGAGCGAGGTGGGCGGGGTGCCGGAGGTGGTGACCCACGGCAAGACCGGCTGGCTCGTGCCGCCGCGCGACCCGGGGGCCATGGCAGCGGCGGCCCTCGCCTTGCTCGAGGACTCCGCGCGGCGGGCGGCCATGGGACGGGCGGCGCGGGCCTCGGCGCTGGCGCGGTTCCAGCCGGGGCCGATCGTCTCACGGGTGGAGGAGATCTACCGGGAGGTGGTGGTCCGGGTGACCCGTCACGGACCGGAAGACCGGGACCGAACGTAGCTGACGGCCGACGCCGATCGAGGCAGGCTCAACGAGCCATGTCCTCCCTCGGAACGATGATGGAGTTCCCGCTCACCCTGGACCACCTGCTGGTTCGGGCAGAGCGGATGTTCCCCGCCGTGCCGGTCGTCTCACGCCTCCCGGACCGCTCGCTCCACCGGACGACGTACGGCGCGGTCACGAAGCGTGCGCGGGCGCTGGCCGAGGCGCTGACCCGCGCCGGCCTGCGAAAGGGCGACCGCGTGGCCACGCTGATGTGGAACCACGCCGCGCACCTCGAGACGTACCTCGGCGTGCCGCTCGCCGGCGGGGTGGTCCACACCCTCAACCTCCGCCTCGCCCCCGAGGAGCTGGCGTACATCATCCAGCACGCGGCCGACCGCTTCCTCCTCGTCGACGAGGTGCTGCTCCCGCTCTGGGAGAAGGTGCGCCCCCGCGCGGGCATCGAGAAGGTGGTGGTGGTCTCGGCGGCGCAGGGCGGCGAGTACGAGGCGCTGCTCGCGACCGCGACCGGGCGCTGGACTCCACCCCAACTGTCCGAGGGTGACGCGTGCGGCATGTGCTACACGTCCGGCACCACCGGGATGCCCAAGGGCGTGGTCTACACGCACCGGAGCACGATGCTGCACACGCTCGGGGCCACGCTCGCGGACGTGCTCGCCGTCCGGCACGCCGATGTGATCCTCCCGGTGGTCCCGATGTTCCACGCCAACGCCTGGGGCCTGCCGTACGCGGCGGTGATGATCGGCGCGAAGCTGGTGTTCCCGGGGCCCGCGCTCGACGCCGAGAGCGTGCTCGACCTCATGGCACGCGAGCGGGTGACCGTGGCCGCCGGCGTGCCCACGGTGTGGCTCGCGGTGCTCGAGGCGCTCGACCGGGAGCCGACGCGCTGGTCCTTCGTTCCCGGCCTGCGGATGATCGTGGGTGGCTCGGCGGCCCCGGAGTCGATGCTGCGCGGCTACGACCGGCACGGCATGACGGTGGTGCACGCCTGGGGGATGACCGAGATGTCGCCGCTCGGCTCGGTCTCCCACCTGGGCCCCGACGCGGACACGCTGGACGAGGCCGCCCGGTATGCGCAGCGCGCCCGCCAGGGCCGGCCGTCACCGCTGGTCGAGATCCGCGCGATGAACGAGTCCGGCGAGGTGCCCTGGGACGATCACACCATGGGCGAGCTGCAGGTCCGCGGCCCCTGGGTGACGGCGCGCTACCACGAGAACGAGGAGGCGAAGGACCGCTGGACCGCCGACGGCTGGTTCCGGACCGGGGACGTGGTGACGCTCGATTCGACCGGGAGCATCAAGCTGGCCGACCGGACCAAGGACCTGGTCAAGTCCGGTGGCGAGTGGATCTCCTCGGTCGATCTGGAGAACGCGCTCATGGGTCACCCGGCGGTGAAGGAGGCAGCAGTGGTCGCCGTGCCTCACCCCCGCTGGGGCGAGCGGCCGCTGGCCACCGTCGTCCTCCGGCAGGGCCGGACGGTGACCGCCGCCGAGCTGCAGGAATGGCTCCGTCCGAAGTTCGCGAAGTTCTGGATCCCCGAGGCGATCGTCTTCGCCGAGACGATCCCGCGCACCTCGGCAGGCAAGTTCCGAAAGTCGGAGCTGCGCGAGAGGTACGCGGGCTGGACCTGGCCCGGACCTACTTCTTCCAGCTGACCAGGGCCTTGGCCACGTCGTCGGCCTCGAAGAAGTTCTTGGAGGCCTTGCCCAGCGTCTGGGCCCGCTGCGCGGCGGCCAGCGCCTCGGGGTTCTTTCCGGCCGCGTGGAGCAGCTGGGCCTTGGTCCAGACGTTGTTCCACTCCTCCTTGAGCTGGATGGAACGGTCAGCCAGCTGCATCGCCAGCGCGGGCTCGAGACTGGCGCCCAGGAGGTAGCGCGCGGCGGCGTTGTACGGCCTCCAGTCGTCACCCTTGAGGGCGCGGATCTCGGTCAGGACACGCTGCCGGGTGCCGGTGGTGAACTTCACGCCCACCCGCAGGGTCTCCCACTCCATGGCCAGGGTGCCCTTCTCGTCGTCGAAGTCCAGGATCTCGAAGGCCATGCGCTCGCGGGGCGAGATGGCCGTGGCGGTGGCCGGGACCCGGACCGCGTCCTCGCTCTGCTTGTACTCGGCCGTTCCGCCCTCGGTGTTCTTGCTCAGGATGAACGTCCAGCCGGTCTTCTGGGGAAGCAGGAAGATGCAGTAGGCCCCCGCCGCGACCGGCTTGCCCTCGATGGAGACCGGGGTCGAGAACGTGACCTTGGTGCACTCGTTGGCTCCGGCACGCCAGAGCTGGTCGAACGGCACCACCTCGCCCCAGATCTTCCGGCCCTTCACCGCCGGGCTCGAGTAGGCGATCGAGATGTCGGTCAGGCCGACCGTCTGGCTGACCGACCCCTTCGGGCTCGGGCGTGGGAGATCGAGCTTCGGCGCGGACTGGGCCAGCGCAGAGGTCGCGGCCAGCGCGACGGAGAGAAGAACCTGGGGGAAGGAACGCAGCACTTCTGCCTCGGTGGAGAGGGTGGGGCGCGGAGCATAGGGCAATCGCGCCTCGAGGGTGCGCCGTTTCCAGGTCAGCTGCAGACCTTGCTGCAGCTCGCGGGCGTGACCCCACCGTTCATGTCGGCGCACGACTCGTTGCCGTAGTCGTTGATGCAGGTGCTGGCGTTCGACGAGTTGTAGCTCGTACCGGCGGGGCAAGAGCCGCTCCCGCTGGTCGAGTTGCAGCCCGCCGAGAGGCTCGACGCGCAGGCGGCGGAGCTCCCGTACGCCTGTGCCGCGCCGGTGGGGTTGCACTGGAAGAGCTTGTTGCAGACGGTGGTGAACAGCGTCTTGCAGGCTGCGGCCGGGTCGGACGTGTTGGCAGCACTCGATCCACCGCAACCTGCGAGTGCGACTGCGACGGCGAGGGCAACGAGCGGGCGATTCATGTGAAGCCTCCCTGGGGGGAACGGCCCCCCGTTCGAATCGAGACGGTAGGACCTGGCCCGGAGGCCTCGGCAGGTGCGCTTCCGAAATACCCCCTGGGCCACTCCGGGTCTCGCGCAACGGCCTTCAGCGGTTAGTCTCGCTTGGCTTCCGGAGGTGGTCCCCTGACATCACTCCCGCTCGCGCTCATGCTGCTCGCCGCCGGGCCCGCGCCCCGTGGCGTCGAGTCGGCGCTCACCGACCTGAGCCGCCTGGTCGAGATCAAGCGCGTCGCCCTCTCAGCCGACGGCGGGCGGGTCGCCTGGGTGGAGGCGGCGCCGACGCCCGCGGGACCCTCCGGAAGTCTCAGGCGGATCCGCCTCGCCGCGCGTGCCGGGGGAACACCGGTGCGCATCACCGCGTCGAAGGATGCCGCGGATCACGAGGAGGACGATCCGGTCTTCTCGCCGGACGGAAAGCAGCTGGCCTTCCTCTCGGATGCCGAGCAGCCGGGACAGCCCCAGCTGTACGTCGCGGACGTGACGGGGGCCGCGGTGAGAAAGCTGACCCACGCCAGCGGGCACCTCGAGCGGCCCCGGTGGTCACCGGACGGCAAGCGCCTGGCGGTGCTCTACCTCGAGGGCGCGCCGGACGCGGTGGGGCCACTGGGTCCGAGCCCGCGCGAGACGGGCGTGATCGGGTCGGTGGTCCGCGAGCAGCGCATCGCGGTGGTCCCCGCCGAGGGCGGCCGGCTGGTGTCCATCTCTCCCGAGGACCTCTTCATCTACGAGTACGCGTGGAGCCCTGACGGCACCGCGTTTGCCGCGACCGGCGCGCACGGCTCCGGGGACGACAACTGGTGGAGCGCCGAGCTCTTCATCGTCCCCATCGCAGGCGCCCTCGCCCGTGTGGTCCACCACCCCGCGCTCCAGATCTGCGAGCCCACCTGGAGCCCGGATGGCAGCCGGGTCGCGTTCATCGAAGGGCTGATGAGCGACGCGGGCTCGAATGGTGGCGACGTGCTCGTCGTCTCCGCGAGCGGGGGCCCGGCGCGCAACGTGACACCCGGCATGCGGGCCTCGGCAGCACAGCTCTTCTGGTCGCGCGAGGCCGGGCTGGTGGCGACGGCAGTCATGGGCGGCGACTCGGCCTTCCTGAAGGTGGATCCGGATCGCGGCACCCCACCGACCACGCTGTGGCGTGGACCGGAGCACGTCCAGGCGCGCTGGGGCACGTCCGCGGCGTTCTCCGCCGACGGCGCCCTGGTGGCCGTGGCCCGGGAGACCGCCCTGGAGCCTCCGGAGGTCTGGGCCGGTCCGATCGGCGGCTGGACGCAGGTCTCGAAGGTCAACGCCGGGCTGAGGAGCCCGGCGGCGCGCGTGGAGAGCCTCTCGTGGAAGAGCGACCGCTGGGAGGTGCAGGGCTGGCTGTACCTGCCGCCGGAGGACGTCTGGCCGGGGAAGCGCCCGGTGGTGGTCGCGGTCCACGGTGGCCCGGCCGGAGTGGCGAAGAACCATTTCTCCATCGAGCAGCTCCTGCTGGTCAGCCAGGGTTACGCCGTGCTCGCCCCGAACCCGCGCGGCAGCTTCGGCCAGGGCGAGGCGTTCACCCGCGCCAACGTGAAGGACTTCGGCCACGGTGATCTGCGCGACATCATCGCCGGCATCGATCCGGCGGCGCGCACCGGAAGGGTCGACGGAGCGCGCGCCGGCATCCGTGGCCACAGCTACGGCGGGTACATGGCCATGTTCGCGGTCACGCAGACCCAGCGCTTCAAGGCCGCAGTGGCGAGCGCGGGCATCGCCAACTGGCTGAGCTACTACGGCCAGAACAAGATCGATCAGTGGATGCTGCCGTACTTCGGCGCCACGGTGTACGCCGACCCCGCGGTATACGCCCGGAGCTCACCGATGCAGTTCATCACCAGGGTGAAGACGCCGACGCTGGTGGTGGTGGGTGAACGCGACGCCGAGTGCCCGGCGCCCCAGAGCTACGAGTTCTGGCACGCGCTGAAGACGCTCGACGTCCCGACCGAGCTGGTGGTCTACGCCGACGAGGGTCACCACTTCCGGGACGCTGCCCACCTCCTGGACCGGATGCAGCGCGAGGTCGGCTGGTTCGAGCGCTACCTCGGCAGCCCGGCCGCTCCCGTGGCCCGCTGAGGCGACAGAGGCCAGGGTGCTCTGGCATCCTCCGGGTGCCTTCGCATGTCCGACCAATCCCAGCATCGAACCGACGACGTCCGCATCGCGCGGCTGCGCCCGGTCCTCCCGCCCGCCATCCTGATCGAGCAGCTGCCGCTCGGTGAGGAGGCCGAGTCCTTCGTCTACTCCGCCCGTCGTGAGGTGAGCGCCATCCTGCACGGGCTGGACGATCGGCTGCTGGTGGTGGTGGGCCCCTGCTCCATCCACGACGTGGACGCCGCGCGGGCGTACGCCGAGCGGCTCGCCACCGCCGAGCGTCGCCTCTCGGACGCGCTACTGCTGGTGATGCGCGTGTACTTCGAGAAGCCGCGGACCCGGGTCGGCTGGAAGGGGTTGATCAACGACCCCCACCTCGACGGCAGCTTCCGGATCAACGAGGGGCTCACGCTGGCGCGAGGCCTGCTCGTCGGGCTCGCCGAGCAGCGGGTGCGCGCCGGCTGCGAGTTCCTCGACACCATCACTCCCCAGTTCCTCGCCGACACCGTGTCCTGGGGTGCGATCGGAGCGCGGACCACCGAGAGCCAGGTGCACCGGGAGCTCGCCTCGGGACTCTCGATGCCGGTGGGCTTCAAGAACGGGACGGATGGGAACGTGCAGATCGCCGTCGACGCGGTGACCGCCTCCGGCCATCCGCACTGCTTCCTCTCGGTGACCAAGCAGGGTCTGGCCGCCATCGTGGAGACGAATGGCAACCCGGACACGCACCTCATTCTCCGCGGCTCGACCACCGGCCCGAACCACGACCGGGCCTCGGTCGCCGCGACGTGCGCTGCGCTCCGCGAGGCGGGTCAGCGCCCCCGGCTGATGGTGGACTGCTCGCACGGGAACAGCGGGAAGGACCCCCGCCGGCAGATCGACGTGGCCCGCGAGCTCGGACTCCGCCGGGCCGAGGGCGACGACGCAGTGTTCGGACTGATGCTGGAGAGCCATCTGGTCGAGGGGCGGCAGGCTCCTGGCCCGCGGGTCAACCTTCGCTTCGGCCAGAGCATCACCGACGCCTGCCTGGGCTGGGAGGACACCGAGCGCGTGCTCGAGGAGCTCGCCGGCGCGGTGCGGACTGGCCGGGCCGGTGCCGCGGGCCCACGCGCGGCAGGGTGATCCGGCCGGCGAGGGTGCTGCCGATGGGCGGGGCGCTGCGGAGGGCTCAGGCGCCGCTCACCGGCGGTGGATGCGTCGCGATCGCCCGCTGCGCGAGCGCTTCCAGCCGATCCGCGAGCGCGTCCAGAGCGCGGTCGAGCCCGCGCCCATTCCTGGCGAAGATGGAGCGGGCCAGGCCGAAGGAAGCCACTACGACCAGGGCCGCGCCCCCGAGCCCCGCCTCCACCGGGAGGTGGAGAAGGACGGGCAGCATCCACCCCACCTGCGCGCCGAGGCCTCCGCCCACCCCGCCGACGATCCCGCCGAACAACCCGCCGGCGAGCTGGGAACGGTCGACGCCGATGCGGATCAACGTCCGCCCGTCCCGGGGGCCGACGTTCACCTGGACCGTGCTCATCCCGGCGAAGCCCGAGAAGGTGAGGCTCCGTCCCAGAGACGAGGTGCGGCCCGTGAAGCCGCCCCCGGGACCCGAGAGCACGTCGCGGATCTCCTCGGCAAGGCGCTCGTGATCCTCGGCGCCGATCTCCCCGTCCACCACGCGCTCGAAGGTCCGGCGCACCGGAGCACCGGCGATCGCCGCGCCGATCCCTCCGCCACGGTCCTCGTCGAGCTCTCGCGCAGCCTGCCGCACCATTCCGAGGTCGATGCCCGCGTCGCGGGCGATGGTCTCGATCTCCGGAAGGCTGAGCGCGCCGGTGGTGATCGGCCGGTCGTGCTCGAGTCTCGCCGCGCGCCGGAGGATCGCCGCGACCTCCTCCTCGCGGTAGGTCCGCTCGCGGATCGACCCGCCAGCGGGATCGCCCGTTGGGGGGGCGCTCGGGCGTGTGCGTTCGGCGGCCACGGTCCTGACCAATCTAGCGCGATGGCAGGGGGTAGATGAGCGAGGTGTAGGCGCGGTCAGCCTGGCCGCCGCGCGGGCAGCTGCCCGTCGGTGAAGGCCCGGAGCGCCTGGAGCAGATCCATGATCAGCGCCTCCTGGTACCGGTAAGCCATCTCCCCGCCCATCGGCACCACGAACGAGAGGGATCGCCTCCGGCACCGGTCATACAGCGCTTCGAGCCGCTCGGTGATGGAGCGGATCCGCGCGCGCACCTCGTCCGGCCCGAGTGTGGGGTCCGGCTGGGCGCGCGGGAGCTCACCCACGCCGATCGCGGGCCCGAAGATGGTGGGGAGCTCCCGCTCCAGCGACACCCGCGCCGCGTCGATCCTCCAGAGCTGGAACCGGTTGAAGGCGCCGATCACGTTGAAGAGGACAGAGATGCCGAGTGCCAGCTGCACCCAGCTCGCGGTGGGCATGATGTCCACCACCCAGGGGGCATACACCCCCACCAGGTCGGGCTCGTTGGTGTCGTAGTAGGTCCGGGCCACCGTGGCGTAGGGGAGCCCGCTGAGATTTGCCGTCTCGCGGTTGTGCTTGAGGAAGAGGGGGTAGAGATCGTTGAGGACGGTGATCAGACCCTGCGTCGCCGAGCGGCTCGCGCACCCGTTGCCGAGGATGAGCGTGTCCACCTGGAGCGTGGGCTTGTCGGTGGGCGGTACTCCGGCCACGGGGTCGTAGTGCCCGGCCTCGATGCGCCCGACCCTGAGGAAGGGGAGCTCGCTGGCCAGCGCCTCGGCGCGCGGGATGGCCAGGATCTGCAGCTTCCGGTCGCGCAGCGCCTCGCGGAGCTGGGTGGCGTCCTCGTCGATGACCATCGCTCCGAGGTCGAGCTCCCCACGCTCGAGCTTCTGGATCTGCTCGTCGATGGGCTGGGTCGAGAGCTGGAGCCGGAGCGCGGCAAGCGGCGCGAGCAGGCGCCGGACCAGGAACTCAGTGCCGCTGCCCACCGGTCCGATTCCCACGCGCAGGCCGCGAAGCTCCTGCGTCGAGGCGATGCGGTCTGCGGCCCGACCGAGCACGACCAGCGACTCGGGACGGGTGAGGCGGCCGATCAGCTCGAGCCCGTGTCCCTCCGGGAGGTCCACACCCTCCTGCACCAGGGCGAAGTGCGCGGTGCAACCCTTCCGGGCGGCGATCAGCCGCTCGACGTTCTCCACCGCGCCCGCGGTCGCGACGTTGGTGACATGCCCCTTGCGACTCGCGGCGCCCTTCGCCACCCGCTCGACGACCGCATGATAGTTCCCCTTCGGGGTCCCCGAGAGGAACGCCACCTTGAGGTGCCGCAGGCTCGCCTCGGGATTGCTGAAGGCGAAGAGCGCTCCGAGCACGCCCAGCGCGCCGAAGAGGATGAGGGTCTTGACCCCGGGAGAGAGCCCGCCCGGATCCGCTCCCAGGCCGAGCACCCGTCGCTTGCCGTCGGTCGCCGCCATCGGGCGTCGACGCTATCCGGCTTTCCCCGGCGTTGGCAGG
>JADGQZ010000255.1 GCA_017881345.1 Myxococcaceae bacterium | reverse complement strand
GGCCCCGCCGGCCCAGGCACGCAGGTCTCCGTCGAACTCGCCGGCGTTGATGCGGTCGAGCGTGTAGGTCGGATCGGTCACCAGCTGCCGCTGCTGGCTTCTCATGTGGAGCCGGATGAACGGCACCGCGCCCCGCGCGCGGATCGCCTCGGCGGTGACCCGCGGGAACGCCTTCGTCACGTACCACTCGTTGCTGAAGTAGACGTAGGCCAGCGGCCGTCCCACCGCGTCCCGGTAGGCGTCGGCAGCGTCCATCGACACGTCGCTGTCGGGGAGCGTGGTCCCGGCCGGGAACACGCCGTGGTACAGCCGGCCCGCCGGTGGCAGCTGGATCCGCTGCCCGGTCGCGCTGCCGCCGTCGCTTCCGGCATCGCCTCCGGCTCCGGCATCGGGTGCCACACCGCCGTCCGCGCCTGCATCGGGAGAAGGTCCGCCATCGAGGCCGGAGTTCGGCCCCGCGTCGGGGATCACCACGCCGGCGTCGGGAGCGCCCGCGTCAGGTCCGCCGGGGTTCACGGGCCCGCGACCCGTCCCGGACTCACAGCCCAGCACCAGCGCGAGCACGCCGATCCCCCGCCAGAGCTGCCCTCCCCCGGTTTGCCTCGTCGACAAGTGCCCTCCGCACTGCGGCGCGAAGCTGTGGTGTCCCGCGCGCGGTCGCCACCCTGTCCCGCTGGCGCCCGGCGCTTCTGGACTCGCGGCCGGCCAGGCTTCCGCTCGCGGACACCAGTGCTGTCCCGCCGTCCGATCGGTTTCGCGGCGCCGGTGCGCCGCCTGCGCTAGAAGACCCGCGATTCCGCTGTCGTTCACGGAGGTTGCACAGTGAAGGTTCTGGTCGTGGTCCAGGCGCGCACCGGCTCCACCCGGCTCCCGGGCAAGGTGCTCATGCCGCTCGCCGGCAAGCCGCTGCTCGTCCGGATGCTCGAGCGCCTCCAGGCCGCGCGCACCCCGTCGCAGATCATCCTGGCCACCACCACCGCACCCTCGGACGACCCGGTGGTCGAGCTCGCGAAGCAGGCCGGCGTCGCCTGCGTGCGTGGCCACCCCACCGACCTCCTCGACCGCCACATCGCCGCGGCACGGACGACCGACTGCGACGCGATCTCGAAGATTCCCTCCGACTGCCCGCTCATCGACCCCGCGGTCGTCGACCGGATCCTCGGCGCGTTCCTCGAGGACCCCTCGTACGACTACGTCTCCAACCTCCACCCCGCCACCTGGCCCGACGGCTACGACGTGGAGGTCATGCGGCGCGACACGCTGGAGACGGCCTGGCGCGAGGCGAAGCTCCCGATGGAGCGCGAGCACACCACGCCGTTCATCTGGGAGCGCCCGGAGCGGTTCAAGATCCGCAACGTCACCTGGGACCGCGATCTCCAGATGACCCACCGGCTGACCATCGACTACGCCGAGGACTACGAGCTCATCCGCCGGGTGTACGACGCGCTGTACGTCGAGGGACAGCCTCCCTTCGGGCTCCAGGCCATCCTCGACTACCTCGAGGCGCACCCCGAGGTGTTCGCGCTGAACCAGAAGTTCGCCGGGGTGAACTGGTACCGCCACCACCTGGGCGAGCTGAAGACGGTGGACGCCTCGCAGACCCGGATCCCCGAGCACGAGCGCAAGGCGCCCCCGAAGGCTTGACCCGGGGCTGCTACGCCAGCCGGGCGAAGCCGGTGTGCTTCACCGGCCCGAGCAGCCGAGAGCGCACGTCGCCCTTGGCCCGGGCATCGGCGATGCGACCGAAGGCGGCCTCGACCGCGTCGAGGTACGCCGCCACGTGCTGCTCCTCGTGGCGCACCGTCGGGTAGAACCGGTCCGAGGCCAGGAAGCCGCGGCCCAGCATCTCCTGGATGAAGAGCGTGGTGAGGGCCGGCGCCTCCTTGTCCTGGAAACCGAAGCTCGCCAGGGCCGGGATGCCGCTGACCGTCAGCGGGACGCCCGTGCGCTCGGCGGCCTTCTTCCAGCCGTCCTGCACCCGGGTGCCGATCTCGGTGAGCGTCTTTCCGGCGTCGATCTTCCGGTGCTTGGTGGTGGACGCCAGCGCCGCGGCCGGGCCGACCCGCTCGGTGAAGTACGCGCTGGAGATGAAGGTCTTCTGCACCGCCTCCATGACCGACTTGCGACCGACGATGGCCGCCATGGCGAACCCGTTGGAGAGCGCCTTGGCGTAGGTCGCCATGTCCGGCTCGATGCCGTAGACCAGGTGCACGCCGCCGGTATTCATCCGGAAGCCGGCGGTGATCTCGTCGAAGAGGAGCACCGAGCCGTTCCTGGTGGCGAGCTCACGCGCGCCCTCGAGGAAGCCCGGGATGCGGCCAGCGCCCCTGACCGGCTCCATCACGATGGCGGCGAGCTTGTTGCCACGGGCATCGACGATCTTCCGGAGCGCGTCCAGGTCGCCGTAGGCGAACGGATGCGTGGTCCCGGCGAGGCCCTTCGGCACGCCGAGCGGCTCGAGGCCGGGGAGCAGGTGGCCCTGGAGCCCGTCGCCGCCGGCGAGGTTCACCGAGAGGTACCAGTCGTGCCAGCCGTGGTAGCCGCAGAAGGCGACCTCGTCCCGGCCAGTCGCGGCCCGGGCGATGCGGACCGCCTTGGCCATCACCTCGCCACCGCTCCGGGCGTAGCTCACCATGTCCGCCCATGGGTGCAGGTCGAGCAGGAGCTCGGCGAGCCCCACGTCCTCGGGCGGGTTGAGCGTGCACATCGGGCCGGACTTCACCGCGTCGACGACGGCCTTCTCCACGTCGGGGTCGGCGTAGCCGAGGGTCGAGGCACCGATCCCCACCATGGTGAAGTCGAGGTAGTGGCGGCCGTCCAGGTCCCACACCTCGCAGCCCGAGGCGCGGGAGTAGTACGCCGGCCACAGCTCGGGCAGGTACATCTCGGCCCGCTTGCCGAGGAGCTGCGCCCCGCCCGGCAGGATCTGCTTGGCCCGCGCATACAGCCGTTGCCCGGTGCCGTTCTTGAAGTCCTCGATGCCCATCGTTGTGTCTCTCTCCGTCAGGACGCGATCCGCTGGGCGCCCGTTCCGACCTCGGCCGCCGGCCGGCCGCGGGCGCGAAGGACGCCCCGTATCACGTCCGCGATCTCCTCGGCAGCGCGACCGTTCTGGATCGGCAGCAGCGCCGCGATCTGTTCCAGGGGGAGGTTGGTGTGGACCTCCTTGCCCAGCGCAAGTCCGCAGAAGGTGAGCGAGCTGTGCTCGGTGATCAGCACCGCGCAGTTGGCGACCATCTCCTCGGCGTTCCCGTCGGCGAAGACCAGCGCCTTCGGTGCCAGCGCGAGGATCTCCCGGGTGGCCCGCTCGGCGTTCTCGTTGGGGTGCAGCTTGAAGATGAGCTGCCGGCCGGCGGCGATCTGCACCGAGCGCTTCAGCAGGGCCGGGCGGTCCACCGCCATCATCGTCTCGCGGCCGTCACTGGTGCAGACCAGCACGTAGCCGTGGTGGGGGAAGTCGTTGTCGCGGAAGCGAGCGAAGTCGTCGAAGTTGGGGATGCCGGTGACGACGAGCTTCTCCGCCGGGAGGCCCTCGGCGAGGAACTGCTTCCGGTAGCCCTCGCTGGCGACGCAGAACTTCTCGTACCGCCGGGTCAACCCGAACACCGCGGTGGTGGCCAGCGGCCGCGGCATCAGCCGCGTGTACCGCCAGACCCAGGTGCGCCAGTTGGGCTGCTCCATGATGCCCTCCTGGACGAGGACCATCGGCGTCTTGCGCAGGTTCCTCGGGACGACGGCATCGTTGGGGCAGACCCAGAGGTCGTAGTCGTTGCGCTCGGCGCCGAGATCGATGCGCAGACCGAGGGCGTTCAGGGTGTCGGCGCAGAGGCCTCGACGCTTGTACCCGTTGATCGCCGGCTCGGTCGCGCCCCCCTTCGTCAGCACCAGGTGCTCGATCGAGTCCGAGTAGTACGGGGTGAACCAGGCCTCCACCTCGGGAAGCGCGCGGGCGAGCTGGAGCATCTGCCCGGTCTGGTTGGGCGACCCGCCGACGAAGAGCACACGCGGCACGCGGCCGACGGGCGTCTTGCGTCGCCGAGGCAACACCTTCATCGCCCCGGGACCTGCCTGGAGCATCCGGCGGGCCGTCTCGACGGCGAGCACCGCACCGACGACGGTTCCGACGCCGACCGCGACCCCGATTTCACCGGGAGCGAAGAGCGACACCACCGCGGCCCCGAGGCCGAGTCCGCAGGCGGCGACTGCCCAGAACAGGACCGTCCCGAGCGCGTACCGTAGCAGCGCGGGCTCGCCGGTGATTCCGGCCCAGAACTCGGGATTTCGCGGATAGATGCGCGGACGATCGCGATCCGGGGTCCGGATCCAGGCTGCCACGGCGAGCGCACCGGCCAACGCTGCGAGGAGGAGGGACGGGGCGATCATCGTGGAGGGGCGGCTTCCCTTTCACGCCGAGGAGGTCCCACGTCAAGTCGCCGTCCAGGCAATCCTGGCGGACCGTGTGAAATTTGCTGCGCAGCGCGTTTCACGTTGATAACTCCGCGAGGTTGCTCCCGACACTCCTCATCATTCTCTGGGCATTGGTGATGATCGCCCTCGAGCGCCGGTTCCCGTACCAGCGGCAGCCGTTCCTCCGTCGTGAGTTCTGGACGGACCTCTTCTGGTTCAGCACCGTTTTCTCGGTGTTGATGGGATTCCTGGCGGCCAGGTTCATCATCCCCGCGATCGACCAGGTCACCGGATGGAGCGCGACGCGCGGCATCCGCGAGTGGCCCCTCTGGTCACAGGTCCTGGTCTCCCTGCTCACCCACGATCTGTTCATCTACCTGTTTCACCGGGCGATGCACGTGAACAGGTACCTCTGGCGGCTGCACGAGGCTCACCACTCGACACCCGACGTGGACTGGATCGGGGGCTCGCGCGGTCACGTTTTCGAGAACCTGATCACCGGGACGGCGGAGCTGGCGCCCATCGTGCTGTTCATGTCGCCCGAGGTGGCGGCCATCAAGTCGGTGATCGATGCCTGCTGGGGGATGTGGATCCACGCCAACATCGACTGGGACATGGGGAAGCTGAAGTACGTGATCAACGGGCCGTACATGCACCGCTGGCATCACGCCCGAGAGGTTCACGACGTCAACTTCGCCACGAAGTTCTCGTTCTGGGACTGGCTGCTCGGGACCGCCTACCTGCCTGATCGGAAGCCGGAGAGCTACGGGCTCGATGTCGACTGGCCGCAGAACATCGTCGTCCAGCAGGCGTTTGCCTTCCGGAGGTTCCAGCCGAAGGCGGTGCTCCGTCCGCGCGGTCCGGAGGAAGCGGCCCGCCTGCACCGGGGCGATCCGGAGTTCGTGGGCCCGGCCGAGGCGTACAGGCGCCGGATGCAGCCGGAGGTCGTCGAGCCGCGCCAGCAGGAACGCAGCATCGCCGCATAGCGGGCCAGAGCACCGTCCAGGACGGACCGGCCGGGTAGGAGACGTTGCTGAATGCCTATCTCCACCGACATGAAGCGGGTGAGCTCACGGGCGGCGCGCGTCGCCGGCGTCCTCGTCGGGGCGGTGGCGTTCGCAGCGCAGCCGTCGTCGACGGTCGAGATCCGCGAGTTCCCGGTACCCACCCCGAACGGGTTCCCGCACGACCCGGCCGTGGCCCCCGATGGCGCGCTGTGGACGACCGAGCAGAAGGCCAACAAGCTCGGGCGGCTGGACGTCGCGAGCGGGCAGTTTCGCGAGTACCCCCTCACCACTCCAGACTCCGGCCCGCATGGCCTGGTCGTCGACGGCGCCGGATCGGTCTGGTTCACGGCGAGCTACAAGGGCTACGTCGGTCAGCTCGACCCTCGGACGGGGAAGGTCCGCGAGTATCGATGGAGCGACCAGAGAGCCCGCGACCCGCACACGCCGGTGTTCGATTCCGCGGGGATCCTCTGGTTCACGGTGCAGCAGTCGAACCTGATCGGGCGGCTCGATCCGAAGACCGGCACGACCCGGTTCGTCGATGTGCCCACCCCGGATGCAGTCCCCTACGGCATGGTCATCGGCACCGACGGAGCGCCCTACTTCTGCGAATTCGGCGCGAACAAGATCGGCCGTGTCGATCCGGCCAGCCTGGCGGTCCGTGAATTCACTCTGCCGGAAGGTGCCCGGCCCCGCCGCATCGCCCTGGCCTCCGACGGCAGCCTCTACTACGCGGACTTCGCCCGAGGAATGCTGGGCCGCCTCGACCCGAGGTCGGGCAAGGTCGAGGAGTGGCCGTCTCCGGGCGGCCCGCACTCCAGGCCGTATGGAATCGCGGGCACCGCCGATGGGCTCGTCTGGTACAGCGAATCGGGGGTGAACCCCAACACGCTGGTGCGTTTCGATCCGGCCACGAAGCGGTTCAGCTCCACTCCCATTCCCTCGGGAGGCGGAGTGGTGCGGAACATGGTCGCCACTCCGCAGGGCCAGCTCTACCTGGCCTGCAGCGGCGTGAATCGGGTGGCGGTCGCGACTCCCGGATCTTCGAAGAAGTAGCTCGGAGCGAGCTCAACCTTCCCAGTGGATGACCAGGCTGGGACGGCCCTGGAATTCGGCCACTTGCCAGTGCGCCTCGGGCGGCGGCGGGCCAACCGGGCGGGGACCGGAGCCGGCGCGCTGGGAGTGGTTCTCGGAATCGCGGCGACCCGTGCGCGGGTTCTGCTCCTTCCCTCGACGAGCAGCGCCACCGGGCCACCCACCAGGGCGACGCTCAGCGCTGCCCATCCGAGCTGCGAGCTGGCCACCACGAGCAGCCCGGCGACGACGGCGACGATCAGCACGACGATCAGCGCCACGCGGAGAAGCGGGGCCGTGGCTTCGAGCTGGACCGAACCGGAGGGGCGATGCATGGGCTGACTCCCGCGCGGGCCGACGCGATCGGCCGCGCACGCGGGTCAATGCAGGCGCCGCGCCCGAGGTAGCCCCGGTGAATCCGAAGGGTTAGAGGCCCACCCGGCGATCGCCGTGAGCGGGCGAGGCTACGAGCAAGCTGCAGCCGTTGCTGCGGGTGCAACGGCTCCTGCGCCAGCGCCGGCGGACTCGCTGGCGGCTCCGGCGCCGCGCCCCCGAAGAAGTGAACCGAGAGGGGTGCCTCTTCAGCACCCGGGGAAGCTGGCGGTGCCCATCCGCTCGGCGGTCTGGCTGCGGGCGGCGGCCGCGATCTCGAGAACTCTTTCAACCGCGTTCCGGGCGGCGCGCTGAAGCTCTGGCGTGGTCGCGTACTTGGCGAGGAGCCGCTGACCGAGCTGCTGGTGTGCGCGCTCGTCGGGCTGGATGTACTCGCGATAGATCCGGGTCGTCTCTCCGTCGCCACGGCGGTCACAGAACGCCATGAAGTTCTCGTTCACTGCATAGGCGAGGGACTCCAGCGTGAAGAGGCCTGCGGCGACCCGCTCCACCGTGGTGGAGAGGCCCTTCAGGTACTGAAAGAGCGGGTTCTCACCCGGCGGCCGGAACCCGGCGACGTCGAACCCGAGGGCCGAGAGCCGGTCGGCGACGAGCTGAAAGTGCCCGGCCTCATCTCCGGCCTGTCGGGCGAACGCGAGCTTCACGTCGATCTCCGTCGTGCTCGGCATCCACACCGCCGCCAGCTCGCTGACGCTGATCTCGTTGGCGAGCGCGACCCGCAGCATCTTCGTCGTGTCGCCCGGCGCGCCGTCCGCCAGCGACGTCCGGCCGGCTCCGATGATGGGTGAGAGCCGCTCGGCCTTGAGAGTTTCCAGCTCCTGCACGAAGACGGTGGCGTCCATCGACCCATTCAAGGCTGCCACGCGTAGGCAGGCAAGGTGGTGAGCCGGGCATCGTCGACCGGGCCACCGACGGTGAAGTGGTAGAGGCTCTGCCAGTCGCGCGACTTGATGCCGAAGACCTCGTGAACCGGATCGTCGAAGTAGCAGCCAATTCCGGTCGAGCGAATGCCCGCCTCTTCGGCTTCGAGGTACAGGACCTCGCCGACGAGGCCGGCCTCCCAGAAGAGGTTTCGGTAGAACGCGGCCCCATGGACGAGCAGGCCGTCCAGGTAGTCGGCGATCATCCCCAGGCTGAACGCCCCATCGCCCGCAATGTCCTGACCACAGGACACCCTTGCAGCCAGAACGCGGCAGTCCCCTTCCTCGAGCAGGTAGAGCGGAAGCCCGCCGGGACACCCGGGCGGGCGCTGCCAGAGGAAATCTGGGCGCATCGCCGCTCGAAGTGCTTCCACCTTCGCCGCATCACGGGCAAGCGCGTAGAGGCCCGGAGACAGGCCGGTCACGCGGTGTACGAAGAGGCCCAGATGGATTCGGGGACGCCATGGGATCGCATCCCACGGCATCTGGGTCCCACCTCGGGTGGGTACCAGGCGGCCCAGCATCCGGAAGAAGGTCGCCGCAGAGATGGCGGTGGATGCGTCCATGCTCACGGCGCTCCTGCGACCCAGGATGACCCTCTCGGCCGTGAATGAACCCGAGCGAACGGGTGACTCGAAGACGTCTCTCTCCGAAGGGCACCCGGAGAAGTCGTCCTCGAACGCGGTCCCGGGATTAGCCGTGGCACGCGCCACCTCGTCGATCACCGGCCACTCCACACCGTGGACGGGACTCAGGACGTTGGCCTTCCCATGCCATCGGCCGGCCGACACGTCGCGGACGGCCTCGTCGGGCAGGCGCAGCTCCTGTGGGTCGTCCCAGGTGCCCGGCGTGACCACCGCCAGGAGCTCCGGGTGCTCTCGCTCGGCACTGGCATCGGGGGCATCACGATCGACACCGAGCAGCATCGAGACTACCGAGTCACTTTCGCCGAGGAGGCGGAGCTTCCATCCAAGGGCGGCCGCGGCGATGCGCATGGCTCCGAGGGCGTGCCCGACATCGTGCTGGCAGTACCGGAACGCCCGCTCGCCGTACTTCCACGCCTCACGCCAGAGAACCGACGTGAGTCCCACGAGGAAGGAGCGCTCGGGGAACGCGCGCGTCAGCTCGGTCCAGACGCGGGGGGCAATCTCTGCACGTCGTTCGAGCCCATGTTCCTTTGGAGCGTAATGAAAGACGCCAGGATGCTCATCGAGCCCTTCCAGGGCTGGCAGGACCGCGTATCCCTCCGTGGGGTGCAGGTTCCCGCTCGACGGATTGGCGCGGAGAGCCCAGGTGGCTCCCTGAGCGCTCTTCCATGCGGTCAGGGACAGGGCGTAGCGAAAGAAGACCGAGATCCCGTCGATGTCGAGGGGTGCCGGCGTCACGCTCCCGGCGACGAAGAGCTGCCAGTACGGCAGCTCTCGACCCTCCTTCGGAAGCGGGAGCCGAAGCAGAGCGGCGCCGTCGTAGCGCCGGAACGGATCCGGCTGCGTGGCCCAGTCCATGTAGCCCAGCGACGCGGCGAAGCGGTGGAAGTGGTGCTTCGTGCGCTCGTGATAGGCGACGACGATCTCTTCGGCGGACATCCTGAGGACCAACCCTGCTCACGGTTTTCGAGCGCGACGATGAGCCCCTCCGTCCGGGAGGGCAACATCCTCCTCGTCAGGACTGGCAGTTACGCCCCGGTGAACTCCAGGGCGGCGCTGCGGAACCGCTCCCAGGCCGGCTCGGTTTCCAGGAGGATGTGGTTGCTCGAGTCCAGCTCGACGAATTCCGCCCCCGGAATCGCCGAGGCGATGAGGTGGCCCTCAGCCAGGGGGATCACCTGGTCGTTCCGGGCGTGGACCACCAGGGTGGGCGTGCGGACCCGCTCCAGCGCGTCGACCACGTTGGCCCTGGAGCGAATCGCGAGCAGTTCCGCGGCGATCTCCGGCGAGGTCGTCTTGCGGCAGAGCTCGTTGAACCAGGTCATCTGTTCCTCGCTGGCTCCGGGAATGAAGCGTGAGGTGAAGATCTGCCGGAAGGCAGGGTTCTCCTTCCCCCAGCCGGAGCGCGACAGGTCGATGATGGCCTGGTAGCTCCTGAGGGCGTCAGGATCGCCACGCCAGGACGCGCCGCGAGCAAAGGCCCCGTAGAGCAGCAGCCGGGAAACCCGCTCCGGGTGACGAGCGGCGAAGGACACCGCGGCCAGCGCCCCCTGGGAGATCCCGAGCAGGGTGAACGGCGCCTGTGGTGCGGCGGCGCCCACCACCCGCTCCAGGTCCTCGACCCACCGGTCCGGGGGGAGCTCACCGAGGTTCCAGTCGGTCATCCCGCACCCGCGTTCGTCGTAGCGAACGAGTCGGAAGTGGCCGGCGAAGAAGCGGAGCCAGTGACCCCAGAGCGGACTCTCCCACTCGTGCTCGAGATGGGTGAGCCAGTTGGCGGCCTTGATCAGGAGCGGGCCGTCAGAGGCGTCGGCCCACGCCAGCTGCACTCCATCCGCAGCGCGCAGGTGGTGGATCTGCTGTCGCGGCCGCTCATCCACGTGGAACCATCCCCCGGCCGTCGCCCGGGTCCTACTTCGAGCCCGAGTCCGCGCCGGTCAGCTTCCGCCAGGCCCAGCGGAGGGGGTCGAAGGACTCGTCGATGACCCGTTCCTTCAGCGGAATGATCGCGTTGTCGGTGATCCGGATGCTCTCCGGGCAGACCTCGGTGCAGCACTTGGTGATGTTGCACATGCCCAGGCCCATCTTCTCCTTGAGCAGCGTCCGCCGGTCGTTGGTGTCCAGCGGATGCATCTCCAGCGCTGCGTAGCGCACGAACATCCGAGGCCCGGCGAAGTGCGCCTTGTTCTCGGAGTGGTCACGGATGACGTGGCAGACGTTCTGGCAGAGGAAGCATTCGATGCACTTGTGGAACTCCTGCACCCGGTCGATGTCCTCCTGCATCATCCGGTACTTCCCGTCGGCCGGCCGGGGCGCGGGCTTGAACGCCGGCACCTTCTTCGCCATCTCGAAGTTGAACGAGACGTCGGTGACCAGATCCCGCAGCACCGGGAAGGTCTTCATCGGCGCCACGGTGATGGGTTGCGAGGTGTCGAGGGCGCTCATCCGCGTCATGCACATCAGCCGCGGCTTCCCGTTCACCTCGGCGCTGCACGAGCCGCACTTCCCGGCCTTGCAGTTCCAGCGCACGGCCAGGTCCCCTGCCTGGGTCGCCTGGAGCACGTGCAGGACGTCGAGAAGGACCATCCCCTCTTCCCAGGGCACGTCGTACTGGCGCAGCTCCCCTCCCGAGGCGTCACCTCGCCAGATCTGCAGCTTCGCCACCTGCGCCATCCGTCACCCCTCGAGCAGAGACTTCAACTCCTCGGGCATCGCGGTGATGGGCTCGGGGGCCACCGAGAGGCCGTCGCCCCGCTTGCGCACCACCATGTTCACCTTGGCGAAGGCCGGATCCGGCTTCGGATAGTCGTCCCGGGCATGACCGCCGCGGCTCTCCTTCCGCTCGATCCCCGCGCGGGCCACGGCCTCGGCGCAGACCAGGAGCGAGCGGAGATCCAGCGCCAGATGCCAGCCCGGGTTGTACTGGCGATGCCCCTCCACATGGGCGCGCTTCAACCGGGCACGGAGCTCGCCGATCTTCTCCACCGCGCGCTCGAGCTCGTGCTGGACGCGGATGATGCCGACGTCCGACTGCATCGTCTTCTGCAGCTCGTGGTGAAGGGTGTAGGGATTCTCGGTCCCACCCGGTTCGAAGGGAGCCAGCGCCTCGCGGGAGAGCGCCTCCAGGCGCCTCGGGTCGATGGAGAGCGTCGCGCCGAGCGACTTCGCGTACGCGGCCGCGGCCGCTCCCGCTCGGCGCCCGAAGACCAGGAGATCCGACAGGGAGTTGCCGCCCAGGCGGTTGGCGCCGTGGAGCCCTCCGGCGACCTCCCCCGCGGCGTACAGACCGGGGACCGCGGTGGCCGAATCATCGCCATCCACCCGTACCCCACCGTTCATGTAGTGGGCGGTTGGCCCGACCTCCATCGGGGTCGTGGTGATGTCCACGTCCGCCAGCTCCTTGAACTGATGGTACATCGACGGCAGCCGGCGCTTGATGGTCTCGGCGTCCCGACGGGTGGCGATGTCGAGGAAGACGCCGCCGTGCGGACTTCCGCGACCGGCCTTCACCTCGGCGTTGATCGCCCGGGCCACCTCGTCGCGCGGCAGCAGCTCGGGTGGACGGCGGTTGTTCTTCTTGTCGGTGTACCAGCGATCGGCCTCGGCCTCGGAGTCGGCCGTCTCCTTCTTGAAGAAGTCGGGGATGTAATCGAACATGAAGCGACGTCCCTGCGAGTTCCGGAGGACGCCTCCATCACCGCGCACTCCCTCGGTGACGAGGATGCCCCGCACGCTGTGCGGCCAGACCATCCCGGTGGGATGGAACTGGTAGCACTCCATGTCGATCAGCTCGGCTCCGGCCTCCAGCGCCATCGCCACGCCGTCGCCGGTGTATTCCCACGAGTTCGAGGTGAACTCCCACGCCTTGCCGATGCCGCCGGTGGCCAGCACCACGGACTTCGCCTTGAAGACGACGAACTTCCCCGACTCGCGCCAGTAGCCGAAGGCGCCACACACCCGGTCGCCGTCCTTGAGGAGGCTCACCAGGGTGCACTCCATGTAGACCGCGATTCCCTTGTGCACGGCGTGCTGCTGGAGGGTGCGGATCATCTCCAGCCCGGTCCGGTCGCCGACGTGGGCCAGCCGCGCGTAGCGGTGCCCGCCGAAGTCGCGCTGGAGGATCAGCCCGTCCTTCGTGCGGTCGAAGAGCGCGCCCCACTCCTCGAGCTCCAGCACCCGCGCCGGCGCCTCCTGGGCGTGGAGCTGCGCCATGCGCCAGTTGTTGAGCAGCTTCCCGCCGCGCATCGTGTCGCGGAAGTGGACCTTCCAGTTGTCCTCGGGCCAGACGTTGCCCAGGGCGGCGGCGATGCCTCCCTCGGCCATCACGGTGTGGGCCTTGCCGAGGAGCGACTTGCAGATCAGCGCGGTGTCGGCGCCCTGGGCAGAGGACTCGATGGCGGCTCGCAGGCCCGCCCCGCCGGCGCCGATGACCAGGACGTCGTGCTCGTGCGTCTCGTACTCGGCCATCAGAAGAGCCTCAGGTCACGGAGGGTGCCCGTGGCGACGAGGCGAACGTAGAGGTCGGTCAGGGCCACTCCGAAGAGGCTGAACCAGGCGATCTGGGCATGCCACTCGTTGAGGACGGTGAGCCGCTTCCAGAGCCGGTAGCGGGTGGGAGCCTTCGAGAAGCGATCCAGTCCTCCGCCGCAGACGTGACGGCAGGCGTGACAGGAGAGCGTGTAGAGCGTGAGCAGCGACGCGTTCGCCAGCAGGACCAGCGTGCCGACCCCGAGGCCGATTCCATCACGGAAGCGGAAGGCCAGGAGCGCGTCCCACCACAGGAAGACCAGGACGGGGATCGACAGGTAGAAGAAGTAGCGGTGGATGTTCTGGAGGATGAGCGGGAAGCGGCTCTCGCCGAAGTACTTGGCGCGCGCGTCGGGCACCGCACACGCCGGCGGGGCCCAGACGAAGGCGCGGTAGTACGCCTTCCGGTAGTAGTAGCAGGTCAGCCGGAAGCCGCCCGGTGCCCAGAGGATGAGGATGGCCGGCGACCACTTCCACCAGTCGCCGAGGAGCGGCACGCTGACGTGGGCGCAGTTCGCGCTCAGGCACGGCGAGTAGAACGGCGAGAGATAGGGCGCCGCGTAGTAGTTCGCGTTCTGGAGCCCCGCCCAGGTGGCGTACACGACGAAGGCGCCGAGCACGGCAGCGGTGATGACCGGCTTCACCCACCAGGCGTCGAGTCGCTGGGGCCGACGCTGGACCATCGCGGTGGCCGGCGCCTGCGGTGCAACGGCCGACATCCAGACCTCCATCCGGGGGCGAGGAGTTCGCCGACGAGCGGGCGAAAGTCTCCGGGCACAGCCCCGGAGGTGTCAAGGAAGGAAGAGGCGTCGCGGGACCGGTTACTCGAGCCGTAGCTCGCTGCGCTCGTCTTCCTCGGGGCGGAGGTGCACGTTCTCCATCAGCACGCGCGCGCACGTGTTCCAGCGGAGGATCGCGTCGTCGTTTCCGGCCGGCCTGATCGCCTCGGCCTCCGCGTACCAGTGCATCGCCCGGCGGAAGCCATCGTACGCTTCGACGGGCCCGAGCGGTCCGCCCTCCTCGAGCTTGGCCCGCGCCAGACGCTCGTCGACGATGCCGGCGTAGTAGCAACGATCGTAGTCCGACGCGAAGTGCTCGAGGATCGCGCGCGCCCGCCGGACGTCGGGCGGGTGGCTGGTGCGGAAGCTGTCGGTGACCGCCAGCAGGTAGAGGGTGATGGCCTGCTGGTTGCCGGGCTGGGTCCGGAGCACGTCCTGGCAGATGCTCTCGGCCTGCTCGGGCTCGTTGAGCAGCCGGTAACGCTCGGCCTTGGCGAGCGCGGCGGGGATGGCCTCGGGGCGCAGCGGCTTGAGCTCGAACACGGGCGCCTCCTCGGCGGGGACGGAGTGAGCGCCCTTGTTCTTACCACGGCCTCTTCGAGTCCAGGGGCGACCCCGTGTCCTCGTCGCCCTCCGGAGAGCTCCGTGCCCGCCGGTCATCCCCGCGCCGACGGCGGGGGCCTGTCTGCGGCGGTCGATGACGCTCCGCGGCGAGGCCCCGCTCCGGGCCGCGGTGGGACAGGTCGGCCGTGCTCACCCTCGGCGCCTGAAGGGTTCTTCATCGAACGAGGAGAGTCAGGCAGGTGAGCACCACGGCCAGGGTCAACGACTGCAACTTCACGTACCGCGACTGCCGCTCGATTCGCACGCGCTCGGACGGGTCCGCGATCGGCTCGGCTCCGGTGTCCATGTCGCGCTGACCGCGCGAGGCCAGGG
>JADGQZ010000254.1 GCA_017881345.1 Myxococcaceae bacterium | reverse complement strand
GGCGGGCCGAGGCGAAGCCGAAGAGCATCAGCGTCAAGGTGAACTGACAGCAGCCCGTCGTTCACCTCGCGCGCGCCGGCAACCCCTCCAGCCGGCGCCCGGCGCCCACCCCTGCCCTGTTGGGCGGCGGTGGGCGCAGTCTTGTCGGGGGGGTGGCTGTTTCTCCGGATGAACCCTGGGGTATGAGACCCGAGCCTCCGCAGTGGTCGAAGTACGAGGCGTACTTCGACGGCAGAGCGGTCCACACAGCGGGACGCTGATCAGGGCCCCACGTCCCAGAGGGGAGACCGCGCGGGCTTCAGTGGGTCGTGGCGCGCCCGGTCGTTTCAAGTGGGGGGCGACGGGTTATCGCCCCTCAGCTCGAACTCGCCCTCGATCCGGCAGGCCTCTCGTTTCCTGCCGCACTTCCCGCTGACATCGAACGTACCGCGGATGTGCACCGCGTCGGACTCCTTCACCTCCATCGTTCCCTTGTCGGAGTAGAACTCGCTGTAGTTGCCGTTCCGGATCCAGTGCCCGACCGCGTCGAGCGGACGCAGGGTGTAGACCCCGACCTCCGCGTCGGGCGCCTTCCCGGTCACGTCGACGGTGAAGACCAGCTGGAAGCTGTCCTCGGGAGGGGCGGTGCGGAGCTGGACGACCAGGAGTTCAGGGGCCGCGGGGCTGGTCTTCTTCCAGCGGCCACCGGCGGTGCGCTGCCCCTCGCTCCTGACCTCGAACGACTCGGCGCCGCTCACCCTCGCCCTGAAGCTCGACGGTTGACCTTTGCCGGACCCACCGTCTGAGGCGAACGCGGCGAGCGCGAACGAGAGCGGGAGGACGCGAATCCAGGGCGGGGCATGGCGCATGGGTTCCTCCAGAGCTGGAGCCCGGGAAGTGTGTCACGGGACTCACCCGCGCACGAGCGCCTCACTCTCCGAGGTAAGCCTTGCGAATCTCCGGCGCGGCGAGCAGCGCCTTCCCCTGGCCCTGCATCACCACCTCGCCGGTCTCCAGCACGTAGCCGAAGTGGGCGAGGTTCAGCGCGAGGTGCGCGTTCTGCTCGACGAGGAGGATGCTGACCCCCCGCGCGTTCACCTCGCGCAGGATGCGGAAGATGGTCTCCACCACCTGAGGCGCGAGCCCGAGGGAGGGCTCGTCGAGCAGGAGCAGCTTCGGCCGGCTCATCAGCGCCCGGCTGATGGAGAGCATCTGCTGCTCGCCGCCCGATAGTGTCGCGCCCGGCTGCTTCATCCGCTCGCGGAGCCGGGGGAACAGCCCGAAGACGTACTCGAGGTCCTGCTTGATCCCGGCCGTGTCGCGGCGGAGGTAGGAGCCCAGCTCGAGGTTCTCCATCACCGTCAGGTTCAGGAAGATGCCCCGCCCCTCCGGCGCGTGCGCCATGCCCTTGGGCACCAGGAGGTTCGACTTCAGCCCCTGGATCTCCTGGGCCACCAGCCGGATCCGGCCCGACCGCGGCTTCAACATCCCGGAGATCGCGCGGAGGGTGCTCGTCTTGCCCGCGCCGTTGGCACCGATGAGCGCCACCACCTCGCCCTGCCCGACGGCGAGCGACACCCCGCGGAGCGCGGTGATGGCACCGTAGGACACGTGGAGGTCCTGGACCTCGAGCAGCTGCGGCCGCGCCTCGCGCGTCCCGAGCGTCGCCGGCGCGCTCATGCGACGGGGGTCTCCGAGGTGGGGGCGTGCGGCGGCACCGGCAAGCCGTGCGCCGCGAGATAGCTGTCGCCGAGGTACGCCTCGATGACCTTGGGGTCCTGGCGCACCCGCTCGGGCACGCCGCGGGCGATGGTGACCCCGTGGTCCAGCACGGTGATGTCCTCGCAGATGCCCATCACCAGCTTCATGTCGTGCTCGATGACCAGGATGCCGAGCGAGAACTGGTCGCGGAGCTGGCGGATGAGGACCATCAGGTCGCCCTTCTCCCGCGTGTTCATGCCGGCCGCCGGCTCGTCGAGCAGCAGGACCTCTGGCCGGGTGCCGAGCGCCCGGGCGATCTCCAGCCGGCGCTGCTCGCCGTAGGGCAGATTCCGGGCCTCCTCGTTGCGCCGGTGCGAGAGGCCCATGACTTCCAGCAGCTCCTCGGCGCGCCGGGTGAGCTCGTCCTCCTCCTCCTGGAAGCCCGGGGTGAGGAGGATCGCCCGCCACCAGTCGACGTAGTTGTTGAGCGAGTCCATCAGCTGCGCCACCGGGCTCCTCCCCGAGGAGCGGCGGCGGATCGCGTCGATGCGCGCGCGGGAGAACACCGGCCGCTCGTCCGAGAGGCAGGCCACGCGCACGTTGTCCAGCGCGGTGAGGCCGCGGAAGAGACGGATGTTCTGGAACGTCCGCGCCAGCCCCAGGCGGTTGATCTGGTGTGGCTTCCGTCCGTTGACCCGCTCGCCGCGGACGCGGATCTCGCCGTGGGTTGGCACGTAGACGCCGGTGAGGAGGTTGAAGGCGGTGGTCTTCCCGGCGCCGTTCGGGCCGATGAGCCCCTTCAGATCGCCCCGGCGGATCTCCAGATCGAAGCCGTGCAGCGCTCGGAGGCCGCCAAACTCGATACCGGCCTGGGCCGCCTCGAGGAGGAGCTCGCCGCTCACGTGGTCCCCTTCCGTGCGCGGGGGATCCACCTCGGGAGGACGTCCCAGATCTCTCGCGTCCCGAACAGGCCCTGGGGACGGACCAGCATCAGGATGACCAGCAAGATCCCGTACACCGGCATGCGGATCTGGTCGACCTTCTGGGCGAGCGAGGCGCCGGTGTCGAGCCCGCCGAGCTGGAGGAACAGCGTCCGCAGCGCCTCGGGGAGCAGCGTGAGGAACACCGCGGCGACGATGGCGCCGGTGGTGCTCCCCAGGCCGCCGGCGACGACCATCACCACCACCTCGATGCTCTTCACGAAGGTGAACGAGCCCGGGTTGATGATCGGCACGAAGTGGGCGAACAGCCCGCCCGCCACCCCGGCGAAGAAGGAGGAGATGACGAACGCCCGGACCTTGTAGGCGGTGGTGTCCACCCCCATCGCCTCGGCCGCCACCTCGTCCTCGCGGATGGCCCACAGGCTCCGGCCATGGGTGCTCCCGACGATCCGCCGGGCCACCAGCACCACCAGGAACACGCAGAACCAGACCGCGAAGAAGCTCGAGGTCTGCGGGATGCCGGACAACCCCAGCGCGCGCCCGAAGACTTCCAGGTTCTGCACGATCACCCGGATGATCTCCCCGAAGCCCAGGGTGACGATGGCCAGGTAATCGCCCCGGAGCCGGAGCGAGGGCAGGCCCACCAGGAAGCCGCAGAACGCCGCCGCGACCCCGCCGGCGAGGAGCGTCCCCACGAACTGCACCTGGTCCGACACCACTCCGGGCAGCCCGGAGATCGCCACGTCCTTCAGCAGCAGGCTCAGCTTCCCGGCGGTGTAGGCGCCCACCGCCATGAACCCGGCGTGGCCGATGGAGAACTGCCCGGTCATGCCGTTCACGATGTTCAGCGACACGGCGAGGATGACGTTCACCCCGACGATCGACGCGATGTAGACGAAGAACGGCGAGCCGCCGACCAGGAGCTGCAGCACCGCCAGGACCACGATGGCGATCAGCACCGGCACGAGCCCGCGGAGCGAGGCCGGCATCGCTACACCTTCTCCGCCGTCACGCTGCCGAAGAGCCCGCCCGGCCGGACGAGCAGCACGATGATCAGGAACCCGAAGGCCACCGCGTCCCGCCAGCTGCTCGAGGAGTAGCCGACGACGAACTCCTCGACCAGCCCGAGCAGGAGCCCACCCACCACCGCGCCCGGCACGTTCCCGATGCCACCGATGACCGCGGCGACGAACGCCTTCAGCCCCACGTACAGCCCCATCAGCGGCTGGATGGCGGTATCCTTGATGGCGTAGAGGATGCCCGCGCCCGCGGCCAGGGCGCTGCCGAGCATGAAGGTGAGGGCGATGATCCGGTCCACCGGGATGCCCATCAGGGCCGCCGTCCGGTGGTCGAACGAGACCGCGCGCATCGCCCGGCCGAATCGCGTCCGGTAGACCAGGCCCTGGAGCATCAGCATCAGGGCGAGCGCGATGGCCAGGCTGATGACCTGCCAGTTCCAGATGACCACTGCCCGGTCACCGATGATCAGCCACTCGGTCGGCGGGATGATCTCCGGGAAGGCCCGGGGCGAGGCGCCGGGCAGGGGGCCAAAGTCGAGCTGGAACCCGTAGGAGAGGGTGAAGGAGATGCCGATGGCGGTGATGAGCGCGGTCAGCCGGGGCTTGTCCCGCAGCGGCCGGTACGCGAACCGCTCGATGACCCAGCCCATCGCCGCGCAGGCCCCCATCGCCGCCAGGAAGATGAGCAGAACTCCCCAGAGCGCAGACTGGCGCTCGGGTCCCAGCTTCTGCGCCACCGCGTAGCCCAGGAACGTGCCCACCATCATCACGTCGCCGTGCGCGAAGTTGATGAGCTTCAGCACCCCGTAGACCATCGTGTAGCCGAGGGCCACCAGTGCGTAGATGGTGCCGGCGGCGAGCCCGTTGATGAGGTGCTGCGCGAGATCGGACATCAGGGGGCGATGGTGGCGACGTACTTGGTCTTGCCCTTGCCGACCTCGAGGACGACTGCGGGCTTGCTGGCGTTCCGGTGCTCGTCGAGGGTGATGGTGCCGGTCACCCCGGGGAAGTTCTTGGTCGCTGCGATGGCGTCGCGGACCGACGCCCGGTCGAGCGTGGTGGCGCGCTTCATCGCGTCGACCGCCACCATCGCCGCGTCGTACCCGAGCGCGGCCAGCGCATCCGGCACCCCGCCGAAGGCGGCCTTGTAGTC
>JADGQZ010000253.1 GCA_017881345.1 Myxococcaceae bacterium | reverse complement strand
GCCGGGAGGCCCGTTCTCGCGACCCGGACGGTTCGAGACGTCACCAGCGTGGTCCGAACGCCTCCGGCGTGCTCCGGGGTGGAGGCGGGCGCTGACGCGCGAGAGGGCGGTCGCCCAGCGCGGGGGTCTCCCGGCGTGGACGGCCCGGTTCTCGGCGCTCGCACCGTGAGGCAGCGTGTCCCGGTTCAGTGCACCGTGCGCTTGAGCGTGCTCAGCGTGCCGTGTGTCCGCTCGGCCTTGGGCAGGATGTTGCTCTCCACCCAGGTCCGCGTCTCTAAGTCGAGCTCGTCGAGGTCGCGGCGGTAGCCGTCGAGGCCGCGATCCTCGCCCTCCTCGAGGGCCGAGACCGCGGTCTTCTCGCCGAGCAGGTCCCCGCCGCCCTGGACGAACGTCGCCCAGACGCCCCACGCGCCGGAGCCCTCCTCGGGCGTGCCGCCGAGCGAGGTGATGCGCTGGCGCAGCAGCTGGATGCGCTCCTGGTGGTCCTGCTCGCAGTCCTGGAGCTGCGACCGGATGCTCGGGTCGGTGACCTTGTCGAGCGCCTGCCGGTAGGTCTCGACCGCCGAGATCTCGCCGCGCAGGAACGAGTTCAGCCTTCCGACTGCTTCTTCGTTGGGAGTCGCCATGCCGGTTTCCTCCGGGTGAAGTGAGGCCCGAAGCTGCGCACCCGGCGACCGGGGCGGAACCGTGCGTCGGTCCATCGACGGCCGGTTCGCCCGGCCGGCCGGAGACCCGTCAGGAGCCCGCGGGTCGCACCGGAGCGCTCTCGACGGGCACGGTCACGGTGCCCTCCGGCTCGGGCCCGGTCGGCGCCTCCAGCAGCTTGTAGAGGGTCTTGCGGTCCACCTCGAGCAGCCGGGCGGCCTCGGACTTGTTTCCGCCCACCATCGCGAGGACGTGCTGGGCGTAGCGGCGGTTCAGCTCGGCGAGCGTGGGCATGTCCGCGGCCAGCCCCACCAGCTTCTTCGGCGCGTCTCCGATGGGCGCGATGAAGTCCGCCGGCCCGAGCACCCCCGTGCCGTTCAGCGCCAGCGCCCGCGCGACCACGTTCTCCAGCTGGCGCACGTTCCCCGGCCAGTCGTACGCGACCAGCCGGCCCATCGCCTCGTCGGTCACCACGGGTCGCGCGCCCCCCCGGGCGTGGATCGCGGCGAAGTGCTCGACCAGCGCCGGGATGTCCTCGCGGCGCTCGCGCAGCGGCGGCAGGTGCAGGTGCACCACGTCGAGCCGGTAGAGGAGATCTTCGCGGAACTTCCCCTCCGCGACCAGAGCCTTGAGATCCTTGTTCGTCGCCGCAACGACGCGGACGTCGACCTTGACGGGAGTGCTCTCGCCCACCCGGCGGATCTCGCCTTCCTGCAGCGCGCGCAGGAGCTGGCTCTGGATCTTGGGTCCGATGTCGCCGATCTCGTCGAGGAACATCGTCCCGCCGGTGGCCTCCTCGAAGAGGCCGCGCCGGGCGCCCGAGGCGCCGGTGAAGGCGCCGCGCGCGTGGCCGAACAGCTCGCTCTCCATCAGCGACTCGGCGATGGCCCCGCAGTCCACCGCCACGAAGCGCCCCGCGCTCCGTTGCGAGCGCTGGTGGAGACTCCTCGCAACCTGCTCCTTGCCGGTGCCGGTCTCGCCGGTGATCAGCACCGGAACGCTGGTGGCCGCCGCGCGGGCCACCTGCTTGTAGATCTCGAGGATGGCCGCGCTCCTGCCGACGAGCTCCTGCTGCTTCACCCGCGCGCGGAGGCTCTTGTTCTCCTCCACCAACCGTCGCTGCTCGAGCGCCCGGCGCACCACCCGGACGATGGCGTCCACGTCGAAGGGCTTGGTCAGGTAGTCGAAGGCGCCCTTCTGGATGGTGTCCAGCGCCCCCTCGATGTTGCCGAAGGCGGTCAGGACGATGACTGGCGTGTCCGCGTTCCGGGTGAGCGCGGCCCGCAGCACGCGAAGCCCATCGTCCGGATCCGGCATCGCCATGTCGGTGAGCACCACGTCGAACGGGGCGCCGGCGAGCAGCTCCTCGGCGGCGGAGGCAGAGGCCGCCTCGGACACCTGCCCGAGCTGGCCGAGCAGCCGGCGCAACAGGCCACGGGCGTGCGGGTCGTCGTCGACGACGAGGACGGAGGGAGCGCTCATCGGACGGACGCCAGCGCTCCGGGCTGGGACGAGGCACGGGCCGGCGCCGCATCTGGCTCGGTCCTGGGCAGGGCCACGCAGCGGAAGCGGACGGTCGCGGTGGTGCCCACGCCGGTCGCGCTTCGGATGCGGAGCGTTCCGCCGTGCGCGTCGACGAGGCGCTTGGTGGTGGCCAGGCCCAGGCCCTGACCGGGAAGCCCGCGGGCCTCGGGCGCGCGGAAGAAGGGCTGGTACAGCCGCTCCATCACCGACTCGGTCATGCCCCGGCCGTTGTCGGTGACCTCGAGCACCGCCTCGTCACCCTCGCGCCCGGCGTACACCACCACGCGCGCTGCGGAACGCCCGGCCGAGTACTTCACCGCGTTGGAGATGAGGTTCTGGGCGATGGACTGGACCAGCTGCGCCGGGACGTCCACGCCCACGTGTCGGGCGAGCTTGCGCTCGATGACCACGTGGTTCAGCGCCGCCACCTGGTCCTGCTCGAGGAGGATGGCGCTCACCGCGGTGTCCAGCTCGCACGGCGGGCCCTCGTTCCGCTTCCCGGAGCGGCAGAACCGCAGGAGCGCCTCCACCAGCTCGGCCATCCGCGTCGCGCTGGACTCGGCGTCGGCGAGCATCTCCCGCACGTCGGGGTCGGTCACCGACTCCGAGCGGCGGATGAGCGTGAGGTAGCCCCGGAGGGGACTGAGCGGAGAGACGAGATCGTGCGCCACCCGGCTGGCGAACGCGTCGAGCTCGTGGTTGCGCCGGTCGAGCTCGGCCATCTGCTCCTGGATGGTGTGCTCCTGTCGGCGGAGGACCTGCGCCATCGAGGCGCCCACGCCGAGCGCCAGCGCGACCGCCGACAGCGCCATCAGGGCGCCGAGGAAGGTGGTCTTGGTGCGCAGGCTCTCGCGCTCGTGCAGGAGCGCCCGCGTCACCTCGGCGTCCTTGTGGGCCAGCTCGCCGGCGAGCGCGTTCAGCTGCTCGGCGATCGGCCGGAGCTCGGCCTCGAGGTGCTGCCGTGCCCGCTCCGCCTCGCGACGGTTGCTGAAGCGCAGCGCCACCCGGGCCGACTGGGCGAGCGCGTGGGCCGTGTCGTCGAAGCGCCGCCAGAGCTCCTTCTCACCCGAGGGGAGGTCGCGCGTGTATGCCAGCCGGGCTTCCTTGGCGTCGGCGAGCGTCTCCTCCATGTGCGCGTCGGCCAGCTGCCGGGCGTCGTCGTTCGTCGCACGGATGTGGTCGTCGACCAGGTTCTCGAGCACTGCGGCGTCCACCCGGATCCGCCCGATCAGCGCCTCGCGCTCGAGCGCCGCGCCGAACAGCTCGTCGATGCGCGCGTTGGTCCGCAGCTCGTTCCAGAGCGTGAAGGCCGTGACCGTGGCCAGCAGGCCGACCACGGAGAAGAAGGCCGCTCGGTAGCGGCGAAAAGAGAGCGGTCCGTTCAAGGGTGGGGGTGCAGCATTCTGTCACGCCGGAGGGCGAGGCCCGGCGAGATTGCACACAGGCTGTAACGGGCGAGTTGGGGAAAAACTCCCCAGAAACCATTTGGGGGTTGCGGAGCCTCTCCTCACATCCTTCCGCCGAGTGGCAGGTTCACGTCGGTTGCAGGTGTGGCACGGCAGGTGCTGGCGCAGTGCGCCGCAGTGACCAACCTCAAAGGAGCAACTCCATGAAGAACCTCATCGCCGCCCTCGTGCTCGCCACCTCCTTCGCCGCCCTCGCCGATGACGCTGCCAAGGCGCCTGCCCCGGCGAAGACCGAGAAGAAGGCGGACTCGAAGGACGCGAAGGACGCGAAGGCCACCCCGGCACCTGCGGCCAAGCCGGCGCCGACCGAGAAGGCTCCCGAGAAGAAGTAAGCCTTTTCGCAGTCCTGTTGCACTCGGCGGGGTGGGTCTGGCGCGAGCCGGCTCACCCCGCTGGCACGTTCGGTGCTGAGTCAGTGTGTCGACGCAGCATCTCGCTGTCGTCCTGACGCTGTCGCCCAGGAGCACCAAACCCCATGAAGAAGCTCATTGTCGCGCTGGTCCTCGCCTCCTCGTTCGCCGCCTTCGCCGACGACGCTGCCAAGACGGACGCGCCGAAGTCCACGAAGAGCAGCAGCAAGAAGGCGAAGAAGTCCACGAAGGCCCCGGCCCCGGCCCCGGCCACTGGCGACGCGGCCCCCGCGAAGTAAATCCTCCGCGTCTCCTCCGGAGACCGCAGGACCGATGGGGCGTGCTGCACGCATCGCGCGTGTGGCCCGCCCCATCGTCGTTTCTGGACCGGAGTCCGGCGCCGGGACGCTACGGCGTCTCGCCAGGCTCGTCGGGCTCGTCGGGCTCGACCAGGACGTCGTCCGGCGCGTGGTCCGTGGGCCGCGCCGTGAGGCGATCGTCCACGTCGTCCGGGTCCAGCTCCCCGTCGGCGTCTGCCTCGGCGAATCGCTCCACCGCGTCGGGTTGGAGGTCCGGGGCGTCCGGGTCGTCCTCGAGGTCGGGCGCAGTGCCGAGGTCGTCGTCGCCGACGTCGAATCGGTCCCCCTGCACCTGGTCGGGGTCCAGCTCGGCATCGGGCATGAGCTGGGAGTCGCGCACCGGATCGCCGTCGATCGGGAGCTTGCCGAGGACGTCCACCGGGTGAGCGCCTGGGCGGTCGCCCTCGAACGGCGTGCTGTCGAGTTCCTCGTCGTGGGAGCTGGGGATGGTGCCGCGGAAGGTGGGCCGCGGCCTGCGGCTCGACAAGGTCAGCCGGCCAGCGGGCTGGCGGCGGGGAGCGGCGGCCTGGGATGCACCCAGGCGTCCACCACGGCGAGTGGGCGGGCCAGGAGCTCGCGCCAGACGTAGGGCGCTCGCCAGCGTCCACCACCTGCCGGGACCCCCACCGAGTCGATGCCGGCGGCCCGTGCGAGGAAGACCGCCCTTGGCAGGTGGAAGGCCTGGGTGACGAGGATGGCCCGCTGAACGCCGAACACGCCCCGCGCCCGCCAGCAGCTGTCGAACGTGGACAGACCCTCCAGGTCCACCGAGATGGCGCGCTCGGGCACCCCGCCCTTGGTCAGGTATCGCCGCATCGAGCGGATCTCGTCGTGGTACGCGTCGGCGTTGCCGGTGAGGAGGAGCCGCTCCACCCGCCCGGTGCGCCAGAGTCCCAGGGCCGTCTCCAGCCGTTCTGCGAGGATGGGCGAGGGCTCTCCGCCCGGCGCCAGCCCGGCACCGAAGACGATTCCCCAGGGAACCACCGGGGCTGCCTCGGGGGTCACGAGATGCCCCCGCGTCGCGAGCTCGATGTACACGGTGGGCCCCACCACACAGACGAGCAGGACGGCCAGCGAAAGCGGCGCTGCTCTCCTCAATCGGCGCAGAGTGGCCTCCGCGGCGCGGGGTGGTTGATTCCGGGGCCCCCGGGCAGTAAGGGGCGCCCCCGACCTCCCATGGCCAGCCTTCGAGACATCAGGAAGCGCATCCGGTCCGTGAAGAGCACCCAGCAGATCACCAAGGCCATGAAGATGGTCTCCGCGGCCAAGCTCCGCCGGGCCCAGGACGCCATCGTCGCCGCGCGGCCTTACGCGCGCGCTCTGGACCAGATGATCGCGGATCTCGTCTCGCGGAGCGAGGGGCTGTCGCACCCGCTCCTGACCTCCCGTCCCGTTCGCCGGGTGGAGATCCTCGCGCTCACCTCTGACCGTGGCCTCGCCGGGGGCTTCAACGCCAACGTCATCCGCCGGGTGGCGCGCTATGCGTACGAGCGCGATCGCTCGACCAGCCTCCGCCTCACCACCGTGGGCCGGAAGGGCCTCGAGGCGTTCCGCCGGCGGAATCTCGAGATCCGCAAGGACCACGCGGGGCTGTACACCCGGCTGTCGTACGCCACGGCGCGGTCGGTCGCCGAGGAGCTGACCACCGAGTTCCTCGAGGACCGGGTGGACCAGGTCCTCCTCGTCTACAACGAGTTCGTCTCCGCGATCACCCAGCGCGTCGTGCTGACCCCGCTGCTCCCGTTCGAGCGGCCCGCGGCGGCCGAGGGCGAGTCCGCGACCGCGCTCCGGTCGATGGTGGACTTCGAGTACGAGCCGTCGAAGGAGGAGGTGCTCGGCGTCGCGCTGCCGCTGTACCTCGAGGTCTGCCTCCGCCGCATGCTGCTCGAGGCCGTCGCCTCGGAGTTCGGCGCCAAGATGTCGGC
>JADGQZ010000252.1 GCA_017881345.1 Myxococcaceae bacterium | reverse complement strand
GAGGTCGATACCGATGATGGGCGGCTTCTGCATGAGTGTCGGTGGACCACGTTAGCAAGCCAGGCTGCCGTCCGGGGGCCAGTGGCGCGCGGGTCGGCAGTGGAGCGAGACTCGAGGGTGCGGTGCGGGCGAGCCGGGGAGCCCGCACGGCCCAAGGAGCAGTCGACCGTGAGCGCGAAGGATTTCCTCAAGGAGGTGGGCGCGGTGGTGAGCCGCGACTTCCTCCAGGACCGCAGCATTCTCTCCTTCGAGGAATACCTGGACCTGTTCCTCCAGGGCCCCCACGCCCAGGTGCGGAACTCTGCCCAGTACCTGAAGGACGTGCTGGACCACTTCGGGACGGCGCCCGTGCAGCACCACCCTGCCGGGCCGATGCGCCGGTTCAAGCTGTTCGACCTCACCGACGGGGAGCGGATGGGGCGCGTGGCGGGGCAGGAGGAGGTCCAGAACGCGCTGTACCGGCTCCTGGGCAACTTCGTGCGGGCCGGCGCGGTGAACAAGCTCATCCTCCTCCATGGTCCGAACGGCTCGGCCAAATCGACCCTGGTGGATGCCCTGAAGCGGGGCATGGAGCTGTACTCGCGCGAGCCGCAGGGGGCGCTGTACGAGCTGGCGTGGATCTTCCCCTCCGAGAAGCTGGTGAAGGGGAGCATCGGCTTCGGCGACCGGGTGGCAGGTGGTGAGCTGACCACCTACGCCCACCTCGAGGAGGAGAGCGTCGAGGTCCGGGTGACGTGCGAGATGCGCGACCACCCGCTCTTCGGCATGCCCCGGGACGAGCGGGTGAAGCTCCTCGAGCGCGCGCTCAAGGTCCCGGCGCGCTCCGGCGACGGGGAGGCGGTCCTCGCCGACTGGATCGTCGACGGCGAGCTCTGTCACAAGTGCCGGCGCATCTACAACGCGCTCCTGACGGCGGCGAACGGCGACTGGCTGCGGGTGCTCCGCCACGTGCAGGTGCGCCGGTTCTACCTCTCGCGCCGGTACCTCGTCGGGGCGGTGACGGTCGAGCCGCACCTGAGCGTGGACGCGGCGTACCACCAGGTCTCGGCGGACCGGAGCCAGGCCAACCTCCCCCCGGCGCTCCAGAACGTGGTGCTCTTCGAGCCGCACGGCCCGCTGGTCAACGCCAACCGCGGGATCATGGAGTACGCGGATCTCCTCAAGCGCCCGCTCGAGGCGTTCAAGTACCTGCTCGGCTTCAGCGAGACCGGCGAGGTACCGATGGAGCACTTCGTCCTCCAGCTGGACGAGGTTCTGGTCGCCTCGAGCAACGAGAAGCACCTCGCGGCGTTCAAGGAGCTGCCCGACTTCGCCAGCTTCAAGGGCCGCATCGAGCTGGTGCGCGTGCCGTATCTCCGCCGGTGGAAGGCGGAGAAGGAGATCTACGACGCCCAGGTCACCACCCGCACGGTGGGCAAGCACGTCGCGCCGCACGCCACCGAGGTCGCCGCGCAGTGGGCGGTGCTCACCCGGCTGAAGAAGCCGGTCCGCGAGCGCTACCCGGCGGATGTCCGGGAGGTCCTCGAGGGGCTCACCCCCCTGGAGAAGATGGCGATCTACGAGGACGGCACCGCGCCGGACCGGATCAGCCTGGCCCAGGCGCGCGAGCTGAGAAAGTGGCTGCCGGCGCTGTACCAGGAGTCCGATGCGTACCCCAACTACGAGGGCCGCACCGGCGCCTCGGCCCGGGAGATCAAGACCGCCCTCTTCAACGCGGCCCAGAACCCGGACCGCCCCTGCCTGAGCCCGCTCGCCGTGCTGGAGGAGCTGACCGCGCTCACCAAGGACAAGAGCGTCTACGAGTTCCTCCAGGAGGAGGTCGTGGACGGCTACCACGACCACGAGGAGTTCGTCCGGATGGTGGAGCAGCAGTACCTCGAGTCGGTGGATGCCGAGGTGCGCGAGTCGATGAAGCTGGTCTCGGACGAGCAGTACACCTCGCTCTTCGAGAGCTACGTCCAGCACGTCCGGCACTGGGTGAAGAACGAGAAGATGCGCAACCGGCACACCGGGGAGATGGAGCGCCCGGACGAGAAGCGGATGGCGGAGATGGAGGGCATCGTCATGCCGCGGGGCGACGACCCCGGGGAGTTCCGCCGGGGGCTCATCGGGCAGATCGGCGCCCACCGCCTGGAGAACCCCGAGGGCGCCATGGACTACGGCCGCATCTTCCCGGACCTGTTCCGGCGGCTGCGGGCGCACTTCTTCGAGGAGCGCCGGCGCGCCCTGAGCCGAGGTGCGGAGAACGTGCTCAAGGCGCTGTCCGACGAGCGGGGAAGCCTGAGCTCCCGGGAGCTGGAGCAGGTGAGCCAGACGCTCGCCGCGATGCGTGAACGGTACGGCTACTGCGACGTCTGCGCGAAGGAGGCCATCCTGTTCCTCGTGCGCAAGCGCTACGCCGGCTGACCCGCGAGGGGTCTGGCCCCGCATGTGGGGCCGGGGTGGTTAAGTCCTGGGGGTATGGCCAGGAGCTCGTGGGACCAGTACTTCATGGACATCGCCCGCCAGGTTGCGACGCGGGCGACGTGCGACCGCAAGCACGTGGGAGCGGTGCTGGTGCGCGATCGCACCATCCTCTCCACCGGCTACAACGGCAGCATCCGCGGGATGCCCCACTGTGACGAGGTGGGTCACATGATGGAGAACGGCCACTGCGTGGCCACGGTCCACGCCGAGGCCAATGCCATTCTCCAGGCGGCCAAGAACGGGGTCCGCATCGACGGGGCGACGCTCTACACCACCGCGAGCCCCTGCTGGCCGTGTTTCAAGCTGGTGGCGAACTCCGGGTGCGTCCGCATCGTTTACGGGGAGTTCTACCGGGACCCGCGCATCTTCGAGGTCGCCGCCCAGCTCAAGCTCGAGCTGGTGAGCCTCGAGGTTCCCGCCGCAGCAGGGAGCCCGGCGCCGCCCTGACTGGCCGGCATGTGTGGCCAGGGGGACATCGGCAAGGTCCTTCAGCCAACAGGGCAGGGTTGCCGGGTCGGTCAGGTGTCCCCCGGCCAGCAAAAGTTACTGGCTCTGCATTGACGCGCCCCACCGCGTCTCCTACCTCTCGTCCAGTGGGGTCCAACGCACGTCTCTCGCTCGCTGCCTCGTCCGACGCCCGCGGCTCGGCGCTGATCCGATCGGTCCGTTTCTCCTCGGCCGTCCGTCTCATGGACAGCCTCGTCCACGACGTCCGTAACCCGTTGAACGCCCTGGCGATCAACGTCGAGATCCTCCAGGAGAAGCTCGCCCGGGCAGCAGGAGGCGAGGTGCCGGCCTCGCAGGCGAAGAATCTCCAGGCGATGCGCGAGCAGATCGCCCGGGTCAACGGGATGCTCGGCGAGTTCGCGCGATTCCTCGCCCCACCTTCCGGAGCGCCGGTGGCGGCCTCGCTGGTCCAGGTGCTTCGGGATGCGCTGGGGGTGCTGGCACATGCGAGCCGGCGAGCGCGGGTGAAGGTGGCCGTCGAGGAGCCCGCTGGGCAGGCGACGGTGGCGGCGATGGATCCCTCGGCGCTGGGCTTCCTGGTGATGACCGCCGTGCTCCGGGCCATCGAGCGCACTCCGGAGGACGGTCAGACCCGGGTGTGGCTCGGCGACGAGGGGGCACGGGTGGTTCTCCACGTCCAGGACGGGGGGCGGGAGGACGAGCAGGAGGTCGAGACGGAGGTCGAGCAGGCGCTCGCGGCGGGAGCGAAGGAATACGGAGCGGAGCTCCACGTCCGAGGGTCGCATTTGCGGCTCTCTTTCCCGGCAGGCCAGGCGCCGGCATGACCAGACAGGGGATTCGCCCATCGTGAGCAGCGCACGCATCCTCGCCGTCGACGACGAACGGAGCACCGCCCAGGCCCTGGCAGAGATGCTGGGCCTGTGGGGCCACAAGGTGGAGACCGCCGGTGACGGGACCGACGCGCTGAAGAAGGCGGGGGAGTTCCGGCCCGACGTGGTGCTGTCGGATCTCGCCATGCCCGAGACCGACGGCCTGTGGCTGCTCCGGGCGCTGAAGGACGACCTCCCGGACTGCCCGGTCATCTTCCTGACCGGCCGGGCGACGATCGACGCCGCGGTGGCCGCCATCCGCGAGGGGGCCTACGACTTCATCGAGAAGCCCGTGGACCCGGCGCGACTCAAGGTCTGCATCGATCGGGCGCTGGAGAAGAAGGAGACCCTGCGCGAGGTGCAGGTGCTCCGCCGCAAGCTGAAGCAGCTGGGCGCCACCGACTTCATCGGCGCCTCGAGCGCGATACGCCGGGTCTTCGAGCTCATCGAGAAGGTGGCTCCCTCCAAGGCGAGCGTGGCCATCACCGGCGAGTCCGGCACCGGCAAGGAGATGGTCGCCCGGAGCATCCACAACCTCTCCCCCCGGCGGGACAGGCCGTTCATCGCCATCAACTGCGCCTCCATCCCCGCCACCCTGATGGAGAGCGAGCTGCTCGGCCACGAGCGAGGCGCGTTCACCGGCGCCGACCAGCGGCGACCCGGGGTGTTCGAGCTCGCCCACGGGGGCACGCTCTTCCTCGACGAGGTCGGCGAGATCCCCTTCGAGCTCCAGGCGAAGCTGCTCCGGGTGCTGGAGGAAGGGCGGCTCCGGCGGCTCGGCGGGAAGACGGAGATCGAGGTCGACGTCCGGGTGCTCTGCGCCACCAACCGTGACCTCAAGGCGGAGATCCGCGGCAGCCGGTTCCGCGAAGACCTCTTCTTCCGGCTGAACGTCTTCCAGGTCGCCCTGCCGCCCCTGCGCGAGCGGCGCGACGACGTGGCGATGCTGGTCCAGCACTTCGTCGAGAAGTTCAACGGGGATTCGGGCAAGCACGTGACCGGCGTGCACCCCGCTGCGATGGAGCTGCTCCGGTCCTACGACTGGCCGGGAAACATCCGCGAGCTGAAGAACGCGGTGGAGCGCGCGGTCATCCTCTGCGACGGCGAGCTCATCCTCCGCGACCACCTGCCGCCCGACATGGCGGGGAAGGGCCCCGAGCGGCACGTCTTCCGGATCGCCTTCGGGCTGACGCTCGACACGGTGGAGAAGGAGTACATCCTGGGGAGCCTCCAGCGGAACGCGAACAACAAGGCGCGGACCGCGGAGATCCTCGGGGTGAGCGAGAAGACGCTGTACAACAAGCTCAACCGCTACAGCGCAGAAGCGCGTGCCGCCGCGGCGGCCGCAGACGCAGCCGGGCCCTCCCAGCCGCCGCTCGCCCACCCGGCAAGCGCCCAGGATCGTTGACTTCAGCGGCATGCCGGGCCGCATTGACGCGTCCGGCTGTCCTTGACTTTTTCCCCCCGAACGGAGGATTCTCGGGGGTCACTCCCGTGTTGGCCTGAACGGCGGCCGCCCCCCGTGTATGACGGGCGGCAGCGGGACTTCGGCTTTCGCTGCAAGGACAGCACACATTACCCACATGCGTGACGGACCCGTTCTGCACCTGTTCGGCGGCAAGGGAGGCGCAGGCAAGAGCACGCTGGCCTCTGCCTTTGCCCTCACCCTGACCGACGCTGCTCCCAAGGAGTCGGTGCTGCTCTGCAGCCTGGAGCCCACCAAGGCCCTCTCGGACGTCTGGAAGAGGCGTCTGACCGGCAAGCCCACCCGTCTCGTGCCCGGCAAGGGCGAGGGCGGGCTGTCGGCGCTCGAGTTCGAGACCGAGACCGTCCAGGCCCGCGCCGACGCCATCCGGGGCGCGCTCGCCTCCGGGGCAGCCAAGGGGCTGCTCCTGGTGGACGAGGATGTCGGGAAGCTGGTGTCGGGCATCGTGCCGGGCCTCGAGCCGCTGCTCGGAGTCCTGGACGTCGTGTCCCAGCTGGAGCCGGGGAAGCTCGATCGCGTGGTGGTGGACATGGCCGGGACCGGCCCCACGCTGCGCCTCTTCGACGCCGCGACGCTGCTCCGGCGTGCGGTGGCCCTCGCGCGCGGCGAGAAGCCCGCCGGGAAGAAGAAGGACCCTGCTCCTCCGGGCGACAGCCCGCTGGACCAGCTGGTGGCCGAGCTGGAGCGCTTCTGGGCGCTGGTGAAGGACCCGACCCGGACCGCGTTCCACCTCGTGGCGCAGGCCGAGCCGGTGGGCGAGGCGCAGGCCAAGGCGCTGTTCACCGGGCTGCGCGAGCGCGGCATCCCGGTGGCGGAGGTCGTGGTCAACGCCGTCGAGGAGCGGGCCAGCTCGCCTGCCTTCGCCGGCCGGCGCGGACTGCAGGCGCCGCATGTCCGGAAGTTCCAGACCTTCGACAAGCTGGTCCCGGTGCACCTGGTGCAGCGCCGGGTCGAGGCGCCGCGCGGCATCGAGGGGCTGCGGCCGTTCGCCAAGGAGATCGCCGGGGGCCGCGAGACGAAGGGCCTCGAGTTCAGCGCGGCCGAGGGGCCGCCGGCGCTGGTCCGGGCGCCCTCGATGCCGCCCATCGCCGCGCCGCCGCTCCCGCCGACGCGGCTCATCTTCTTCGTCGGCCAGGGTGGGGTGGGCAAGTCGTCCTGTGCCGCTGCCGCCGCGGTGACGCTCACCGAGAAGGAAGGGCCGGTGCTGCTCATCAGCGTCGACCCGGCGCACGGCCTGTCGGACGTGCTGCAGAGCCGGCTCACCGACACCGAGACCCAGGTGAAGGGCACCAAGGGGCTCTACGCCCGCGAGCTGGACGTGCCGGGCTGGTTCAACGCGCTCCGCAAGCGCTGGCGGGAGAAGGCCGAGCGGGTCTTCGAGTCCTTCGGCAAGCAGGAGGGGGTGGACCGCGAGGTGCTGCGGAACCTCCTGGACGTCGCGCCGGCGGCGCTCGAGGACCTGGCCGCGGTGAGCGTGCTCACCGACGCGCTGGTCCAGGAGCGGTTCAAGCGCATCGTGGTGGATCCGGTCGCCTCGTCGAGCGGCGTGCGCCTGCTCGAGGTGCCCGAGCTGGCTCGGACCTGGCTGACTGCCCTCCTGGCGGTGCTGGTGAAGTACCGGGCCAAGGGCCTCGGCGAGCTCGCCGACGAGGTGGCCGCGCTGCTCAAGCACGTGAAGCGGTTCGAGGACGCGGTGGTGAATCCCGCCGAGGCCCGCTTCGTGGTGGTCACCCGGGGCGAGGATCTCGCCGCCGCGCGCACCGAGCGCATCGTCGAGGAGCTCCAGGGCAAGAAGCTGGCGGTGGAGCGGGTGCTGGTGAACCGCGTGCTGCCCAAGACCACCGACCCGGCGGCCGAGGAGCGCCGGCGGCAGGAGCTGAACGTGGCCAAGGCCCTGGAGAAGAAGATTGGCCTCCCGGTGACCGTGGCTCCGGCCCTGGGCCGCTACCCGGCCGGGCTGCGCGAGCTCAAGTCCTTCCGCACCGCCTGGTACGCGCTCACCGCCACCCAGGCCAAGACCCGGGCTGCCTGAGGCGCCGTGGCCGGTCCCGCGTTCGCGCTCGACTTCGAGCGTCCCCTCCTCGAGCTGGAGCGGAAGATCGACGAGCTGAAGTCGCTGTCCGGAGGGGGCCCGAGCGACTTCAGCACCGAGATCCAGAAGCTGGAGAAGAAGGCCCGGAGACTCCAGTCGGAGATCTTCTCCGACCTCTCGCGCTGGCAGGTGGCGCAGCTGTCGCGTCACCCCGCGCGGCCGTACTTCCTCGACTACGTCGCCCGGCTCTTCACCGATTTCTTCGAGCTCGCCGGCGATCGCTCCTACGGCGAGGACCCGGCCATCGTCGGCGGCTGGGCCCGGCTGGACGGCCGCCCGGTGATGCTGATCGGCCACCAGAAGGGCCGCAACACCAAGGAGAACATGCTCCGCAACTTCGGGATGCCCCGTCCCGAGGGGTACCGGAAGGCGCGCCGGTTGATGGAGCTGGCCGAGCGCTTCGGACGGCCGGTCCTCACCTTCGTGGACACGCCGGGCGCGTACCCGGGCATCGGCGCCGAGGAGCGCGGCCAGGCCGAGGCCATCGCGGTGAACCTCGAGGTGATGAGCCGGCTGCGCGTGCCCATCGTCAGCGTGGTCATCGGTGAGGGCGGCTCGGGCGGCGCGCTGGCCATCGCCGTCGCCAACCGGGTGCTGATGCTCGAGAACAGCATCTACTCGGTCATCAGCCCCGAGTCCTGCTCCAGCATCCTGTACCGCGACACGAGCAAGGCAGAGAAGGCGGCGGACGCGCTGAAGCTCACCGCGCGCGACCTTTTCGGCCTCAAGGTCATCGACGAGCTGGTCCCCGAGCCGGACGGCGGCGCGCACCGCGATCCGGCGCGGGCCGCGGAGGAGCTGGGCCGGGTGCTCCGCAGGCAGCTCCAGCCGTTGCTCGCCCTGGATGGCCCGGCGCTGGTCGAGGACCGCTACCGGAAGTTCCGGGCCATGGGCCCCTTCACCGTGGCAGGCTGACGCCCCTGATGCGGCCCTTCATCGTCGCCATCGACGGGCCGGCCGGAGCGGGGAAGAGCACCGTGTCCAAGCTGCTGGCCCGGCGGCTGGGCCTCTCCTTCGTGGACACCGGGGCCCTCTACCGGACGGTGGCCCTGTCCGCCCGCCGCCAGGGCATCGCCACCGACGACGACGCGGGGCTGGCCGAGGTACTCCGGGGGATCCGCATCTCCTTCCGGGCAACGGGGGAGGAGAATCGGGTCTACCTGGACGGCGAGGACGTCTCGTCCGAGATCCGCACCCCGGACATCTCCCTGGCGGCAAGCGCGGTCTCGGCCAGGCCGGTGGTGCGCGCCGGGCTGCTGGGCCTGCAGCGGCGGCTCGCGCTCGAGGCCCCGGTGGGGGCGGTGCTCGAGGGCCGGGACATCGGGACGGTGGTCTTCCCGGAGGCCGACCTCAAGTTCTTCCTCGAGGCAAACCCCGACGTGCGCGCCCGGCGCCGCTACGAGGAGCTGTTCCAGAAGGGAAGCGAGAGCAGCCTGGAGGCGGTGCTCGCCGACCAGATCAAGCGCGACCGGGACGACGCCTCGCGCGCGGTGGCCCCGCTGAAGCCGGCCGACGACGCGGTCCGGGTGGACAGCTCATCCAAGCCACTGTCCGAGGTGGTCCAGCAGCTCGAGCGGACCATCCGGGCGGCGATGGCAAGCCGCTAGAAGGCTCCCACCGCGCCCGAGCCACCCGCGGGGCCCGCCCCGGTGGTGTCCACGGTGGTCGCCCCGCCGCCGCCGCTGCCCAGGTTCGGCCACTCGAGGTGCACGGTGATGTGCGAGGAGACGATGCGGTTGGTCCCCTTCGGCGTGCAGCCGGGGCTGGTGAACCCGGTCTCCACCACGCTCGGCTTGGGGTTGGTCGTCCCGTAGAAGCCCCACGCCTCGACGACCAGCCAGGGCGGGATGTTGAGCCCGCGGTTGAGCACCCAGAGCTCGACGCACCACTGCGCGCCGTTGCCGCTCGCGACGTCCTTCCCCGGGAGGTCGTAGTTGGCGCTGCCGAACGGCAGGGTCTGGCCGAGGGTCACCGCGGTGGCGTAGTCGGTCTGCGGAAGCAGCACGGTCAGCCCGGGAGGTGCGGCGTTGGTGGTGCGGAACCCGCGCAGCAGCGCCAGGGTGCGCTCGGCGGAGAGCGTGGCCCGGGCCGAGGCCATGCTCTGTCCTCGCATCGAGATGCTGAGGAGCAGCTGGTTCTCGGTGCGCGAGTAGATGAAGGCGGCGATCAGCGAGAGCACCGCGGCGGCGGCGAGGACCACCAGCAGCACGAAGCCGCGGGGTGAGCGGCGGGGAGTCGTCATGGGGTCACCGCGTTCCGGAAGAGGACGGAGGCCTGCATCACCGAGCGGACCACCCCGTCGGTGGCCGGTGAGGGGGCGTGGTTGAAGAGCACCGGGATCGGCTCGTTCTCCCGCTTGGTGACCTCCGGGCCGTGGGAGGAGAGATAGATCTGGGCGCCGATGATCGCCGCGGCGCGCTGGCCATCCGAGGTGTTGAGCTGGTCGAAGTCACAGGATTCGACGCCGCTCCGCTGACACCACACCCCGGCGTCCGGTCCCCACCCATCGGGCACGCGCCAGGCCACCTGCATGTCGTCCACGCCCTCGGCGACCAGCATCGGCGGGCCGAGGTCGGTCGAGCAGACCGTGCCGCCATCCAGAGGATCGCAGAAGTCGTTGCTCTGCAGAGCCAGCCCCACCCGCGCCGGCCGCGCGCTGGTGAAGTCGCTCTGGTAGACGAGGTAGCGGTGGCGGTACTGGAGGATGTCCACGTTCATCAGCGCGGCCGGACAGCCGGGCTTCCACGCGGCCCCGGAGTTGGCGAGCTTGGCGTCCACGGTGCTGATGGTGAACGTCGCCACGTTTCCTACGCTGTTGATGAGGGGGATGGCTCGTCCGATGCAGTGGACGTCGTCATTCCAGAACATGAGGAGCGGGGCCGAGGAGCCCCCGGCCGAGCGCTCCGGGACCATGAAGGGATCCGGCGACACGGTGATGGTCATGGTCGAGCCACCGAACGCACCGACGCTCGCCACCTGCGCCGCGACCCGACGGGGGTCCATCTGCCGGCTACCGAGCAGGACCTCGAACGCATCGGTCCCGGGAATGAAGCCACCCTGGAAGCCGCTCGGCGCGCTCACCTTGCTTCCGGCTCCGCAGGCCGAGTCATTGCAGAGGTCGACGATGTTGGTCCCGAGCTGGTCGAAGGGTCGCACCACCGCAGCCCAGTTCACTCCGGCATCCACCTGCACGCCGCCCCGGAACCGGAGGCCCGAGTTCTCGAGGTCCCGCTGCATCATGGTGAGGCCGAGGCCGGAGGAGGCCTGTGCCCCGAGGAGCCGCTCGGTGTGCCGGGAGAAGTTGGCCTGCAGGTCGAACGCGGCCATCGCCGCGAGGATGATGACCATGCCGACCGCGCTGGCCACCATGAGCTCGAGCAGGCTGAACCCGCGGCGCTCAGTTCGGGCTGACATAGGTGCCCTCCCGGACGCTGACGCCCGTCGTCGAGTTGGGGATGAACGCCGTCACCTGCACGTCGATCCAGTAGGAGGGGACCCAGACCGGCGCCCCGGCCATCGAGGCGCCCAGGTTCGGGGAAGGGAATCCGTCGGGGAGGGGACCGGCGGGGACGCCCGAGGTGTCGTAGAGGGTGATGGCGACCTGGTAGCGCGGCCCGCCACCGTCCTGGAGCTCGGTCACGTTGTAGGGCGGGATGACCTTGGGGGACGGGATCCCGCCGTCGAACTCCCAGCCGAGGCCGCTCCAGCCCCGCATCGACCACCGCTCCATCTCCTGGGTCGCGACCCGCGCCGCCTGGGTGTAGCGCATGCCCTTGGAGGCGTTGTTCGCGCCCTGCACGGCGAGCAGGGACACGCCCACCACCGTGAGGAAGAAGATCGCCCCGGCCACCAGGGCCTCGAGGAGCGTGAAGCCGCGGCGCGCGCCGCGGCTACGGACAGTAGGCGCCCGCGTTGTCATTGTTCTGGACCTTCACCGTTCCGTCGTTGAAGAGGATGACCCAGCGCTGGATGGCCGGCGCGTAAGGGTCGCTGACCTGGATGCAGTAGGGAAACGCGGCCGCCGGGCTGACGGTGGCCTGGCCGTTGATGTCGAAGCCGATCTGGAACGGCCCGGGCTGGAGGCCGCCCGCCCCCCGGATGGTGACCAGCGTATTGATGTCCGTGCGCGGGAGCTCGTCCCGGGCGTTGGGATCCAGGGTGTCGTTCACCGCGTCGTAGGGGAGGACCGGAAAGGCCAGCGGGTTCTGCTTGATGAAGACGAAGCACTGGTGGGCGTTGGGACCCCCCACCGCGATCCCGTTCGGACCGATGAGGTAGCCCTGGGCGTTGCCCTGGCTCACCGCGTTGGTCCGGACCGTCTGGAGCCGCTGCACCAGGAGCCTCGCCTGGCCGGAGACGCGCGCCACCCGCCGACTCTCGTTCAGCGCGTTCGAGGCGAGGGCGACCAGGATGGCGACGATCGCCACCGTCACCATCACCTCGATCAACGTGAAGCCGCCCTGCCGGCGGGTCACTTCACCCGTTGCCATGTCTTGACCTTGACATCGATGGGACGGGAGCCGAGGTCGACCTGGCGCGGGTGCGACGGGGCGGTCTCGACGCTCAGGTAGAGCTTGCCGTTGCGGATGATGGGGGCGCTCGGGATGCCCGAGCCCTTGAGCTGCGGGTTCACCGCGCTCAGGCCGACCTTGGCCACCATCAACCCGGTGAGCGGGTTCTTGATCGCGGCGACCGGCTGTCCGGTCCGGGCGTCGAAGGCGTAGAGGAATCCGTCACCCGCGTCGGTGCAGATGTTGGCGGCGGGCGGCAGGTAGGTGGTGGCGAAGACCACTCCGTTGAGGAAGGCGGGGTCGGCCAGCATCTTCTCGTTCTGGGCGAAGCGGAGCACGAACAGGGGCCGCGCACAGCCAGTCCCGGTGTCGGTCAGCCCGTAGAAGTAGTCCCAGGTGCCGAGCGGGTCGTTCGGGTGATCGGTGTCCCCGGTGCCCACGTAGACGTTCAACAGGCCCGTCTGATCGAGGGCGAGCATCGGCCGGTTGAAGATCTTCGGACGGGGGGCGCTGAGCGGCAGCGTCATCGGGGTGGCGCCAACCATCACCGGGGTGCCGGTGGTGGCGTCGAGGACGGGCGTGGGGTTGCCGTTGACGTCCAGCATGCAGGCGCTGTTTCCGGAGGCGTTGGCCGGGTCGAAGAACGCGTCGCCGGGGCCTGGCACGCCGGGCGAGACCGCCCAGCTTGCGAGGGCGCTGCCGGTGGTGTTCATCCTCCAGACCTTGCCCTCGGTGTCGTTGAAGAAGACCCGCTCCACCATGCTCTTGTCCGCGGGGCGGTAGAGCGTGGGCCGCGAGGCGACCGCGTTGACGGTGGGATCCGCCGGGTCATCCCACACGTCGTAGGAGGCCTTGCTGGTGCCGTCGTCGAGGAGCGCGCCGGTCCGGGCGTCGAGCACGTAGAAGGCGTGGCCCTGGGGGTCGGGGGCCGGCAGGACGCCGCCGCCGACGAAGACCGACCAGAGCTTGCCGAGGCCGCCCACCGTGGCGCGGGCGACGACCGGTGCTCCCCAGGTGTAGCCGAACCGCGGCACGCCCGGGGGCGCGCCGTTGGTCTCCCACTTGGGCTGGGGATTGCTCGGATCGGTGATGTCGAGGGCGTAGAGGCCCCGGGCGCCACGGCCGAACGCGCCGACCAGCAGCGTCCGCCAGCCGTCAGGGGCGGTGCAGGGGCTGGCGCTGAAGCCGGCACCGCAGACGTCCGCCACCGCCACGCTGCCGTCCACGCCGAAGGTGTGGAAGTCGCGCATCGAGGCGAGCGTCGGATGGAGCATCATCGGGACGTAGGCCCATCGCTCGGAGCCGGCGATCGGGTCGACCACCGCCCCGGGGCTGGTCACGGCGTCCTCGACGGCGTGGAGCATCCCGTCGTTGGCCCCGATGTACACGGTCTTCTTGCGGCTCTGCACGTTGGTGCGGAACGTGGTGTACGCCCCGGACTCGGTCCCGTCCGGCCAGCTGGCGCTCTGGACCGCACCCTCGATGATCGCCGGGTCGGAGTGGAAGATGTCCGAGGCGCGCGACCGCTTGAAGATGCCGTTGGTGAACTGCTCGTTCTTCCCCGGGTTGAGGAGGAGGGCGATGGTGAGCCGGGCGTCTTCGGGGACACCGGTGATCCGCGCCTCGAGCGCGCTCTGGTCCGCCGGGGCGTTGCTGTTCCAGCCGGACCCGGTCGCGCATCCGATGCAACCCGTGTAGTCGAAGAAGATGCGGTTCCCGCTCGACGGATCCAGCGAGGTGTAGACGGTCCGGCTGGTCTGCTTGTTGATCGACGAGGACGGCAGGGGAGCGGTATCCGCGTCGCCGTAGCGCCAGAGGTAGTTGTAGTCCGCGTCGGTGACGGTGTCGGCGAGCGTCGGGAGGTTGATGCTGTCGGTGTTGATCGCGTCGAGCTTGCCCTGCCACTCGAGCCCGTTGAAGAGGAGCCGGAAGTAGCCGACGTACATCTCGGTCCCGGCCACGTTCACCGCCGGCTTCGAACGCGTGAAGTAGCCCTCGAGGATGCGCCCGAAGGCACCCTCCAGCGAGGAGAGGAGGCGGGCCGGCGTCGAGCCGTCGAAGGCCACGCCAGCGGCGCTGAGATCCAGCGTGCTGAGGTCGGTGGCGTTCACCGCGGTGCCGCCGGCCTGGGCCATGGAGTTCAGCTGCGGCGATGGCGTGAAGAGGCCAAAGCCGATGACGAAGGTCTTCACGTCGACCGGCAGCGCGCTCGACGTGGTCATGTTCCTGAGCGCGGTGACCGCGCCCACGGGATCGTTCCCGGGCAGGCCCGCCGGCTGCTCCTCACCGTCGGTGAGCAGCATGACGTAGTACGCGCGGCCGCAGCCGGCGTAGGGGTCGCTGTCGATGACCGTCTGGATGTACGCCTTGGCGTCCTTCAGCGAGCCGGTGAGCGGCGTGTAGTCACCGAAGTCGGGGGTGCGCAGACCGGTGGGGTTGGTGACCGGGTCGTACTTGGACAGCATCTTGAGCACCGGCCCGTCCGTGGCCGGCGAGGCGCCCAGGAGCGCAGAGTTCAGCGCGAGTGGCGTCCAGGAGAGCGCGGTGCGTCCATCGTTGAGGCGCGCCCACCCGTTGTCCCGGTTGGGCGGCATGCTGGCGGCGACCGCGCTGAAACCCGCCGCGTCGATGGTCGCCGGGTCCTTGTACGCGTACTGATAGGTGCAGGTCGGGCACGTGTACTCGGGCGGACTGGGCGGGTTGGTGTCGGTCGGGTTGTAGATGTTGGCGTTCAGGTACTTCCGGAAGAGGTCCGGGTGGCCGTTTCCGTCGAGCCAGTCCGGCGAGTAGGCCATCGGGCTCGGGGGAAAGTTCGGATCGGTCAGCGTGGCGACCGGATCCGCCGCGGTGACGAAGCCGGCCGGAGCGGTCACCCACGGCCAGCCGCCGTAGGGCGAGAGGCTGTAGCGGCCGTTCGGGTAGTTGGTCGCCCCGAGGGTGGTGTTGGTCCGCCAGCTCAGCTTGCAGAGCACACCGCCGGAGCAGTTGGCGCCGGTCTGGATGAGGTTCGGGCAATCTCCGTTGGAGAACTGGCCGGCGCCGTACGTGACCGCGGTGGGCGTTCCGTGCTGGTCGTCGTTCCCGACGTAGTTCCTGGAGGTGAATCCGACGATGTCGCCGTCGTTGGGGATATACGAGTAGCTGTAGACCGCGTGGGTGAAGACGTCGCGGTAGTGCTTGTACCGGCAGTAGTCGTCTCCGTAGACCGTGGTGTAGCGGTAGGTCGAGGCGGTGTAGGTGCACTGCGGCGCGTACTGCTGCCAGTTGAACTGCGGCCGGGTGAAGCGGCAGAAATGCTGCGTCGTCTCGCCGGGGACGATGATGTCCGAGGCCATCGTCCAGGTGCAGGTGTACCGCGGGTCGGCGCTGCAGCTGTTGCCCGTGGTGGCCGTGCCGGGACCACCACCACCGGTGGCGAGCGACTGCCACTCCGCGGGTCCGCTGGACGTGGTGACCACCGTTCCGATCGCCGGACAGGTGTCCCCGAAGTTGGTCAGCTGGACGTCGATGGTCCCGGTGGTGGTGCTCATCAGCTGCCATCCACTCAGGGGACCCGGGGCGACCGCGCCGTTGTAGTAGGTGACGTTGTTCCAGTAGCTGTTGAAGGGCCCGGCGATCTGCGTGATCTTGCAGCCGGTCGGATGGGTCGCGGTGTCGTCGCAGCTGGCTCCGGTTCCGGCATACGGCGAGCTCAGCCCGCAGCTGTCGTTGAAGTTGGAGGTCACCAGCCCGGCCGAGGTGTAGAGGACGCCGCGGAGGGTCGTGGTGGGGCCGAGGTCGGTGTCGGAGTAGATGTCCCCGTAGGGCAAGGTGAAGGGGAAGTCGAGCGTCATGTCGCAGGCCTGCGCGCTGCACGATCCGTCGGTTGCGGCCGGCCTGGTCGCGGGACAGCTGCCGCCAAGGGTCGACTTGAGGAAGTCATCCCGGAAGAGCGGATCCTCGCGCCACCCGTAGTCGTAGGTGTACCCGTTGAAGACCTGCGTCGCCGGTGCGCTGTACCCCGCGCCGACCACGTTGATGTACTGGCGGTCTCCGGCGGCGCCGTTCGCGAAGCCCCACTTCCGGACCCGGTGCGGGGACTGCATGGTGGGGCTGGCAGGCGACTGGTAGCTGATCTCGAGGCTTCCCGGCTGCATCTGGGTGGCGGTCGGATCGACTCCGGTGCCGGTGAGATCGTCGAGCCGGGTGAACATCCAGCTCGGATTGCCCCAGCTCACGTTTCCGTAGGCGATCCGGTCGTAGGAGCAGGTGGTCGTGAAGTTGGCCGGCTCGGTGACCAGCTCGAAGTACTGGTTGTAGCCCGAGAGCCCGATCTCGATGCGCGAGGTGTAGGTGGGCAGGGTCCGGTAGAGGGCGCGCTTTCCGAGGCACCACTTGTTCTGGCAGTCGACGGCGGCCGTGGGAACGTTCGGATCCCAGTCCTGCCCGGCCGCGGTCAGGTCGCCGTTGATGTCGCCCGGGCGGAACACCATCGACTTGCTGGTGTCGAGGATGATGAAGAGCTTCGGGGTGAAGAAGTTCTTGATGCCGGGGGTGTCGGTGATGGTCGGGCCAACCGCCTCTGCTCGGCGGATGCCGAGCGGGAGCGGGCCCGCGGCCATCACGAATACCACCACCCACATCACCGTATATTGGAGGACCGACCTGGCGTTTCTCATACCGGGGAGGTGGAGGCAGCAAGCCACACGCCATCTCGTCCGGCCAGATGGACCCCTGAGTCCGCGTGGTTCCCCCGACCCAGGGGCTCGGGCGGGGGTCTCCGAAACATTTTGCTTCGCAAAGTTTGCAAGGCCCTCGCTGACTGCGGCCATCCTGGCCTAGCCGCGTGAGCGGCGGCGCCGTGCCCGCTCGCGACGCTCCCGGCGGACGTCGCGCAGGCTGATCTCCCCCGGCGTGGGGGTCCCGCCGGCGAGCACCTGCTCCGGGGGCCGGACGGTGCCCGCAGCCACCGGTGCCGGCAGCCGCACGACGAAGGTCGAGCCCTCGCCGGCCTTGCTCTGCACCGAGATGCTCCCCCCGTGGCTCTTCACGATGCGCTGGCAGATGGCCAGCCCGAGCCCGGTGCCCTTCTGCTTGGTGGTGAAGAAGGGCACGAAGATGTTCGGCTGCTGCTCCGGCGGGATGCCCGGACCGTCGTCGGCGACGTCGATCTCCACGAACTCGCCCGAGGCACGGAGGTCGGCGAACCGGTCGGGACCGCGGGTGCGGACCCGGATGGTGCCCGGCGCCGTCCCCAGCGCCTGGATGGCGTTCTGCACCAGGTTGATCAGCACCTGCTTGAGCTGCTCCGGGTCACCCTCGACGCTGGGCAGCGACTCGCCGAGCTCCACCGCCAGCGCGATCCGTCCGGGGACCTCGTTCTGGATGAGCCGGATGGTGCGGGCCACCACCTCGTTGATGTCCACGGTCCCGAAGCTCTGCTTGAGGGGTCGGGCGTAGTCGAGGAACTGGGTCACCACGCCATTCAGCCGGTTCACCTCCTCGACGATGACGTCGAGGAACTCACCCTCCTCGCCGTCCCGGGGGGCCGGCTCGAGGCACTGGGCGGCCCCCTTGATGGCGCCCAGCGGATTGCGGATCTCGTGCGCCAGGCCTGCCGCCATCTCGCCGAGGGCGGCGAGGCGGTCGCGCTCGCGCATCCGCTCGTACAGCTTGCTGTTCTCGACGATGGTGGCCAGGCGCTCGGCCACCTCGAGCACCATGGCGATCTCGTCCGAGGCGAAGGCCTCGGGGACCCGCTCGTCCCAGAGGTTCAGGAAGCCCACCACCCGGTCGCCGCCCACCAGCGGCACGCTGAAGGCCGACTTCAGCGCCAGCAGGGCGTTGCGGGTGTCCAGCGTCCGCTTCAGCTCCTCGCGGCTCCGGCGGCCCTCGGGTGTCCGGGTGCGCATCTCGAGGATTCGCCGCTCGAGGTTTTCCTGGAGCACCGCCTTCTGCCCGCTCGCCGCGGCCGACAGGAGGCCGCGCGCCGCGGCTGCGTCGAGGAACGGCACGGGCTCGGGCCCGCGGAAGTTCGCCCGGCGGAACCCGGGGCGGTCCTCGGCCAGGAGATAGACCGAGGCGTGGGTCACCCGGCGCGTCTCCTCCAGCGCATCGAGGATGACCTCCGAGGCCTCCCCCGGGTCGATGACGTTGGCCAGCCGGGTGCGGAGCGCGCCCAGCGACTTGAGCAGCTCGCTGCGTTCCCGGAAGAAGATGTGCACCACCTGCGCCTCGACCTTGGCCCGCAGCGGCTCGAGCAGGATGCCGATGACGAAGGCCGCGAGCACGGTGTTGAAGAGGTAGAGCGAGGTGTTGGCCTTCACCCAGGCGGTGAGGACGAGGAAGACCAGGGCCAGCATCACCGCCAGGACGGTCTGGCTCGCCACCTTCCCGAGGAGCTCGTGCAGGTCCATCAGCCGCAGCCGGAGCAGCGTCTGGGCGAGGAAGAAGAGGTACAGCGTCGTCACCACCGGCCCGAGGGTGGGGAAGGGCACCCCGATGGCGGGGAGCCCGTCGAGCGCGGTGAAGAGCAGCGATGCGGCGGCCCCGATGGCCAGGTAGGTCAGCCGGGCCCGCTCCGTCTTCGAGTCGCTCCGCCGCACCCGCCGGACGAGCAGCGACACCGAGAGCAGCATTGTCCCGAAGGCCCAGGCCGCCACCACCGACCGGCCCCAGACCGACGTGGCCGCCGGGGTCATCGCCACCGCGAGCCCGAGGAAGAGCGAGAAGATGGCCACCCGGCGGCTGGTCCTCCGGGCCTGGCTCTGCCCGCCGAGGAACTCGAGGAAGAATGCCAGCGCGGCCGAGGGCACCACCGCCCCCGCCAGGAGCCGCAACCCCAGCGCGATCCGCACCGGCCAGCCGGTGAGCCCGCCGGTGACAATGACGCTGCGGAGGAAGTCCGCCAGGTAGAAGGCGCCCGCGGTGAAGGCGAAGACGGAGTACGCGGTCAGCACCCGGGAGCGGGTGGTGCGCAGCACCATCGACAGGCCGAGGGCCGTGGCGACGATGCAGGCGAGGAGGGCGGTCTGGGTGCGGATGTCCATCGGGTGGACCGGTGATTGCTCACTCTAATCCCCTGTCGGCCCGGCTGGTTGCACCCGGATGACATTCCCTTCACACTCCTTGGCCGGCTCGCCTGCCTCGCCGTGCTCCTCCCACTCGTCGCCCTCCTCCTCGCAGCACCCCCCGAGAGCTCTCCGGCGACCAGCCCGGACCCGGCTCCCGAGGTCGAGCTGGGGCTCGTCCCGGGCGACGTGGCGGAGGTCTGGAATCCGGCGTTTCCCTCTCGCCCGGAGGCCGCGCCCGCACCCGCGCCCGCCGCGCGACGCTTCGAGCTGCGGCGGCTCGATCCGGTGTTCACCGGGACACTGGCGGCGCCGCGCGCCGAGTTCGAGGCGGGGCGCTACGAGCGCACGGTGCAGCTCCTGGCCGGGGCCGAGAGCACGCCACAGGTCCGCTACCTGCGCACGCTCGCCCAGCTGAGGGTCCGCCCCACCGCCGCCGCCGCCGCGGAGCTGGAGTCGCTGGCCACCGAGCTGCCCGCCATTGCCGATCGCTGCCAGCTCGAGGCGGCGCTCGCGCGCGAGGAGCTCGGGGACCTGGCCCTGGCACGCCGGCTGTTCGCGGTGGTGCCGCCCACCTCCCGCGTCTACCCGGACGCCCGGTTCGGTCTGGCGCGGGTGCTGCGGCGCCTGGGGGACACCGCCGCAGCGGCCGAGGCCATCGCCCCGCTGGCCAGCGGCCCCTCGCCGCTCTGGGGACGGGACGTCGCCGCCGAGGCCCTGGTCACCCGGGCCGATCTCGCCCGGGCACGCCGCGACGCCGACGCCGAGCGCCAGGCTCTACTCGCGCTCTGGAGCGGCCACCCGCGCTCGCCGCTGTCGGCCCAGGCCGAGCGCCGGCTCGGCAAGTCCGGCCCGAGCGTGGCGGCGGTGGTGGCGCGGGCCGAGGCGCTGGTCGAGCTGCACCGGAACAAGCAGGGGCTGGACGTGCTCCGCCCGGTGCTTCCGAAGCTGCAGCTCCCCGATCCGCTCGCCTGCCGGGCGCGTCTGGTGGAGGGCCGCGCCCTGCGCAAGGAGCGGCGGCACGCCGAGGTCCAGGAGGTGCTCTCGCCCGTGGTGCGCGCGTGCACCGACCAGGACCTCCGGGTCCGGGCGCTGTACCTGCTCGGGACGTCGCAGGCGGTGGTGGCGCCCGCCGCCGCGGTCAAGACCTTCGACGCGCTCGCCCGGGAGTTCCCGGAGAATCCGCTGGCCGACGACGCGCTCTACGTCGCGGCGGACCTCCTCGCCCAGGACGGCAACCTCGACGGGGCGCTGTCGCGGCTGGACCGCATCGCGGAGCGCTATCCGCAGGGAGACCAGCTCGGCGAGGCGCTGTTCAAGGCGTTCTGGCTCCGCCACCGCGCCGGGGACGTGCCCGGGGCGCTCGCCTCCCTCCAGTCGCTGGAGGACGCCCGCCGCGGCGCCGAGGAGAGCTACGACGTCGAGCGTGCCCGGTACTGGCGCGCGCGGGTGGTCGACGCCCAGAAGCACACCGACGAGGCCCTCGCCCTGTGGGAGGCGCTCGCGCTCGAGCATCCCGGCACGTACTACGGTCTGCTCGCCCGCGAGCGGCTCGCCGAGCGCGACCCGGCGCGTGCCACGCGGGTGGGGACGCAGCTCGCCGTGCTCCCGGCCTCGAGCCCTCCGGCCGCGCTGGAGTCGGGGACGCTGCTGGACGATCCGCACTTCGTCGCCGGCGTCGAGCTGCTCCGGCTCGGATTCCGGGACGCCGCCTCCTCCGAGCTCCTCGCCGCCCGCCGCACGGGGCAGCCTGCCGAGGCGCAGCGCCTCCTCGTCGAGGCGCTGGCCCGCACCGGTGACGCCCGCTCCGCCCACGGGGTGGCCCGCATCGCCCTGCGCCGGGACCTGAACGGGCCGGTCGCCCCGGGCGTGCGGGAGCTGTGGACCATCGCCTACCCGGATGCGTTCCGGGACCTCGTGCTGCGGTACACCCGCGGCTCGCCGGTCGAGCCCGAGCTCCTCCAGGCGTTGATGCGCGAGGAGAGCGCTCTCGATCCGCACGCGCTCTCCTGGGCGGGCGCGGTGGGACTGACCCAGCTGATGCTCCCCACCGCCCGGCAGATGGCGAAGGCGCTCCGGCTCAGCGCGCCGACCTCCGAGCGGCTCCAGGATCCGTCGACCAACATCCAGCTCGGGGCCGCATACCTCGCGCGGCTGCTCACCAAGTGGGATGGCAACGTGGCGCTGGCCCTGGCGAGCTACAACGCCGGCGAGGGCGCGGTGAGCCGGTGGCGGGCGGCGCGGCCGGAGCTGGAGCTGGACCGCTGGGTGGAGGAGATCCCGCTCTCCGAGACCCGGGGATACGTCAAGCGCGTGCTGCGGAGCTGGAACACCTACCGGCTCCTCGGCGGCCGACCGCTGCCCGGCGTGGCGCGGAGCGCTGCCGTCGGCGGGCCCCGGGCGGAGCGGGAGCGATGAGCGAGAGCGGGCTCCCCGCCCTCATCCGGGAGCGGCTCCGCGGGCTGCCCTCGGTGGAGTCGGTGCTGGTATCCGAGGCCGGCCGGGCCGCGCTGCAGATCCACCCCCGGCCGCGCGTGACGGAGGCCATTCGCCGGGTGCTGACCGTGCTCCGGGCCCGCATCCTCGCCGGGGAGGGCGCGAGCTTCTCCTCGGACGCGCTCGGGCCGGCGCTGGTCGCGCTCGCCACCCCCGGGCTCCGCGAGGTGCTGAACGCCACGGGGGTCGTGCTGCACACCAACCTCGGCCGGGCGCCGCTTGCCCCGGAGGCGCTGGCCGCGGTGCAGGCGGTGGGCCGCGGCTACTCGAACCTCGAGCTCGATCTCGAGAGCGGCGAGCGCGGGTCACGCTTCGCTCCCCTGCTCGAGCCGCTCCGGGCGCTGACCGGGGCGGAGGACGCCCTGGTGGTCAACAACTGTGCGGCGGCCACGCTCCTGGTCCTCACCGCGCTGGCCGAGGGCCGCGAGGTGGTGGTCTCGCGCGGTGAGCTGGTGGAGATCGGAGGCGGGTTCCGGATCCCCGACGTGATGCGGCAGTCCCACGCGACCCTGGTGGAGGTCGGGACCACCAACCGCACCCGCCGCGCGGACTACGAGCGGGCGCTCTCGCCGGCCACGGCGCTGGTGACCAAGGTCCACCGGTCCAACTTCGCCCTGGTGGGCTTCACCGAGGAGACCTCGGTGGAGGAGCTCTCCCGGCTGTGCCAGCCCAGGGGCGTTCCGCTCTTCGTCGACGCAGGGAGCGGTCTGCTCTCCCCTCTCGACGTCCCCGGGGCCGCAGGCGAGCCCACGATGCGAAGCCACGTCGAGGCCGGGGCCGACCTGGTCGCCTTCTCCGGCGACAAGCTCCTCGGTGGGCCGCAGGCAGGCATCGTGGTGGGCCGGGCCTTCTGGGTGTCGCGCCTCCGGGCCCATCCACTCTCCCGCGCGCTGCGGGTCGACAAGCTCACCGTCGCCGCGCTGGAGGCGACGCTCCGGATGGTCCAGGACGGCCGTTCGGACGCCGTGCCCGCGCGGGCGCTGGCCCTGGCGGCGGAGCCCGTGCTGCGCGAGCGCGCGGATGCCTTGCGGCAGCATCTGGCGGACGCCGGCGTCACCGCCCGGGTGGTCCGGGTGGAGGGACAGGTGGGAGGAGGGACCCTCCCGATGGCCCGTCCCCCGTCCTGGGCCTGCCTCGTCGACGGGGACGCCGAGGGGACCGCCGCCCGGCTCCGCACCGGCGAGCCGCCGGTGCTGGGGCGCATCGAGGAGGGGCGTCTGGTCCTGGACGTCCGCTGCCTCGAGGACCGGGATCTCGGAAGGCTCGCGGCGGCGGTCGCCACCGCCCGTGAGCGGCTTCCTGGCGTGTAGGTCGGAGCGTCCACTAGAATCGCGTGTTCGACGCCTCCCGAACGTGAAGCGCTACGGCCTCAACAACGTGGTGGAGCTGCCGGGCAGGACGCGGCCTCGCGCCGAGGATGCCCCAGGCACCCGTCGCGCGCGCCGCATCATCGCCGTCGGTGGGGGCAAGGGCGGCATCGGCAAGTCGCTCGTCTCGGCGAACCTCGGCATCGCGCTCGCCCGCGCGGGGCACCGGGTGACCCTGGTCGACGCCGACCTCGGTGGGGCGAACCTCCACACCTGCCTCGGCATCAGTCAGCCGCAGGGGACGCTCTCCGACGTCCTCACCCACGGCACGCGCATCGAGTCGCTGGCGATGCCGACCGGGATCGAGAACCTCACCCTGGTCTCCGGAGCCATGGACGCGCTGGATGCGGCGAACCCGCGCGCCCAGGCCAGGGCGCGGCTGGTGGAGCAGCTGCAGACGCTCGACGCGGACTATCTGGTGCTGGACCTGGGCGCGGGCACCTCGGTCCACACGATCGACTTCTTCCTCCTGGCCGACCACGGGCTCCTCGTGCTCCTGCCCGAGCCGACGTCGGTGGAGAACGCGTACCGGTTCCTCAAGGCGGCGCTGTTCCGGCGTCTCCAGCACACGGCGCAGACGCTCGGCGTGGCCCATCTGGCCGAGGCGGCGCTCGGGAGCCAGGGCAGCGCGATGCGGACTCCGGCCGAGGTGGTGAAGGCCGTGGCCGAGAGCCAGCCGGAGGCCGCCGCCCAGCTCGAGCGCTCCCTGCGTGAGTTCCGGGTGAAGCTGGTGGTCAACCAGGTCCGCTCGGCCGCGGACCAGAGCGTGGGACGGGCGGTGGTGTCGGCCTGGAAGAAGTTCTTCGGGCTGGACATGGATTACCTCGGCGCCATCGCCTACGACGACGCCGCCTGGAAGACGGTGCGGAGGCGCCGGCCGCTCCTCCTGGACGCGGCGGAGTCGGCGGCCGCCTCGAATCTGGTGACGGTGGCCGAGGCGCTCGCCGCGCTGGATCGTCCGAGGTCGGCGGGGCGATGACCGCGACCGACGAGCCAACGCTGTACGACGTCCTGGAGGTCGATCCGGCCTCGTCGCTCGACGAGCTGCGGGCGGCCGTGGAGCGCGCCCGCGAGACCTACGGACCGGAGTCGCTCGCCGTCTACGCGCTGGTCGACGAGGAGCAGATCGGGGAGCTCCGGGCGAAGCTCGACGAGGCCGCCGCGGTGCTGCTCGACCCGGCGCGCCGGGCCAGCTACGACCGATCCATCGGCCGCATCGGCCCGTCCACGCTCTGGGCCGAGGACGACGACGAGGAGGAAGCGCCACTCCCGCCGGTGGAGCCGGGTCCGCACGCGCGCAGGACAGATCTGATACTCGAGACCGCCCCTGATGACGCGGCCGAGGAGCCCGCGGCGCCGCGCCAGCACGCGCTGGACCTCGAGCTCACCGACACGCCGGGGCGGTTCGGACAGGGTCCGGAGCGGGCGGAGGCGGCGCTCGGCACCGACGCCACTGCACCGGTCGGGACGTCGCCGTCCGCGCCCTTGCTCAGCGGTGACTGGGCCGCGGCCGTTCCGGCCGAACGCCAGAGTTCGCGGGCTCCCACCGAACCGGACCGGGCGGTGGTCACGGCCCCGGCGCCCGTGATGCAGGAGCCCGCGACTCCGGTCGCGCGTGAGCCCGCCGAGGAGCCTGCGGAGGCGGTCGCCCCGGCGGAGCGCGCGGGTCTGCCTCCCGCGCTCGGGCTGCGCGTGAAGCCCGCCGAGCCGCCTCCGGCCGAGGTCGAGGCTCCGGAGCCGCCGCCACCTGTGGCTGCGCCTGTCCCCGCCGCGGCCTCAGCCGCCGAGCATCTGCCCGAGCATCTCCCCGAGCTCCCACACAGACACCGGGAGCACCGGCTCCGTCTCGACCTCCCCGCCGACGCCGAGTTCAATGGCGAGCTGCTCCGCCGTGTCCGCGAGTCCTACGGGCTTTCGCTCCAGCAGGTCGCTGAACGGACCCGCATCACCCGGATCCACCTGGAGAACGTGGAGGCAGACCGCTACGACCGCCTGCCCGCCACGGTGTACCTTCGAGGCATCCTGATGAACCTGGCCCGCGAGCTCCGGCTGGATCCGGCGCGGGTGAGCAAGACCTACCTCCTCGCCGCCCAGCGCTCGCACGCCGGGGGCTCGCTGATCTCTGGAAGGACCTGACGATGACCGACGAAGAGCGGACCAAGGCGCTGCGGCTGGCGCGGGCGATCGCCTCCGACATCTCGCTCTACAACGAGCAGAAGATCATCAAGGGCGTCGAGCAGGACAACCTCTTCGACGTGCTCAAGGACGAGCTCAACGAGGGCAGGGACCTCTACCGGAGCCGGGTGAGCCAGGAGGTCTACACCACGACGAACTTCTTCGACCGCGCGGTGGTGGACATCATCGTGCGCGGCAAGGCGCACGTGCGGTCCAAGATCTGGTGAAGGCGCTCCGGGGCCGCGCCGGGCCCGGTGTCGAGGCAGTACGGCGACGGGCGGGCTGAGCGGACGGAAGTTGCGACGATGGCGGCGCCGCGCTGTTCGCCCGACCGGGGCTCTGACCTGCCATGCGTGCGCAGCGCGGCCCGTGACCGCGGACAGCGCATCGCATCGGCCGAGGCGTCTGGGTTTCCGTCGTCCGGCGGGGCGAGGTGCCGGCGGTGACACGGTGTCGGCGGTCGATGGCTCATGGGTGACGCGAGGGTCCCTGGCGTGGGTGCAACGCCCTGGTCAGCGGCCGGCGCGGACTCCGCAACGCTCCGGGGATGCGCGGGTCCAGCGTCTTCCGGCGCTTTTCTGAGGGCGGGCCGCGGGGAGGCGAGGGGCTCCAGCGCACGAGACGCTATATCAAGTTCGATGACACAGAGTGCGAGTTGCCTCGGTCCAACCCATTGAAGCGACGTGGTGCATTCACGGAGAGTCCGTTCGGACTTGCTATAGCCTCTCGACCGCCGGGAGTGGCCGGCACGGGCCGCGGCTGGCGCGCGGGTACACTCGTCCAGGCGCGTGAGCACCGGTCCACAGCGGCGCGAGGCGACCACTGGCGAGGTGCACCGGCTCATCGCCGGCCCGGCGCTACGCGGTGAGCGGCTCGACCGGGCGGTCGCGACGAGCCTGCCGGCGCTGAGCCGGTCGCGCGTCCAGGCGCTGCTCGAGGCCGGACTGGTGCTCGTCGACGGACGGCCGGGCCGCGCGGCGCTGCGGCTCAAGGGCGGGGAGAGCCTCGAGGTGTCAGTGCCGCCGCCCGCGCCCGCCGTCCCCGAGGCCGAGGACCTCCCGCTCACCATCCTCCACGAGGATCGCGACCTGCTGGTCATCGACAAGCCGGCCGGACTCGTCGTGCATCCGGCCGCGGGGCATGCCCGGGGCACCCTGGTCAACGCGCTCCTGCACCACGTCTCGGGGCTCTCCGGCGTCGGCGGCGTTCTCCGGCCGGGCATCGTCCACCGCCTCGACAAGGAGACGTCGGGCTGCCTCGTCGTCGCCAAGAACGACGCCGCCCTGCAGGGTCTCCAGCACGCGTTCCAGGCGCGCACCGTCGTGAAGACCTATCTCGCGCTCGTCCACGGGCATCCGCCGGTGAGCGGACGGCTGGAGACGCTCCACGGGCGCCATCCGCGCGATCGGAAGCGCTTCACCGGGCGCACCAGGACCGGCAAGCCCGCGATCACCACCTGGCGCGTGCGGACCCTCGTGCACGGCGCCGCTCTGCTCGAGGTCGGCCTCGAGACTGGCCGCACGCACCAGATCCGCGTCCACCTCTCAGAGCTGGGGCACCCTCTGCTCGGCGATACCCTCTACGGTGGCACGCGCAAGGGCGATGCCCGGGTGAAGGCCGTCCAGGGCGAGCTCGGGCGCCACGCCCTGCACGCCTGGCGGCTCGTGTTCCCCCATCCCCGGACCGGCAAGCCCGTTCGCGCCGAGGCGCCCGTCCCTCGAGACCTCTCCGACGCCATCGCCGCGCTCGCTCCCGAGCGTTGAGCCGCGAGCGACGTGCGACCCCGCGCGCGGGCGTGGACGGCCCGGCTCAGAGGCCGGTGACCGACAGCGCTCCCTGCTGACGGCGCGAGAGCACCTTCACCGGTGGGATCGCCAGCACCCGCATGAACACCTTGAGGAGCTCCGGGTCGAACTTGTGCCGGAGCTCGCTCCACATCAGCATCATCGCCACCTCGGGCCCGTAGGCGTCGCGGAAGGGGCGCCGGCTGGTCAGCGCGTCGAACCCCGCGGTGATGGCGATGATCTTCGCGTAGAGCCCGAGCGACGACTTGGGGATGATCATCTGGATGTTGCCGCGAGCGTCGCGCACCGCCGTGCCGAAGTCGCTCTTGTACTCGAGCGTGGTCACCACCCGGTGCAGCGTCGTCCGGGTGAAGCCCTTCTCCATCAGGACGTTCCGCACCGAGATCAGGGGCGCCCGGGCGATGAGGGTTCGCTCCTCGGGCGTCAGCCCGCCGCGCTTTCCGGCCAGCTCGTCGGGGATGGTGGCCATGCCCGCATCGTGGAAGAGGGCAATGAAGCCCAGGTCCCGGAGCTGCGCCTTGGTCAGCCCGAGCTCTCCCCCGAACACGATCGACAGGAGGCAGGTGTTCACCTGGTGGTAGACCAGGTAGTCCGATTCCTGGTGCATGGTGGTCATGCCCAGGAAGTGCACCTTCGCGTCGAAGCAGATGTCGACCAGGTCCTGGACCAGGCGCAGCGCCCGGGCCGCCACCATCGGCGCGCCTTTGCGCACCGAGTCCAGGTACTTGGCGATGAAGAACACCGCGCGGGCGTAGACGGTGACCGCGTACTTCTTCCGGTCCACCTTCTCGTCGTCGTCGAGCTTCTCCTTCTCCAGCTTCTCCCGGAGCTTGCTCCAGCGGGCGATCTTGATCGCCAGCAGCTTCCGGCTGCTGAGCCCGTCGTCCTCCGGGGTCTCCACCACGTCCTTGGCGAAGATCCAGATGAAGTTCCGCAGCTCCGCGTTCTGCACCGGCTTGACCAGGGTGAAGCCGCCCACGTCCTTGGCCCGCATCTCCTCGAGCAGGTAGCGGATGTTCTCCACCGCGTTCAGCTCGGCCTTCACCAGCATGTTGTTGACGTAGAACGAGCTCTTGATCCCGACCAGGTCGAAGCGGCCCTCGCGCGAGATGATGAGGTTCAGCGTGTCCTGCAGCGACATCAGCGGACGCTCGAACACCGCGTTGTCCGGGTCGTACATCTTCGCCGAGCGCACCAGCATGTAGAGCGTCGAGAGCACCGAGCGCGAGAGCTGCTGCAGCTTCTCGGAGTGGTCCCGGCCGAAGTCGAGGATGTTCTCCTCGCCCGCGCCGCTGATCCGGAGATTGTCGGCCACTAGTGCCTCGACCGGGGTGTAGCGAGCATAGCGAGACGGCAGAGACCGAAGCGAGACGGCGCACACCAGGGACGAGCAGCGGAGGCGTGCCTCGTGGCACGTCGAGCAGCACAGGGCCGAGTCTGCGCGTCGCAGATTGCTGTGCGGCAGCCGCCTGGGCTCCACGACGGTGTGCCGGAGATTCCGCGCCGTGGATTCCTGAGCGGCTGACCTGACCGAGAGGATCGGCCGTCGAAGCGATCAGTACACCCCGGTCGAGGCACTTAGCTCGCCTCCGGCGGCGGCGCGTCACCGAAGAGCTTCTTCCGCGTCTCGCCCAGTGCCCGCCGGGCTGCGACCAGCACCTCGGAGGGCTGCGTCCGGTCCTCGGTCACCGCCTGGAGCGCCCGGTACGACTGGATGGACTGCACCCCCGCCAGCCCGTGGACCGCCAGGAGCTTCTCCTCGACAACCCGGGCCCGGTTCCAGAGGTGGGCCTTCTCCGCCAGCAGCTGCGTCATGAACGACATCGCCGCCGGTAGCCCGGTGCTCCCCAGCGCCGTGTAGAAGGCCGCCTGCTCCTCGGAGCTCCGCTTCTTGAAGTCCTTGGACCTCACCACCGCGACCAGGTCCTGGTACGCGTGCTCGCGGTCGTACTCCGGGAGCAGGCGCGCCGCCTGCACCCGGACCTGCGCGGTGTCGTCCTTGAGCGCCTCGGCGATGAGCCGTCGTGACTCGAGGCTCCGGCCCCGGGCGATGGTGCCCATCACGTCCAGCCGGACCGCCAGGTTCCGGTGCTTCAGCACCCGTCCGAAGAACACCATCCGCTCGGGGTGCTGGGCGCGCTCCAGCACGTACACCATGTCCCGCACCGTCATCGGGCGCTCGGAGGAGAGCCGCTGGACCACCTCCACCGGGTTCACCTTGCAGAACTCGGCGATGACGTCGCACAGCACCAGCCGGTGCTCCGGCGCATCGAGCGTCTCCAGGAGGTCCAGAAGGATCGGCAGCACCGTCGGCTGGAGCGAGCTCAGGTACCGGCCGATGTCCGGGAGCACCCCGGGCCGCGCCGCGCGGAGCACGTCCGCCACCCGCACCAGCCGCTGCTCGTCGCCCATCTTCTCGACGAAGGTGGCCTTCAGCCGGCGGATGCCGCTCATCCCCGGCCGGTCCTCCATCGCCCGGAGCTTGAGGACGATCTGGTTGATGATCGCGAAGTCCTCCTGGAGGAGGAGCGCGTCCAGCAGCTGCAGGAACATCTCCTCCAGGAGCTCGGGGTCGTCCACCCCCGCCTCCGCCACCTGGAAGATGGACGAGACCAGCTTGGGGAAGAGCCGGCTGTGCTCCTCCTCGGCGATCTCCTTCTGCAGCCGTGCCTTGAGCTCGTCGCTCGCCGTCACCCCGGCGATCACCGCTCCCCGGACCTGCTCCACGCCCTCCAGCTTCAGCTCGAGATCCTCGGCGCTCACCCGCGCGAAGCGGAGGAAGTCGTCGGAGTGGCTCCGCAGCCGCGAGTAGAGGTACTCGACGATCTTGTCGACCGCGACCTGCACCTCCTCGTCGGAGAAGCCGTCGACCTTGAAGCCCTCCACCACCACGTACTCCAGGTTGTCGACCGGCGAGCGCCAGAGCTGGGCCACCGTGTCCTCGCCCTGCTTCTCCACGTCGCTCAGGGCGATCAGGGTGAAGGACAGGAGCTCGTCCGGCCGCAGGCCCGGGCGGAAGATGAACTGGCGGATCCCATCGCGCCAGAACTTGAAGGGGAGCGGGGTGTCCTCGGTGAAGAGCGGCTGATCGAAGAGGTGGAAGTTCTGCTGCTCCACCTTGAAGACCAGTGGACCCCAGCGCCCGGTGTACTCGCGGACCGCGGCGTGCGCCTTCTCCAGATATTCCGTGTACCGGCTCTCGTTGTGCCGGTACATGCCGATCTGCTTGATGCCCTTGAGCAGCTGGAAGGCGAACGCCTTCGCCAGCTCGAGCCGCTGCCGGTTCTCCGGGTCGGCGAGCGGGTCGGGTGCGACGGAGGCTTCGGGTGCGGCGGTCAACGGGCCCGGAGTCTAGACCGAATGTGGGCCTTCCGCCTCCCGGGTCCCGAGCGCCACCCGCCCCAGGTGAACCGCCAGCGCACCGAAGACCACGAGACCGAAGATCAGTGAGGCCGCGGGGTGCGCCCGGGGGGAGTCGCCCAGCGCCTCGACCAGCCGCGGCAGCCATCCCGGGTGCCCCGCGAGCCGCGCCGGCACGTCGAGCGCATCCATCCAGCCGCCCTCCGGGATGTGCAGCAGGTTGATGACCACGCCGGCCAGCGACCCGCCGGCGATGTAGCCCGAGGAGAGCAGGGTGCCCGGGCTCGCGTCCGACTCGGGCCGGGCTCCCCGCCGGTCCACCCACCAGCGGACCACGCCCCCGACGAAGAGCGGCGCCGACGTGGAGATGGGCAGGTACACCCCCACCGCGAACGGCAGCGCCGCCACCCCCGCCATCTCCAGCATGAAGGCCAGGGCCACGCCGAGCAGCACCAGGTCCCAGGGGAGCTTCCGGGTCAGCACCCCGTCGACGATGAGCGAGAACAGCCGCGCCTTGGGCGCCTCGTAGCGGGTCAGCTTCACGCCGTGAATCTCGTCCACCCGCCCGCCGATGCCCGGGTCCACCACGTACTCGATCGTCCCGTCCGCGGTGCTCAGGTACTTCCCGGTGGGGATGGGCGCGTCGTTGCGGACGAAGCCGGCCTGGAGCTGACGCTCGGACGGAGCGGCGACCGGGGCCAGGGCGTCGAGCCGGAGCCGCTCGGTGCCCCGCACCTCCTCGGCGCCGATGCCCGGGAGCTGGAGATCTCCGCGGAACGTGCGCAGCGCGACCGGGCTGCCAGCAGCGTCCAGCCGGACCTCGAGGCCGCGCCCCCAGAGCTGCCGGAAGAGCTCCTCCCCCGACAGCCCCGCCCGGGAGAGAGTCTCCGGCGCGGGCTGGAACGGAAACTCCCGCTGCAGCACCCGCTCCTCGGAGGGGTGGGTGACCCGGACCCCCGGATGCACCTCGGGCACCGTCGCGGTCGCACCGCGATTCACCGCCGCGAGCACCGGGCCGACGCACAGCGCCGAGGTGACGACGCCGACCAGGATCGCGATCTGCTGCCGGCTCGGCGTCGCCCCGACGAGGTATGCGGTCTTGAGATCCTGGGCCGTGGTCCCGCCGTTGCTTGCCGCCATGCCCACGATGGCCGCCGTGGTGAGCGCCATGAATCGGTCCGCGGGCGACGTCCAGCCGAGCAGCAGGTACAGGAGACAGGTGGAGAGCAGCGTCGCCACCGTCATCCCCGAGGTGGGGCTCGAGGAGCTGCCGATCTCCCCGGTGATGCGCGCCGAGACGGTGACGAAGAAGAACGCCGCCACCAGCACCAGAAGCGCCGAGAAGAGGTTCAGGTGCAGCGGCGGCGCCAGCCAGACGACGAGGATGATGACCAGCGTCCCGCCGAGCACCACGGTGATCGGCAGGTCCTGCTCGGTCCGCGGAACGTCCACCGCCTGGCCCCGTCGGGAGGCGAGGAAGGTGCGCACGCTTCGCTGGAACGCGCGGACGATGGCCGGCAGCGAACGCAGCAAGCTGACCAGGCCCCCCGTCGCGACCGCCCCGGCGCCGATGTAGAGCACGTAGGTGCGGTGCAGCTCGTCGGGACCCATGTCCCGGATCAGTGCCCCGTCGGGTGAGAGCAGCGGGGTCGAGAGCCCGTCCCCGAAGAAGTGGATGAGCGGGATGAAGACCAGGTAGGCGAGCACTCCACCGGCGAAGGTCATCCCGGCGATGCGCGGCCCGATGATGTAGCCGACCCCGAGGAGCTCCGGGCTCACCTCCATCGCCACCGAGGCGTTGGGGAAGCCGTGGCGGATGACGCTCCCGTCGGGCAGGGTCTGTACCGAGCCGAGCAGCCCTCCCACGATCTCCCGCCAGAGCTTCAGCGCCGCGTACAGCGTCTTGTAGATCGCCCCGATGAGGAAGCCCGAGACGACGAGCCGCGCGGTCGTTCCGCCGCGGTCTCCCGCCACCAGCACCTCCGCGCAGGCAGTGCCCTCGGGGAAGCGGAGCGTCTCGCGCTCCTGGACCACGAGCCCGTGCCGGAGCGGGACCATCAGGAACACGCCGAGGAGCCCGCCGGTGAGCGCGACCAGGAGCATGTGGGTGAAGCTCAGGTCGTAGCCCATCAGGAGCAGGGCCGGGAGCGCGGTGGCCGCGCCGAAGGCGAGCGACTCACCGGCCGAGCCGGTCGTCTGCACCATGCAGTTCTCGAGCACCGACGAGCGGCCGGCGACCCGGAACAGCGCGATGGAGAGCACCGCCACCGGGATGGAGGCGGAGACGGTCAGGCCAACCTTGACCGAGAGGTAGACCGAGCTCGCGGCGAAGAGGACGCCGAGCACGCTCCCCACGATCAGCCCCCGGGCGGTCAGCTCCCGGGGGACCGGGGTCCCCGGCACGGAGCGCTCGGGCTCCGGAATCTGTCGGGCAGGGCCGAGGTCGTCCATCAGGGCGGGGAACCGCCCCTTCTACCCGACGAAGGCGAGCGAGGCTACGCCGCGGCGGCGGCGGGCTCCATCTCGTCCATCAGCGTCGCCAGCTCGCCCTTG
>JADGQZ010000251.1 GCA_017881345.1 Myxococcaceae bacterium | reverse complement strand
TTCGCCGTCTCTCCCGGGAACACCAGCGCGCACCGGTCGGGGCCCTCGTTCGGGAACCACCAGCGGGCAGCGACGTTCCGGTCGTGGATCTGGAAGATCAGGGTGGGGCACCCGCCCGGGCCCAGGTACCCGACCCCGCTCAGATGGATTCGGGCTACAAGATAGAGCGGGATCTCGATGTCCTCGGGGAGGGGCTTCCCGTCCTCGGTCACGAAGGTCCAGATCGGGACCGTGTCGTAGGACGGCGTGTAGACGAGCCCGTCGGGAAGTCGCTCGATGCGCACGAACCCGGTGGGGAGGATGACCGGATGATAGCGGGGGCCGGGCGACCCGGTTGCGCGAAGCGTGTCCCCGACCCGCTCGTACCGCTCGCCGTGGAGCCCGGCCCAGGAGCCGTCGCTCGTCCGCGAGTACGAGACGTAGGGGCTGGTCACGCTCTTCTCATCGAAGCGAAGGAGGCCGGTCCGGGTCGGCCACTCCTCGCTCTGGTGCGCGCAGGCGGCGAGGAATGCCCACGAAGTGATGCCGACCAGGCGATGGGCTTGGTGCATGGCTCGCTCTCCGTGAGGAACATACTCCTCTCGCGCCCGAGCGCTTGGTCGGCGCAGTCCGTCGGGCGGGACGGCTACGGGAGCGGCTCGGTCCTCGTCGCTGAGATTGGCGCTCAGCGCTTGAAGAGCGCGTCGGCGGCCTCGCGCGCGGCCCGAAGCGGGTCCTCGTCGGTGAGGCCGCCCTCGCCGAGCTGGAAGAACTCGCAGAAGTTCGCCTCGTCCTTGTCCGAGGGCACCTCGGCGAAGGGCTCCTTGCACGCCTTGGCCACCGCGGGATCGAAGTGACGGCACTGCCGGCAGGCCCGCAGGTCGTGCCCGCAGCGAGGGCAGGTGTCCCGGCGGCCCACCGCGTTGCCCACCACGTCCAGAGGACTGCCGCACCAGGCGCACCCCGGCATGGGGCCGGAGGTTACCGGAAGGGGACCCCTCAGGCGACCGGAGCGTCCACGCCGAGGTCGGCGTGGAGCCGGCGGAGCAGCCACAGCAGCCAGGCGGCGAACAGCCCGCCCAGCGTGCCCAGCCCGCCGAGCAGCTGGAGCCGCTGCCACCCCTGCACCCGCGAGACCACGGCGCGGCGTTGCTGGAAGGTGTCGAGCTGCTGGTCCGCGAACTGGCCGTCGAAGGAGCTGGCGAACGCGTCGGCGTGGGCGCGCGAGCGCACCAGCAGCGCCTCGGACTCGTGCCGGAGCGGCTGCATCCGCACGGTGGACACGACCGCCGTCGACAACGACAGCACCGTCCAGGCCCACGCCAGCAGCTGGCCGCGCGTCTTCATCGAGCGTCTCTGTCGTCGATGGTAAGGGAAGAGTCCGACCCATGGGCAAGCCGTACCGGCCGAAAGATCACTTCTTCCAACGCGCCAAGCAGCGAGGATTCCGTGCGCGGAGCGCCTTCAAGCTCGAGGAGCTGGTGGGGCGTTTCGGACTGCTTCGCCCGGGCAGCCGGGTGCTCGATCTCGGGGCGGCGCCCGGGGGGTTCCTCCAGGTCATCGCCCGGGCGGTGGGGCCGTCGGGGCTCGCCGTGGGGGTGGACCTGGTCGCGCTCCGGCCGTTCACCGAGGGCTGGGTCCGGACCGGAGTGGTGGACGTGCTCGCGGACGACGCGCAGGCCCAGGTGGAGGCGCTGGCGCCGGGTCCCTACGACGCGGTGCTCTCGGACCTGGCGCCGAAGACCACCGGCGTCCGGGGGACGGACGAGGCCCGGTCGGTCCGCCTCGCCGAGCGGGCGCTGGAGCTGGCCCGGGCGCTCGGAAAGCCGGGATCGAGCTTCGTGACCAAGCTCTTCATGGGCGGAGACTTCGAGGCGTTCCGGGCGCAGCTGCGCGAGACGTACCGCGAGGTGAAGGTGGTGCGGCCGGAGGCGACCCGATCGGCGAGCGTGGAGATCTACCTGGTGGGGCTCGGGCTCGGGGCCCTGACCGGGCGTCAGTAGACCGCGCCCTCGACGTGGAGCCCGGAGGCGGCCACCAGGGCGCGGGCGAGCGCGTTGAAGCCGGCGTCGCGGGCCAGCGTCTCGCGCTGGAAGACCCGTGTCTGGTAGCCGCCGGCGCGTGCCGCCTCGAAGACCCAGATCGACGCGGTGTCCGCGGGTGGCACGGCGGCGGCCGGCGGTGCGGGGGCCCAGAGGCGCGCGGCCTCGATGCGGGTCAGCAGGGTCGTCACCTCCTCCGCCGAGACCGGGTTGCTGGTCTCCTCGAGGAGCTCGCCCGGCGCGGCGAGGCCCTTCCCTGCGGTCTGCGCCCCGCGGATCTGTCCGGCGGACGCCTGTCGCTCGAAGCGCACGCTGACCGGGTGTCCGCCCGAGCGGATCCACAGGACGCGGGTCACCTCGCCACTCGGCGGAAGGGGGAAGAGCGCCGGCTCTCCGAGAGCGGCGAGCTGCGCCGACAGCGCGCAGCCGAAGGCGTGCTCGGGAGCACCGGGCGGCGCGAGCGAGCCGCGCGGAAAGTCCGACGGCACGGTGCTCCCGTCGTCGGCGAGCTCGCAGTCCGCGAAGGTCCACTGACCCGCCGGGGGCTGGACGTGGGCGGGAGCGGGCTCGTAGCTCTGGTGGGCGCAGCCGGCGAGCAGGGCGAACAGCACCAGCCGCAACAGTGTCCGTCCCAGCCCGCGCGCCGTCACCGGGACGAGGCTAGGTCCGAGATCCCACCCTCGCAAGACTCAGCGCACGGTGAGCCTCGCCGCGCGGAGCTTTCCCACCTGCACCAGGTGGGTCCCGGTCGGCAGCTCGGCCTTGGGGTCCGACACCCGTGCGCCGTCCACCTTCACCGCGCCCTGGGTGATGAGGCGCCGCCCCTCCGAGGTCGAGGCCACCAGCTGCGCGTCGAGGAGCGCGCGGACCAGCGGCACCGCCGCCCCACCCGCGCCCACCACCACCTCGGGGAAGCTCCCCGGGTCGACCTCCCGGCGCGAGAAGCGGCGCTCGAACTCCTCGGCCGCCCGCGCCGCGGCCTCCTCGCCGTGAAAGCGGGCCACCATCTCCCTGGCGAACGCCACCTTCACGTCCTTGGGGTGCAGCTGCCCCGCGGCCACCCGGGCCCGCTCCGCGCGGAGCACCTCCAGCGGCCGCGCCGAGAGCAGCTCGGCGTAGCGCCACATGAGGTCGTCGGAGATGCTCATCAGCTTGCCGAACATCTCGGACGGCGGCTCGGCCACGCTGACGTAGTTGTCCAGCGACTTGGACATCTTCTCCCCGACGATCCGTCCGTCCTCCATCCGCGCGTCGAGGCCCTCGAGGATGGGCCCGGTGAGGATGACCTGCGGCTCGAGTCCGTACTCCCGCATCAGCGTTCGCCCCACCAGCAGGTTGAAGAGCTGGTCGGTGCTGCCGAGCTCCACGTCCGCCTTCAGCGCCACCGAGTCGTAGCCCTGGAAGAGCGGGTAGAGCAGCTCGTGCATCGAGATGCTGCGGCCCTCGCGGAAGCGGGTCTTGAAGTCATCCCGCTCGAGCATCCGCGCCAGCGGCCAGTGCGCGGCGAGGCGGACCGTCCCCTCGGTGCCGAGCGCGTCGAGCCACTCCGAGTTGAACCTGACCTTCGTCCGCTCCGGGTCGAGGACCTTGAAGACCTGCGCCTTGTAGCTCTCGGCGTTCGCCAGCACCTCCTCGCGGCTCAGCGCGGGCCGGGTGACGTTCTTCCCCGAGGGGTCACCGATCATCCCGGTGAAGTCTCCGATGAGGAAGACCACCTCGTGGCCGAAGTCCTGGAACCGCCGCATCCGCGTCAGGAGCAGGGTGTGGCCGAGGTGGAGGTCCGGGCGGTTGGGGTCGAACCCGGTCTTCACCACCAGCGGCTGCTCGCGCTCGTACGAGCGACGCAGCTTGGCCCGCAGCTCGTCGGCGACCTGGAGGTCGACGGTGGCCCGGGTGACCTCGGCGAACTGCTCGTCGGGGGTGGCGCGGCGAAGGAGCGACATCCCGCTCCACCTACCAGGCCAGCGGGGGAGGGGTCACGTCCCGGGAAGGTGCTCGCGGACCCGGGTGATGCCCCGGGCCTTGCCGGTCGCATCGTCGATGTCGAGGACCACGCCCTGGAGGTACACGAGGTTCTTCGCCACCTCGTACTGGTTGGGGCGCTGGGTCAGGAACCGCTCGATGCTCAGCTCCTTCTTGATGCCGATGACCGAGTCGAGCGGGCCGCACATCCCCACGTCGGTGATGAAGGCCGTGCCCCCGGGCAGGATGCGCTCGTCCGCCGTCTGCACGTGGGTGTGGGTGCCCACCACCGCCGAGACCTTCCCGTCGAGCCAGGCGCCCATGGCGTTCTTCTCGCTGCTCGCCTCGCAGTGCATGTCCACCAGGATGCAGCGGGTCTCCTTGCGGAGCTCCTCCACCAGTCCCAGGCCCACCGTGAACGGATCATCCAGCGGCTTCATGAACACGCGGCCCTCGAGGTTCACCACCCCAAGCTTCC
>JADGQZ010000250.1 GCA_017881345.1 Myxococcaceae bacterium | reverse complement strand
TTGTAGGTGAAGTAGCTCTCGTCCATCTGGGCGCCGGAGGTGTAGAAGAGGTTGCCGACGTAGTAGTTCGCGTCCAGTCCCTTGGTGGTGAAGAGGGTGAGCGCCACGGGCACGTTCAGCCAGGGGCGGTAGGGACTTGCGTCCGAGCCCTCCACGAGCTCGATCTCCGGCTTGCCGAAGCGCTGCACGGCCAGGCGCATGTAGCTGCTGATCATGGGGTCGATGCCCATCTTGCTGGCGCCGATCCAGTCCACCGCCACCAGGTCGGCCCCTCCGATCATGGTGTGGGTCACGTTGGGAGCGGGATCGGCGAAGATGCCGAAGGGCCCGTCGGCGCTCAGGTGGCCGTCGATAAGGCCGTAGTGCACGGGGAAAGCGGCCAGGTACTCGATGGTGGTGCCGTCGATGCCCCGGTCGCAGTGGTACTCCTTGAACTTGTTGGCCAGGGGAAGGGCCCCATAGATGTCCTTGAGGGTCAGCGTGTAGTAGGCGTAGGCGTGGGTCTTGTTCTTGGCGAAGGCGATGCGGAGGTCGGCCTCGGCCCAGGTGCGGGGCACCGGGTGCCGGCCGAGCGGAGGCGGGAACTCGCGGCTCTCGTCGCAGTCCTCGGTGAGGTCCACGAGCCGGTAGTCGGCGCTGCCGTCGTAGCCCAGGTAGCGCGCCACCTCGGGGACCGAGCGGTGATCGAAGTACTCCCCGTAGGTGGACTGGGCCTCCACCACCGAGATCCGCTCGAAGCCGCGAGCGCGCAGATGGCGCACGAGGTGGTGGACGAGCTCCGGGTCGGTGTAGGTGGTCGAGTCCCGGCGGTCGTAGGCGAACATGAAGTTGGGCTTGATGGCGATGGCGAAGCTGGCCCGCGTGGCATGCTTCTCGGCTGCCGCCTTCACCAGCTCGGTCTCCAGGAGTTCGTCAAAGCCGGTGGTGGCGAGCACCCGGTCAAGCGCGGCGAGCTTGTCGTCGTCGCGGATGGCGGCAACGCGCACCTTCCTCTCTGAGTCGATCGCCTCGAGGCGCAGCAGCGTGATGTCCTCCTCGAGGGCAGGGCAATCGACTCCGTCGAGGTCCCGCACGGTCACGATGCGCCGCAGGAAGACCCCGGTGGGGAAGTGGTCGTTGCGGACCTCGAGCAGCGGCTCGCCCACCTTGCGGAGCGGCAGCGCGCGCTTCTTCAGCTTGCCTGCCGGCGGCAGGGGCCGCACGGTGAGCCCCGAGGGAGCCACGAGCACCTCCGCCGACGCGACTCGGGGAAGGACCGTACCCAGGTGGGCATCCAGCTGGTCCTTGGCCCAGAGCTCGCGCTCATTGCGCATGGTACGGGTGCTGACCTGGATGCGGGCCGTCCCCCGCTCCGGCCGCGGAACGCAGAGGTAGCCGTAGAGGAGAGTGGGCTCCGTGACGTTGCGGAAGCTGCCCCGCTCGGCCTCCCCGGCGGTGCCGTCCGGGCGGATGGTGCCGCTCGCGCCGTCGAGAGTGAGGCGGCCCGCGGTCACGCTCACGAGGTGGGGCGTGACCGCGTACCCCAGGGGATGCTCGGAGGGCAGGCGGTCGTGCAGCGTCCGCTCCAGCCAGGTGGCCATCTTCCGCGCCAGCTTGTCCACCACCGGGAAGGGGAAGGAGACCGTCTCGAAGGGCCGGGCGGCGAACGCCACCTCGAGCTCCGCGAGGCAGGTCTCGAGCCCGGCGGGCGGGGACCGCATCTCCTTGAACGAGACGCTGCAGCCGTCCGTGAGGCGGAACAGGGGCCCGCGGTAGCGGTAGATGCCCCGCTCGACGTCGAGCTCGAGCCCCTCAAGGACGCGGTCGCTCGCGGCGTAGCGCTCGTAGCCGCCGTGACCGTCGCCGACCAGCAGGAGCACGTCGGAGAAGAGCTCCCCGTCTCCCCAGGGGAAGCCCTTGCCGTGGGTGCCGGAGACCAGGAAGAAGGGCGTGTCGGCCCGGCCGTCCCAGGTGAGGTTACCCCGAAGCACCAGGTTCTCGTACTGGGTGTTGTAGATGGGAAGCGGGCCGCGGAGGTACTCCTCCCGCACCTCCCCGTAGGCCAGCGAGGCGAAGGCGGTGACCGCCGCCAAGCGCTGCTCCCAGGAGGTGGCGTTCTCGACCCGGAGCGAGCCCACCATGGCGCCGAGGTCGCGGAGGCGGAACTCGAGCACACCCGCGCCGTAGAGGACCTCGGCGCCCCCGCCACGGCCACCGTCTGCGCCGGCGCTCCCGGCCGGGCTGCCGGGCGTACCCGCGCCTGCGGCCACCCGGCTGACCACCGTGGAGAGCCGGGTGAGATCGCCGACGACGTCGATACCGGGGTCGTCGTGGATATCCTTGTGCCCGCGGAGGTGATAGGTGTCGCCGTCGGCGGCGGTGAAGCGGAAGTCGTAGATCATCTCGCGAAGGCCGGTCCCGGCTTCCACGGAGAACAGGTTGAACCAGCCGTCCCGGAGGGGGAAGGTCCCACCTAGGGGGGCGAAGGTGACCGTGCCCGTGAGGTCGGCCCGGTGCTCGGGATCGTCGATGAAGCGGGCGAGATCGTCCACGTTGATGTGGACGTCGAACCGGATCGGCGTGTTCTCCCGCCTGCCGCGCTCGGCGCCGAGCCGGGGCTCCGCTTCGCCGATGCCCAGGAAGCCGGACATCGACTCCTCGAAGGTCAGTCCTACGCCGTCCAGAGTGCCCATGGCGTGCCTCCTTTCCCCCTCCTCTTCTCTCTACCGCACCTGGCGCGGTTTGGCAAGCGGGGGGACCGGCCGCCTGCGGGACACCGTTTCGCGTGGAGAGCTGCCGCAGAGGCCGCAAACGCCGGCGTACGCACCTGTTCCCCTTCATACGCCGGCACTTGGACTGCAGCCTGCTTCATCTCGCCAGGGCCTCCCCTCGCATCCCGTTGGGCTAATCCGTCTTGATGGAGAGGACGAGGTTCAGAGATACGCCAAGACGATCCGCGCGTGGCTCGAGGCGAACGGTGGTCGCTCCGCCGATCGCCGATCCGGAGGGCGCGCCCTCCCTGCGCTGACGTAAGCCCAATCAGATGCGAGGGGAGGCCAGGGCTAGAGGCTGGAGGTACGGGTTGATCGCGACGCCCGCCCAGAAACCAGTCCACGTCGATGTTCCTTCCCAGCTCGGCGTCGCCATGACCGTGAGGGCTGACAATCGCCTGGCCGGGCAGACAATCGACCCGGGCGAGGCATTCTCGCCCATCACGAGCTGCCAGAAGTTGTCATGACGCGTCACGGCTCTGTCTCACGCCTCCACGCAGGCCACTCCTCACGCACGACGCAAACATCGTCGCGGCCACGAACCAGGCTCTCTGCGTCAGGGCGTCGCGGCGGCGACCTTGATGACCAGGTGTCGCTCCTCCCG
>JADGQZ010000249.1 GCA_017881345.1 Myxococcaceae bacterium | reverse complement strand
GGGCGCTCCACGAGACGAGATGACTCGACACAGCACAGCCACACCGTTGCATCCGGCCGTCCGGTGGCTTCTCCCCACCGTTCTCGCCGGCGCCATTGGCTGCGGAGCCGCCCCGGGCACCGAGGGGCAAGACGCGACCGGGGAGAGCACCAGCGCGCTCTCCATCGACCAGTCCATCCTCCCCAAGCAGTTCAGGACCACCTGGAACCCCGGCATCCCGGGCGGCGTTCCACGTGACGACGACCCGGTCCGTCCGGCGACGGTCTGGGTTCCAGCCGGCAATCCGTACGGCGGCTACTCGGTCAACCCGGCCCTGATCGGGCCGGGCAACGCGGCCGCCTTCACCGCGGCTGCGCAGGCAGCCATCAACGCCGCGGGCGCCGCGGCCACTCCGAGCAGCCGGAAGATCGTCAAGCTCAAGGCCGGCACCTACTACGTGAACCCCCAGACCCTGCCCAACAAGGGCGGGCGGGTTGGCCTCTACGTGACCGCGGACAACGTCACCCTCCGTGGCGAGGGCCCGGACCAGACGCACCTGGTCGCCAACGGCACCATCCCCGAGTACGGCACGGTGGTTCTCTTCGGCCACCGGACCGGATTCTCGGACGCCGACTTCCGCGTGGTGGCGGTCACCGGCAACGCCTGGATGTGGACCACCAACGTCCCGGTCGCGGACGCGAGCAGGTTCGCCGTCGGCGACGTCATCACCATCGACATGCTGGACGGTCCGGCGAAGGCGGTGGGATCGGTGCAGTTCAATGGCGACTTCATGTGGTTCTACGACGGGCAATACTTCAAGCGGCAGCCGACGCTCTCCTGGGCCGGCCCGAGCACCGGCGCTCCCGGCATCAACGTCTCGGACCTGACCAGCGCGAACGCCGCTGCGATCAACGCCGTGCCGCGCTGGCGCTCGATGATGCAGACCAGCGAGATCGTCGGCATCAGCGGGAACACCCTCTACCTGAAGGACCCGCTGGTGATGGACTTCTTCGAATGGCGGCAGCCCCAGGTCTGGCGGGTGGTGCCGAAGGACAACCGCTCGGTGTTCCTCGGCAACCGCTGGTCGGGGATCGAGTCCATCGGCGTCGCCGGCGGCAACAACCAGTGGGGCTTCCCGGGCGGGACCATCGCCTTCAGCTACATGGCCTACGCCTGGGCGAAGAACGTGGAGGCGGACGGATCGCGCTACGACCAGGCACACCCGGGGAAGGATGGGTACAACATCGGGCTCGGGCGCTGCTACCGCTGTGAGGTCCGCGACTCGTACGTGCACGACTCACGCGACGAGAACCCGGGCGGACAGGCGTACGGCATCGTCATCGGTACCGGGACCTCGGCCAGCCTGGTGGAGAACAACATCTCCATCAACAACAACAAGCCGGTGGCCTCCATCTCCAGCGGAGGCGGGAACGTCATCGCCTACAACTACGTGGACAACGCGGTCCTCTGGAACTCGCCGGGGTGGCAGGAGAGCGCCATCGACGACAGCCACGGCGCCTTCACCCACAACGACCTCATCGAGGGCAACTGGTCACCCAACATCGGGTCCGACACCACGCACGGCAACTCGGCGTGGCATACGCACTTCCGGAACTACGCCAACGGCCGGAACTCGTCGGGGAACATGACCGGGAACATCCGCGCGGTGGGCGTGGACGCCTATACCCACGACAGCGCCTTCGTGGGCAACGTGCTCCGGGGCGGCAACGTGTACCAGACCACGCCCTCGTCCCCGAACGGCACCCCCATCTTCCAGCTGGGGAACAACTTCCGTGGTTTCGGGAGCTGGGACAACGGCTACTCCGCCGCGCACATCTACCGCGATGCCAACTGGGACTCGGTCAATGGGCGCATCGTCTGGGCGAGCGGCGCGCGGACGATTCCGCCATCGCTCTACCTCGGCGCCAGGCCGGCCTTCTTCGGAAGCAACCCGTGGCCGTGGGTGGATCCGCTGACTGGCACCGTGTCCACGCTGCCGGCCAAGGCCCGGTACGACGCCGGCAGGCCGAACGTCGTGCCCTGACGACGCGACGCTCGTACACGGAAGGGAGCAGCCGGTGCTCGATCGCCGGCTGCTCGTTTCAACGGCAGCCGGAGCGCTGTGCGATGGTGAGGAATGCCGACGACCATGACCCTGCGAGGGGCCACCTTCCGCCGGGTGTCCTCCTTGCTGCTCGCGCTGACCGCAATCCACGCCGCCGCGGCTCCCCGCGCCGGGGAAGATCTCGCGTCGCTCTTCGGTGAGTGGCGCGAATTCCAGCGACCGCCGCGCGTCCAGGGCGTGCCGGACTACGGAACGAAGGCGATGGCGGCACAGGCCCGCGCCCTGCCTGGCTGGCTCGCGCGACTCGCCGCGATCGACCCCTCACGGTTCACGCTGGCGCAGAAGGATGACCTCGCCCTGGTGCGTGCGGAGATGATGGGCCTCGACTTCGACCTCCGCGTCCTCCGCCCCTGGACGCGGGACCCGGCGTTCTACGTCACCGTCTTCTCCGAGGAATCCGACCAGCCGGCGCGCGAGGCCGAGTATGCCGATGGTGCCATCGAGCTCTGGTCACTCTCGTTCCCCCTGTCCGAGGCCGCCGAGGCGAGCCTCGTCACCCAGCTCTCGGTCATCCCCCCGCTCCTCGCCCAGGCGAAGAAGAACCTCACCGGGAACGGGAAGGATCTCTGGACGGTCGCCGGCGGACCGATCCGCGAGCAGCTCGCCGCCCTCGAGGGTCTGGGACGCAAGAGCGCGAGCTCGCCGAAGCTGACCGCCGCCGTCCGGGCGGCGCTGACGGCGACGAACGACTACGGGGCCTGGGTCGCGGCACAGGCGAAGACGAAGACCGGCTCCTCCGGCGTGGGCGTCGAGAACTACAACTGGTACCTGGCCAACGTGGCGCTCGTCCCGTTCACCTGGGACGAGCTGGTGATCCTGATGACCCGCGAGCTCGACCGTGCCCGCGCGGGTCTGGCCGAGGAAGAGCTGCGCAACCGGGCCCTGCCCCCGCTCGAGCCGGCCACCTCCGTCCAGGAGCACCAGCGGCGCTTCGACGAGGTGCTGAAGACCTGGGTCGACTTCCTGAGGAAGAACGACTTCATCACCTGGCACCCGTGGATGGAGCCTGCGCTCGCCGTGCTCCCGAACGGCTTCGATCCGACACCTCCGCTCGAGTTCTTCGCCGAGGTGGAGGCCCGGGACCCGATGCCCCTGCGGTTGCACATGTGGCACTTCCTCGACCTGGCCGCGATGGAGAAGCAGCCGCCGGCCAGTCCCATCCGTCGGCGGCCAGCGCTGTACAACATCTTCAACACGCGGACCGAGGGGGTCGCCACGGCGATGGAGGAGCTGATGATGCACGCCGGGCTCTTCGACGGCCGTCCGCCCCGTGCCCGGGAGCTGGTCTACGTGATGCTCGCGCAGCGAGCGGCGCGGGCGATGGGCGATCTCCGGATGCACGCCAACCAGTGGACGCTGGAGCAGGCGAGCGCCTCCGCCTCGACCTCCACTCCGCGGGGGTGGCTGCGGCTGGACGGCCGGACCGTGCGCGGCGAGCAAGGCCTGTTCCTCCGGCGACCGGCCTACGGCACGAGCTACATCGTGGGGAAGGTGCAGCTCGACGAGGTCATCGCACGCACGGCGCGGGGGCCGCTCCCGATGAAGGCGCTCCTCGATGGGCTCCTGCGGATTGGGCTCATCCCGATGTCCCTGGTCCAGAAGGAGCTCGAGGCGGACCTGGGCGCGACGCACTGAAACTGGGGGGGCGAGGTGCGCGGGTGGCCGGCACCCCGACGCCCTTCATTGCTGCCCCGGGCGCCGCGGCGCGTCAGTCCGGAGCTGCCTTCGCTGGTATCCGGTGCTGCGCCGGGTCCATTCTCCCGGCGCGTCACACCCGCCCCGGGAGTCTCGGATGGCCTCGCTTTCGCCCTGCTCGATGCACGCCGAGGAGCCGCTCCGCTCCCGCCTCTCCGGGCCGCTCCAGCCGCTCGCGACCTTGGCCACGAACCTCTGGTGGTCCTGGCACCCCGAGGCCGCCGCCATCTTTCAGGCGGTGGATCCGGAGCGCTGGGAAAGCGCGGGGCACAACCCAGTGAAGCTCCTCCGGGACGCCGGGCCGCTCCGCCTCACGCAGGTCGCGCGCGACGCGGCGCTGCTGGGCCGGGCCGAGGCGCTGGTGCACACCCTCGAGGCCGACCTCGCCCGGCCCTTCGACACGGGGAGTGGAGCGAGCGCCGAGCGGCCCATCGCCTTCCTCTGCGCCGAGTACGGGCTCCACGCCTCGCTCCCCATCTACTCGGGCGGTCTCGGCGTGCTCGCCGGCGACGTGCTCAAGCAGGCCTCCGACAGCGCGCTCCCCATGGTGGGCGTGGGGCTCTTCTACCGCCGTGGGTTCTTCCACCAGCGGCTGGACCGCTCGGGCTGGCAGCACGAGTGGTGGGCCACGGCGGATCCGGAGGAGCTCCCGGTCCGGCTGGAGGTCGATGCCCATGGCGAGCCGCGCCTGATCGAGCTCACCCTCCGCGGTCATCCGGTGGTCGCCCAGATCTGGCACGTCCAGGTGGGACGGGTGCCGCTGTTCCTGCTCGACACCGATGTCCCGAGGAACCAGCCGGTGGATCGCTGGATCACCTCCACGCTCTACGTCGGTGACCGCACCTTCCGGGTGATGCAGTACGCGGTGCTGGCGATGGGTGGGCTGCGGGCGCTGCAGGCGCTCGGGATCTCGCCCTCCGTCGTGCACCTCAACGAGGGGCACGCCGCGCTCGCCGCGCTGGAGCTCGCGCGTGAGGCCGTGCGATCCGGGCTTCCGTTCGACCGGGCGCTCGCGGAGGCGCGGCAGCGCGTGGTGTTCACCACCCACACGCCGATCCCCGCCGGCAACGAGCACTACGGCCAGGACGAGATCATGGCCCTCCTGGGAGATCTCCCGGGCGAGCTGGGCATCGACAGGGGCAAGTTTCTCGCCCTGGCCCAGCCGCCGGACGGACCCTCCTTCGGCGTGACCGAGCTGGCCCTCCGGACCAGCCGCAGCGCGAACGCGGTGAGCGCCAAGCACGGCGAGGTGTCACGCGCGATGTGGCGATCGCTCGACGTGCAGATCACCCACGTGACCAACGGCGTGCACGCCCCGACCTGGATCGCCCCCGAGCTGCAGGCCCTCCTCGACCGCCGGCTGCCGCCCACCTGGCGCTCGGGTGACCCTCGGGCCTGGGCGGCGGTGGAGAGCATCCCCGACGGCGAGCTCTGGGCCGTGCGCGGCGCCCTCCGGCGAGGCCTGGTCGAGTTCGTGCGCCGGAAGACCGTCCGGGACCGCCTGGCGCGCGGCGAGACCATCCCCTACGTCGAGGCGGCGGCACGCACCTTCGATCCCGACGTGCTCACGCTCGGCTTTGCCCGGAGAGTGGCCGCGTACAAGCGGCTGGACCTCCTCATCCGCGACCCGGGCCGGGCGCTCGCCCTGCTCCAGGGACCGCGCCGGCTGCAGCTGGTCATCGCCGGCAAGGCGCATCCCTCGGACGACGGCGCCAAGCGGCTGGTGCAGCGCATCTTCGAGCTGAAGGATGCCGCCGGTGCGACGGGCTACGTGGCCTTCCTCGAGGACTACGACCTCGAGACCGCAGGCCAGCTGGTCGCCGGGTGCGACGTGTGGCTCAACCTCCCGCGCGCGCCGCTCGAGGCCAGCGGGACCAGCGGGATGAAGGCGGCGCTCAACGGCGGGCTCAACCTGAGCGTGCTCGACGGGTGGTGGCCCGAGGCGTTCGATGGGACCAACGGCTGGGGCATCCCCGTGGGCGGCCAGGACGAACAGGCCCAGGACGCACGTGACGCGACGACGCTCTACGAGATCCTCGAGCGCGAGGTCGTTCCCTCCTTCCACGACCGCGATGCGGCGGGCGTGCCGGTCGGCTGGGTGCGGCGCATCAAGGCGTCGCTCCGGATAGCGGGCGCCGGGTTCACCACCGCCCGGATGATGTCGGAGTACGTCCAGCGGGTGTACCGCGCGGGGAAATGAGCCGGCGGCGCTACTCGAAGAGCGCGTTCACCTTCACGATGCGCACGTCCGCGTCGCCCTGCGCGCCGAGCGGAAACGCGGCGATGATCGCGTCGGCGTCGCTCACCGCCTTCGGCACCTCTCGTGGCTTCCCCTCGGCGTCCTTCGGGTAGTGGATGGGCGAGGGAGCGTTCGCCAGGATCGCCTTCTTCAGCGCCGCCGCGTCCGGCGTGACGATCACGATCTGCACCTCCTCGGGATGGACCCAGCGACGCCACGCCTCGTTCGCCCGGGCGGTGGTGATCGCCGGCACCGAGGCGCGCCAGCGGGCGAGGAAGTCGTTCACCTCCAGGAACTGACCGTCCAGCGCGTAGCCCAGCTTGCGGGCGTCGGTCTGGGCGAAGAGGAGGAGGTAGCCGTCGAGGAAGCTCCGGGTCCGGGAGACCTCCGAGTCGGTGAACGGTTCATCGCCCACCGAGCGCTGCAGCTCGTAGAGCGCCGCGCGGAGCGCGAAGAGGGCGTTCTCGTTCTGGACCGGGCGGATCCAGATGCTGAACGCCTGCTGCCGGCGCGCGCGGCCGGTCTGGGCGGTGGGTGCCTGACCGCCCTCCTGGACGAAGCTCTCGAGGTACGCGTAGTCGCCGTAGTTCAGTCCCCGCACCTCCCGCAGCCGCTGCATCAGCCGGCCATTGAACTGGCGGTGCTCGCCGAACGCGCTTCGCGCCACCGTCATCGCCGCCCAGTCCGGATCGCCGCGGCCAAGCGCCCACGGGGAGCCGATGGAGATCGCCATCGAATCGGTCTGCTTCTCCACCAGCAGAAAGCGCGGCCGGTGCGGAACGGCCCGGGTGAGGACCGGCGCCGGCGCACCGGTCGCCGGCAGCGTCTGGAGCGCAGCGGTGAGACGCGCCTGGAGGTCCGGTGGGTAGCCGCCGGCGATGCCAATCGAGAGGCGGTCGAGGGTGAAGACCCGCGCCGCATGGGCACGCACCCCCTGGAGCGTCAGGTTGCGGAGATCGCCCACGTGGCCGGAGGTGAGCCATCCGTAGCGGTGTCCCGCGAACATCAGCTCGCTCAGCGCCTCCTTGCCGAGGTTCTCGTCGTCGCCCTGGCGGAGCCGCTTCTCGATGTCGTTGATCACCGCGTCCCGGAGTCGCGCGAACTCGGCCGGATCCCAGCGGGGGTGGGTCAGCGCATCGGTGAGGAGGCCGGACACCTTCTCCAGCCCGTCGCGGTGGACCCGGATGGCGAAGGTGGTCTGTTCCTTGTCCACCCGGACCGACCAGTCGGCGGCGTAGGGGAAGAGCGCCTCGCGGAGCTGCTGGGAGGTGAGCTTCTCGGTTCCTCCCTCGAACATCACCTCGGCGGCCAGCGCGGTGATCCCCGCCTGGCCGTCCGGATCGTCCACCGACCCGGTGCGGAACCGCAGCTGGATGGACACCAGTGGCTGGGTGGAGGGCGGGAGAAGCACCGGGCCCGGCGGGCCCGGCGGCGGCAGCGCCGGAGCGATCTTCCCACCGGCACCGGCGCTCGAGGCAGCTGGAGCTCCATGCTTCTCCGGTGCCTCGGTCGGGTTCGGCGCGGGCTTCGAGGAGGCGCAGGCGGTGACGGTCAGGGCGAGCAGCGCAGCGGCCCAGGCGCGAGGGCGCATCAGTTCGCTCCCCCGGTCGCCGGGGCTGGCGTGGACTGCAGCGTCACCGTGGTCGAGTTCGAAGCGACCAGATACTTCCGGACGAACCTGGACAGCTCCTCCGGCGTCACCGTGCCGATCGTGGCCAGCAGCCTGTCCTGATAGCCCACGTCTCCGGTCAACGCCGCGTTGAACGCCGCGTCGCGCGCGACGCGGTTGGCGTTGTCCTGCGCCATGAGCCGGTCGTACTTCACGTTGGATCGCACCGCCGCCACCCGCGGGGCGTCCACCTTCCCTTCCCCGAGCCGCCGGACCTCGGCGAGCGCCGCCTGCTCGCCCACCGCCAGATCCTTGGCCGTCTTCATGCGGAGGAGCACCCCGAAGAGCGACGGGTCCCGCGGCGGGCCATACGTCGCCTGGACCGCGTCCGCGATCTGCCGGGTGCGGACCAGGTCCTGCACCAGCGGGCTGGTGTCGCCGAAGAGGTACTCGTTGAGCACGAGCTGGACCGCCGTCGCGCGCATGTCGGCTGCAGACGGGGTGTGCCAGGCGATCCACACCCGCGGGAGCGTGGGGCTGGCCCACGGAACGCTCGCGCGGCGCGGCGCCTTCTGCGGAGGCTCGGTGCGGATCGCCGCCGGGCGAACCTTGCCCTTCCACGGCCCGTAGGCCTTCTCGATGTGGGCCAGCGTCGCGGGGTGATCGAAGTCTCCGACCACGAAGACCGTGGCGTTGTCCGGGGTGTAGTAGCGGCGGAAGAACTCGCGCGAGTAATCGAACCCCTCCGGCATCGCCTTCACGTCGGCGAGCGTTCCGATGGTCTCGTGGCGGTAGGTGTGCGCGGTGAATGCGGTCTCGAGCATCTTCTCGGTCATGGACAGCATCGGATTCGAGGCGCTCTTCGCGTACTCGCCGAGGATCGCACCCGCCTCGGTCCGGAACTGGGCCTCGGTGTAGGAGAGGTTCTGGAAGCGATCCGCCTCGAGGTCGATCACCGTCGGCAGCGCCTTGGCCGGCCCGAACAGGCGATAGAGGGTCATGTCCTCGGTGGTGGAGGCGTTGGTGTCCAGCCCGAGGCCCACCATGGTGGCGTTGTACTTCTCGCCCGGATTGGTGGGTGTTCCGCGGAACATCATGTGCTCGAAGAAGTGGGCATAGCCCGAACGGCCGGGCTCGGGCTCGTTGCGGCTCCCGACGCGGACCAGCGTGTAGTAGGCGGCCAGCCCGGGCGAGTCGAAGGGGATGAAGACCACCCGCATCCCGTTCTTCAGCCGGTGCACCTCCTGCGTCACCGTCCTCGGGGCAGCCGTCGCAGGCGCGGCGGCGATCACTGCGGAAAGAAACAAGGGGAGCAGCAAGGCAGCGACCTCCAGGCGGCCGGGGGCGGGGCGCGGGATCAAGTCCGAGGGGAGGGGCCGGCACAAGGCTCGTTCGCTGCACTGCCGATGCTTCTAGGCACCGGTGGCATCACTGACGTACCCTTGGGGCTCGCCCCGGAAACACGATTGATCTCGCTCAAGAAGACCCTCACCGCGCATCCCATCAACCAGTTCAAGAAGAACCCCCGCTTCTACCTGATGTACGACGGCTTCTGGCTGGTCGTCTGTTCGGCATTGCTCGTGCTGATGTTCGTCACGGGCTTCCGGCCGGTGCTGCCCGGACCCGGGTGGTGGTACGCGCCGGTGTTCGTGCTGCTCGTGTGGGCGATCGTCTGGGCGCAGGTGACGGTCCACAACTGCACCCACGGCAACCTGCCCCGGTCGATCAACCGGCTGGTCGGAGAGGTGCTCGGGCTCATCATCCTGGTCCGGTTCGCCAGCTGGGACATCGTCCACATGCGGCACCACAAGTACTCGGACGATCGGGAGCGCGACCCTCACCCCAACTTCCCCTCGTTCTGGAAGACGGTGACCCACACCTTCGTCAACGTCGAGATCCAGCTGCAGCAGCAGTACTTCGACACCTGGGGTGACACGCCCGCGCATCGCCGCTTCGAGCGATTTCGTGCCTGGGTGAGCTACGGCACGAACGTGGTCCTGATCGCGTGCTGGGTCTGGCTGCTGGGACCGGTGTTTTTCCTCGCCGTCTTCTTCCCCGCCAACGTCCTCGGCGCGCTGTTCATCATTCACTTCAACTGGTCGACCCACAACGGCGAGGCAGCCACCGGGATCGAGGACATGCATCCGGTGAACCTGAATCACGGCTACTACGCGTGGGGGAACCGCCTCTTCTGCGGGATCTACGCTCACCTCACGCACCACGAACGGCCGTACCTCTTCAACCCGGCACGCCAGACCAACTTCGCGGCGGTCACCCGTGGCCGGGAGCAGTGGGAACAAGCGGCGTAGCGCGACCTCGACATCGGCTGCGCTTTCCTGTCTGTCGGCCCCTGAACGGTGGCATCCGCGGCGGCGAACCGCCAGGGTTTCACATGGAAAGCTCACCGGATGACCCCACCGCCGGTCCTCCTGGTCGAGGACGACCCGGACATCGTCCTCGCGCTGAGCGACCTCCTCGCCGAGGAAGGGTTCGACGTTCGCGCCGCAGCTGACGGTCGAAGCGCAAGCGCCATGCTCGAGGCGGTGCCCCGTCCTTGCGTGGTGCTGCTCGACCTGCACATGCCGGTGATGAACGGGGGCGAGTTGCTCGACGGGATCGCCAGCCGGACCGACTCCACCGACTTCCGCGTCGTGCTGATGAGCGCGAGCCCGGAGAGCGCGCGCTTCCAGGCACACCCTCTGGTGCGAGGCTACGTGCGAAAGCCATTCTCGATAGCGCAGATCGTCAAGGTGATGCAGGCTGCGCTACGCGGATGATGCTGCCGGGGCGGTAGCGTCACGGAGGGGTTCCAGACAATGGCTTCAGGGGGGTTCGAGGAGGGAATGTCTGTGCGGACACGTGCTCTCTTCGCGATCGCGCTCGGCGCGGTCTTCGTCGTGAGCTTCGCCAGCGTGGCGCTCTTCAGGGCCAGGGCCGGCTCGACGGCCCGTGTCCAGCACGAGCTCCTCGTGGTCGTGGAGCTCGACGCGTTCCTCTCCGCACTGCGTGACGCCGAGACCGGACAGCGCGGGTTTCTGCTCACGGGCCGGGAGAGCTACCTGGCCCCCTATCGCGCCGGAGCTCAGGGGGCACCAGCCCGTCTCGATGACCTCAGGGGCCTCCTCGCAGGCGATCCGGCGGATGAGGCGCGGCTCACCACCCTGGGACGGCTGGCGCGGGCAAAGCTCGACGAGCTGGACGCGACCGTGCAAACGGCGCAGTCAGGTCGGCGCGACGAGGCCCTCTCGGTCGTCCTTTCGGACCGGGGCATGACATTGATGGACGAGATCCGGAGCGCCGTCGCCGAGATGTCGGGCGCCCAGCAACAGGCGCTGGTGACATCCCAGCAGGAGCAAGCGAGGGCCGGGTTGTTTCTCGTGGGAACCGCGCTCGGCGGCGGGGTCATCCTGGCGGTTCTCACGGTGCTCGCCTTCCTCGGCGCGCGCCGGGACGTCCGGAACGCCGAACGGGTCGCAGCGGAGCGCGCACGAACCCACGACTATCAGCAACGCGCGATCTCCATCCTGAGCCACGACATCCGAGGTCCACTGATGGCGGCCCAGCTCTCCTCGGAGCGGCTCACCCGCGGGCTCGAGCTTCCGGCCGACTCCGTTGCGCGACGCAGCGCCGACGTCGTGCAGCGGTCCACCCAGCGGGCGCTGCGCATCGTGAACAGTCTCCTCGATCTCACCCACCTCCGACTGGGCGACGGGCTCCCTCTGAGCCCGGAACCCGGAGACGTGCTGCTGGTGGCACGCGCCGTCGTGGACGAGGCCAACGCCGAGGACCGGGGCAGAGTCGAGCTCGAGACGCTGGGCACCGGAGCAGGCGTCTTCGACGAGGTCCGGATCGGCCAGGCCCTCTCGAACCTCATCGCCAACGGATTGAAGTACGGCCGGCCGGGGTCCCCGGTTCGGGTCCGGGTCGATGGTCGCGACGAGGACAGGCTCACGCTCCTGGTCCAGAACGACGGCGATCCGATTCCCGCCGATCTCCTTCCGCGGCTCTTCGACCCCTTCCAGCGAGGCGAGTCGCGGGTGGGGGCACGGGAGAGCCTCGGGCTCGGCCTCTACATCGTCCGGGAGATCGCCCGGGCCCACGGTGGACACGTCGAGGTCCGCTCCAGCGGAGCCGACGGCACCCGGTTCACTCTCGAGTTCCCGCGCCGGGTGCCCGAGGCGGAAGCGCGTCCGGCTGAAGGAACCGAGGGGACCGTCGTGGCCGAGCCGGCGACCGAGCAACCCGGAATCGCGCCGCGCCGTTCCAGGCTACTCGAGACGCTGTGCCCCGCTCTGCTGCCGGGCTCGCCCACCGTCGACCCGATCTGACCCGCCCTCGCGAAGCCGGGTGAGCGCCGAGTCGCTGCCCGGACCTGGCACGGCCGATCCCAGTCGCGAACGGACCGGCGCGCGGGGCCTGCGGCTCGCTGCACGATCGCCCCCGTTGCCCGGGGCACGGCAGTTGCTCCGGGAGAGCTGGCCGTCCCGCCCCGAGGTCGCCATGCGACACATCGAACCCGCGATCAGACTCCTTCTTCTCGCCCTCCTCGCCGCCGGAACTGCGGCCTCGGCGGAAGGCGCACGCCCGTGGGCCCGGCGGAACGTGGCCATCGTGGTCTATGACCAGGTGGAGATCCTCGACTTCGCCGGGCCGATGGAGGTCTTCACCGCGGCCGGGAACGGAGCGTTCCGGGTCTTCACCGTCGCCCCGACCCGTGCACCGGTGCTGAGCCAGGGTGTCCTCACGATCCGCCCCGAATTCTCGGTCGACGACAGCCCCGCCCCGGACATCCTGGTCCTGCCCGGCGGCGACTCACGCGGGTTCAGTCGGAGCGAGGCCGGGATGGCCTGGGTGCGCAAGGTCGCCGGGCAGAACGAGCTCAGCATGTCCGTCTGCAGCGGCGCATTCATCCTCGCCCGGCTCGGGCTTCTCGACGGCCGCCCGGCGACGACCCACTGGGGCGCCGTGCCCCGTCTGAGGAGCGCGTTTCCGAAGGTTCAGGTTCAGACCGGCGTCCGCTTCGTCGACACCGGGCGCATCGTCACCACCGCCGGCGTGTCAGCGGGGATCGACGGGGCCCTGCACGTCGTCCAGCGCCTCCTCGGCGACGACGTGGCGTGGGAGACCGCCCGCTACATGCAGTACGACGCCTGGGAGCCGAAGGAGTCGGCGACGCTCACCGCACCAGCGAAGGAGGCCCTCCGCGCCCTGGTGTTCCAGGACGGCACGCGTGCCGTCTCCTTGCTCACCGCGGCGGCAGCGAGGACCCCGAGGGATCCTCTGGTGCTCTCCCGACTCGGACGGGCGCAGCTGCTCCGCGGCGCGGCGAAGGAGGGGGTCGCCACGCTCGAGTCGGCGGTCGCGCTCGGCGACGTGCGGCCAATCACCCTGACCGCGCTGGGCGATGCCCAGCTGACGCTCGGCGCGAACGCCGCGGCGGAGCAGACCTTCAGTCGTCTCCTGGACGAGCGGGGGACGCCGAGCGACGCCTACCAGCTGGCGTGCGCCCAGGGACGGCAGGGCAAGGTCGACGCGGCGCTGGCGTCGCTGACCAGGGCGGTACAGCTCGGGTTCCATGACCGGGCCCTGGCCGAATCGGACGACGATCTGCGGGCCGTCCGGAGTGATGCTCGATTCGCCGGTGTGTTCGGCCGGAACGACGGCCAGACCCGGCGCTGACCGAACACCCGGCGCAGCCGCGCGCGAGGACGTCAGGACTGGCCCAGGAAGACGGTGCCCCGGGTCTCCTGCTCCCACCTGACCAGGGCCCGGCCCTGAGTCCAGGACGAGTGCGTACGCCGCCACTTCACCGCGCGTCATCACCCGGGCGGGCTCCCGCCCGGCGGTCACCACCCTCGTTTCGTGCCACAGTGGAGACGAGATGCCGGTGCGTGAGGGTGACGTCCTCGACGGACGCTTCGAGATCGGGCCTGTCGCTTCCAGCGGGGGGATGGGCGTCGTCCACCGTGGCCGCGATCTTCAGACCGGTGCCCCGGTCGCGGTGAAGACGCTCCGGGGCGTGGAAGGGGCGGAGCGCTTCCGCCGCGAGGTCCAGGTCCTCTCGGGGCTGCGCCACCCGGGGATCGTCACCTATCTCGGAGACGGACGGACGACCGACGAGCTCTACCTGGTGATGGAGTGGCTCGAGGGAGAGGACCTCGACGCCCGGCTCGAGGCGGCCCCGGTGAACACCCAGGACGCGGTGCGGATCGGCATCCAGCTCGCCTCGGCGCTCGCCGCCGCCCACGCGAAGGGCATCGTTCACCGGGACCTGAAGCCATCCAACATCTTCCTCGCCGACTTCCGGGTGGACCGGGTCAAGCTGCTCGACTACGGCATCGCCCGGCAGGCCGGGAGCCCCACCCTCACCGAGGTGGGGATGGTGATCGGAACGCCGGCGTACATGTCACCCGAGCAGGCGCGCGGCGATCGCGACATCGACGGCCGGGCCGACGTCTACGGGCTCGGGGCAGTGCTCTTCCGCTGCATCGCCGGTCGAGCCCCGTTCGAGGGGCATACGCCGCACGAGCTCCTCGGAGCGGTGCTCCACCGGCCGGCGCCACGGCTGAGCGACTTCGCCCACGTGCCGGCCGCGCTCGATGCGCTGGTGTCGCAGATGCTCGACAAGACGCCCGGCCGGCGACCCTCGGACGGAAACGCCGCTTGGGCCGCGCTGAGCCGGCTCGCCTCGTCCTCGACGGAGACGGTGGCGTCCACCACCGTGCTCACCGGCATGCCGCCCACCCGGCGCGACTCCGGCGCGAAGCCCTTGCTCTCCTCGGTGGCGGTGCTGCCCTTCCTGGACATGAGCGCGGCGAGAGACCAGGGCTACCTCTGCGAGGGCATCGCCGAGGAGCTGATCACCACCTTGACCCAGGTCCCGGCCCTGCGCGTCGCCGCCCGGAGCTCGTCGTTCGCGCTCCGCTCGGCGGACTCGGATGCCCGCGGCATCGGACAGCGGCTCGGGGTGGATGCGGTGCTCGAGGGTGGGGTGCGGAAATCCGGCGATCGGCTGCGGGTGACGGTCCAGCTGGTCGAGGTCGCCGGCGGGTCGCCTCGCTGGTCCCACCGGTTCGACGGGACGCTCGATCAGGTGTTCGAGATCCAGGACCAGATCGCCGCCAGCGTCGCCACCGCTCTCCGCGGGATGCTGAGCACCGAGGAGCGAGACGCCCTGCGCCGGCCGGGAACCCGCGCCGAGGCGTACGAGCACTTCCTCCGGGGGCGGCAGCTTCTGCATGCCCTGACACGATCCTCGCGCGAGGCCGCGGAGCGCGAGTTCCGCCGAGCCATCGAGATCGACCCGGCCTACGCGCCGGCCTACGCCGGGCTGGCGCAGGTCTACAGCTGGCGCATGGAGTGGGTGGGCGGGTCGAAGGACGAGAAGGAGGCCGCGGATCAGGCGAGCCGCAAGGCGCTGGAGCTCGGCCCCGAGCTGGCCGAGGCGCACGTGGCGCGAGGCGACATCCTCTCCCTCGAGAATGACTACGTCGAGGCAGGACGCTCGTACCAGGAGGCCATCCGCCTCAATCCGGGTCTCTTCGAGGCGTACTACCGCTACGCGCGGACCTGCTTCCAGTCGGGCAGGCTCGAGGAGTCGGTGGCACTGTTCCTTCGCGGCGCGGAGGTGCGGCCCGAGGACTTCCAGTGCCTGCTGCTGGTGGATCTGCCCCTGCGACGGCTCGGGCGGGTGGACGAGGCCGTGGCGGCGAACCTCGAGGGCCTGCGCCGGGTCGAGCGTCACCTCGAGCTGGATCCCAACGATCCCCGGGCGCTCATCCTCGGGGCCGTGACCCTGACCAAGAAGGATCCGGCGAGGGCGCTGGAGTGGGCGGCCCGGGCACTGGCCGCTGCACCCGACGAGCCCAGCGTGACCGTGAACGCCGCGTGCATGTACGCCCGCCTCGGCATGAAGGAGGAGGCGCTGGCGCTCCTGGCGGAGACCTTCGGTCGGGGGCTCGGGAAGCGGGACTGGATCGAGCACGATCCGGATTACGACCTGCTCCGGGATGATCCGCGGTTCCAGGCGATGCTCGAGAAGCTGCCGAGGAAGTAGCGCTCAGCGCCTCCGTGGGCGCGATCCCATCCAGCCGTCGATCGAGAAGCGGTCCTCCGCGGCCGGCATCACCAGGATGAAGAGGAGCAGCGCCGCTCGGGGGATCACGTGGGTGTGGAACTCGTAGAGCGGTTCGGTGACCAGATGGCCGAAGGTGACGAGCACCAGCACGCCACCGAGCGCCAGGAGCGCTTCCCGCGTCCGGAACCCCACGAGAAGCAGCGCTCCGGCGAACAGCTCGACGAAGGGAACGATGACCCCGGTCGCCCACAGCGACCAGGCCGGCAGAAAGGTGTGGGCGTAGGGCTCGACGAACAGCCGCCGTGCATGCTCCAGCGGTCCGAGCGAGAACACCTTCCACGCCCCGGCCATGAAGAAGATCAAGGCCAGGATCAGCCGCGCAAAGAGGATCGCCCAGCGCCGACGGTCCGCGTCCTCCGGTGTCATCGATCCCCTCTCCGGTCGCCGGCTCGCCGGGAGACGCGCTCCACCGCCTCCGGGACCAGCCCCACGAGCCGCGCCTCGTCGAGCAGGGCCTCCGCCGCCGACGGACCATCGGGCAGCACCTGCATCGCATGGGCACGGAGAAGCCTCACCAGCGCAACATCCTCGCACAGCCGCCGCGCAGTGCCCGCGTCCAGGCCCGAGGCGGCCCAGAACTCGGCGCGGCGCGCTCGCGAAACGTGACAGGCGCGCAGCCACACCCGCTCGACGGCGGCGATCTCCCGCGCGGTGGCGCGCAGCCCGAGCCCCCGGGCCCATCCGGCGAGCAGCGCGCGGTCGAGGCCACGCTCCAGGAGCGCCGGCGCCTCGCGGTGCGCGCGAAGGACGGCGAGGACGTCGGTGCCGCGCACCGGAGCGCGCCGGCCCGCGAAGGACGGCTCGGCGAGCCGCTGCCGGCGTGCCGCCGCGGATGGGAGCGCCGTTCGTGCCTTCCCGGGTCCGCGCGTGGCGAGCGCCCGGCGGAGGCATTCCCGTGCATCCCGCGCCTTCACGTCCTCGCCGGCGCCCGCGAGGAACCGCTCGACGTCGGCCCAGCGCTTGCGCAGCCGGGCCGGGAGCGCGTCACGGACGGCAGCCCAGGTCCGGACGGTGAAGTGAACCGCCGAGGCCGCGCGCAGCAGGGCGCGGGCGTCGGCCGGGCGAAGCACCCCGGCATGGACCAGAGCCTCGGCGCGGTCACGCACGGTCACCAGGGGGACGGTGAACCCGCGCCATCCATGCTCGGGGCCGGCGTGGAGCAGCGCCACGTCGGCATCGTCGCGCACCTCGCCGGCGCACACCCAGGCGTGCACGCGGCCCACTCCGCGCATTCCCTCCGCGGCGAGCTCGGCCGCGCGGAGAGCACCCATGCTCGCCGCGCCGAACACCCGGACACCGGCGTCGAGCGCGGCGCGGAGCTCGTGGTGCCACACCGAGGGCGATGCCTCGAACACCCCGTCGACGAGGGCGATCGCCCGCGGTGCCCGGACGAGGGCGCGCCAGATGTCCCCCCGCCGCGCCGGAGGGCGCAGCTCGAGCGCCCCGAGCCCACGTGCCTCGGCGGCCGGGAGCGATGGCCCCAGGAAGGCGATCACCGGACCGACCGCGCGCCGTGCCCGCCGCCTCACAGGAGCTCCGACCTGTGCAGCCCGGGAACGAACGCCCGGACGACCACGACGCCCTCGACGCGCGATGCCAGCTCGACGACGGCGATCCGCCGGTGGCCGGCGCGGTGGAGGGCCGAGATGACCGGTCCAGCGTCTCCCGGCTCGTGGCGATGCCGGGCCGTTCTCGCTCTCCTCCCGACGGCCGGTGCCGAGCACGCGGCCCGCAACCTCCGTGCGTCCTCGAGCTTCATCGGCGCGACGTCTTCCCGGGCGCCGTGCGTGTCGGTCACCCGTGACTGGACGGCCTCGAGGAGCGCGCCCAGCCGGGCTTCCTCGCGCGAGGTGCCTGCGGCATATCCGGCGGTCAGCGGGATGACGTCCCGCTGCGCGTCGAAGACCAGTGCCCCGGCGAGCGGAAGCGCGACGACGCCGGGACCGACGGGCGGATCGAGATCGAACAGGCGTGCCTCCAGGCCCCGGGTCCCGAGCCGCTCGACCAGCGCTGCCACGGCCGGCGTCTCGTCCATCGCGTGGCCGCGAACGGCATGCGCGGCGACCACGGCCTCCGTCCAGCCCCGTGGGAGCGCGCGGTGGAGAAGGTCGCGCTCGATGAGCTCGAGCAGCGCGTGGCGGAGCGCCAGGTCCGCCGAGACCGGGTGTGCGCCGAGGCCGTTCGAGGTCCAGGCGATGCCCAGGTCGGGAACCCCCGAGCCACCCGGGGGACTGCAGGTGACCGCCGCGGCCGGGACCCACACCGGCGATCCGTCCTCGAGGCGCCGGGCGCGCCGCCAGGGGCGGTGCTGCACCCGGCTCCACAGCGCGTCGGGGCGGAGGCGGGCCGAGGCCGGGAGAAGGTCCGGGTGCCAGGCATCCTGTCCCGCTGGCGGAGGACCCCGGTGCACCTCCTCGGGTGCCCGCTCGCTGGCCCACAGCTCGGCGGCCTCCATCGCCGCGCTCCACGCTGCGGTGGACTCGGTGAGCCCCTTGCCGTTGCAAGTCTGAAGGACGTGCCCTCGCGGCCGGATCGCGCAGGCGACGGGGAGGTCGCTCCGGTCGAGGGCGCCGACCCGGGCAAGACGGGAGACGCCGATGCGGCGGAGGAGCGTGGCCGACGGCGTGCTCATGCGCGGGAAGGCCCGGTGTCGGTGTGGGTGAGGCGTGTGGAGTGGAGCATCGGCCCGGAGCATCGGCTGGATGCGTCGGGCGGCGGCGAGGATCTCGGGCCGCGCTGTTGCCCTTGGCGCAACAGGAACTGGCCTCCGTGGACTTCACGGCGACAGGAGTGAGCTCAATCCGAAGTTATTTCAGGCACTTGAGTCCGGCATCGCGGGTGCAATCTCCCCGTCCGTCGGCGCCGAGAAGAACTGGCGCCCGGAGGAGCAGCAGCCATGACGACCCAGATCGACCGGACCGAGAGCAGCAGCTGGATGAAGGTGCGGAGCGTGGCCGCGGGCTTCCTCTGCGTGATGGGTCTCCCCGTCGCTCTCGCCCTCGCGGACGTTCAGCCCGGTTCCGCGACGGTTGGCCCGGGCGTGAGCGAGTCCGTGCCCGCCTCGATGCACGTCGCGCAGTCCGGTCTCGACACCGGCCCCGGGTCGGACGAGGCCCTCCTCGCGATGGCGCCGTCGCACCGCTGACCCAGCCGAGAAGTCCGCGATGAACGCGGGGCCACGGACCAGCAAGGCGTCCGCGGCCCCGCGGTCGTTCCGGGCCAGGACGCCTCCCGGGCGATGTTGGATCGGTTCTCCTCCACGCTGCTTCCGGACAAGCCCGGGGCACGAGCGCACTCGCACAGTCCTCCATCGCGGGCCGCATCCTTGCTCCCGCATCGGAGGAGGTCGCGATGAGGAACGGCGTCTGGCTGGGAAGTCTGGTGTGGATCGTGGGCTGTGGCGGTGGAACGTCGGCCACGCAGTCGCTCGTGGAGAGAGACCCCGAGCTGGCCCGCATGGCCACGGAGCTGCGCATGGAACCTCGGAGCCGGCTCGTGGCGGCCGGGCACGACCAGGTGATCGTTCCCGCTGCGGTGTTCGGGACGAGCACCGACATCGTCGCCTGGTTCTCCTTCGTCGCGTTCCGGGATGGCGCGGGAGGCGTGCGAGGCGTCTACCGTGTGAGCGAGTCGGCCGAGGGGACCACGTCGACGTACTCCGGCCACCTCACCTGCGCCGGCGTCTACGACTTCAACGGGCTCACCGGGAATCGCGCCAAGGTGGGTGGACGGGTGGATGCGAGCGACGATCCAGGCGTGCCCGCGGGCTCGTTCATCTGGTGGCAGGCCATCGACGACCATCCCCTCCACCGGCCCGATCAGTCGACGCTCGCCGGCTTCGGCGACGAGGCGGCGAACAGCGCCTTCTGTAGCAGCGCCAACGTTCCCCGGTTCGGCCCGTTCGACGTGGGGCGAGGCGAGATCGTCGTCGGTCCGGGGGAGAGGGACGACTAGGGCGAGTCTCAGCGAGGTGGCGAGGGCTCGGCGAGCCGTCGAGCCGCAGGCGGAGGAGCGGTCTCGTTCGTGGCGGGATGATCGCCAGGTGGTCGAGGGGATCTCTTCCCGTTATCGCACCGCGGTGGCGGGGCGAGTGTGGCGATGACCGGGCATGCGGTGGTGATCGGCGGAGGCGGTCCGACAGGGCTGATGTTGGCCGGCGAGCTGGCGTTGGCGGGGGTGGACGTCGCGATCGTCGAGCGGCGCGCCGGTCGGGACCTCATCGGCTCGCGCGCGGGCGGTCTGCACTCACGCACCATCGAGGTTCTCGATCAACGTGGAATCGCGGATCGGTTCCTCTCACAGGGGCGGGTGGCTCAGGCTGCGCAGTTCTCCGGGATCCCTCTGGACATCAGCGACTTTCCCACCCGGCACAACTACGTGCTCGCGCTCTGGCAGAGCCACATCACCTGGTTTGGGCCGCCCTAGGCGGAGTTGCGCCGCCGCCACTGCCCGGGGGACAGCCCGACCACCCGGCGGAACACCCGGGCGAAGTGGCTCTGGTCCGCGAATCCCGCAGCGAGCGCCACCTCCACCGTGGTCGCGCCGGGCCGCAGGAGCTCCTCCTGCGCCCAGGCCACCCGGAGCTTCCTCACGTATCCGGCAACGGTCGTTCCGTGCTGGCTGCGGAAGACCCGGGCCACGTGCACCGGGTGCACCCCGGCCTCCTTCGCCAGGCTCCGCATGTCGGGAGGGTCGATGAACCCGGCCCGGAGTCGCTCCTCGATCCGGGCCAGCCAGGCTGGGCGAGCTCTCGCCGGAAGCCGGGGGGCACGCAGCGCGGCGACCAGGAGCTCCAGCATCAGAGCGTTGAGCGCGAGGGCGGAGAGATCATCCGGCCTCTCCAGCTCCGCGGCGATTCGCCGTGCCACCTCGGCCGACCCCGGATCCAGCGAGGCGCGGGGTCGGGCGAAGAGCATCCCCCACTCCGGCTCGGTCTCCGCGGAGACCGAGAGAGGCTGAAGGAGAACGACGCGGGCGCCGCGAGGGCCGAACAGGTTGGAGTGGTGCTCCCCCGCCGGCTCGGCGATCAGCGAGCAGGGCCTGCAGTCCTGGTCCCCGCCCGCGAGCTGCTTGCGAAAGGCCCCGGAGAGCACCGCGGCGAGCGTCGGATGCTCGTGGGCGTGCCGGGGCAGGTGGAGCGCGGACGGAAACTGGGCCACCAGCACGCGCCATCCGTCGATCTCTCGGCCCAGCGCCACCGGACTGCCCTGCGAGACGGGGACGAGGGGGGTGGACATGCGGTCGGGATGGTAGCGCTGCCGCCGATCGGAGGCGACGCGCCGGGCGGGAAACGTCGGGGAGTGACGCAGCGAGCTGCGGCTGCCGTGCCGCGAGCGGGCACTACATCGCCTTCGGACGGCTCCGCTGCTCCGTGTCGGCGGGCCGTGCGTGCTCGGCGAACCGGCTGCGCGGGCACCACCGCGGGAAGCTCCGGACCAGCGCTCGTGAACCCTCGAGGACGATTGCCCCCGAGCGCACCGCCGTCTCGGGAGCGATCTGTCCGAGAAACACCTGGGTCAAGGTGCGGAGGCTCGTCGAGAGCGAGACGTCCACCTCCCGTCCGGGGTGACGCAGGCAGAGGTCCACCTCGGGCGCGTCCACGAGGAACCAGAAGCGACGGTGCTTGAGCGGCACGTCGGGGAACTCGAACTGCAGGACGGCCCGGGAGATGCCGAGATCCTCCGGGTCGAGTCGCCGGCGCATCACCCAGACCAGGAGCTCGGGATCGAGCTGCTCGCCCCGGAGCTCGCGCTGCGCCCAGCGCTGTCCCCAGACACCGAACGCCCGGATGACCGGCCGGAGCTCCTCCCCGGCCTCGGTGAGCCGGTACTCCCAGCGGCCGGCGCCAGCGGCAATCCGCTCCACCACCCCCGCCTCCGTCAGCTCGCGGAGACGCGTGGAGAGCATCGCCGGCGAGATGAGAGGGATTCCGCGGCGGAGCTGGGCGTAGTGCCGGCTGCCCTCGAGGAGTTCACGCAGGACGAGCGGCATCCACCGCTCCGCGACGAGTTCGGCCGCCTTCGCGACCGGGCAGAACTGCCCGTAGCCCTTCTTCCGCATCTCACCGCGAAGAATACGGAGGGCCCGGACCCGGGGACAGTATGGATTCCATACTTTCCGGAGACCCACCTCGGGGGCGGAGATCGCGGCTCCAACACAAGGAGCGTCCCCGATGCACCTCATCCTTCGATCGTTGTCCGTCTCGACGCTGCTGATGCTGACCGTCACGCCCAGGGCATGGGCCGATCCGGTCCTGGACTGGAACCTCACTGCCCTGCGCACGACAGCGGCCGCTCCCTTCAACCCGCCGATGGAGGCCCGGAACCTCGCCATCGTCCACGCCGCCATGTTCGACGCAGCGAACGCGTTCGAACGCGAGTTCCAGCCGTACGCCGTCTCGCTCCGGGCGCACGCGGGGTCCTCGTTCGAGGCCGCGGTCGTCGGCGCCGCGCACCGCACGCTGGTCGTGCTCTATCCCGACCAGGCGGCCACCCTCGACGGGCTCGCGGCCGATGCACTCGGCCAACTTCCACCGGGACCGGCACGCGACGCCGGCGCGGCGTTCGGAGCCGAGGTGGCAGGACGGCTGCTCGCGCTCCGCGCCTCGGACGGTGCGGCCGAGGCCATCGCGGCGCCGTACGCCCCGGGCTCGGGCCCCGGAGCCTGGGTCCCCACGCCGCCGGCGCTCCGGCCTGCGCTCGATCCGGGCTGGGGCAACGTCGCACCGTTCCTGCTCCGCACTCCCTCGCAGTTCCGCCCGGGCCCACCCCCGACGCTCACCAGCCGGCAGTACACCGCCGACTTCCTCGAGATCCGCGAGCTCGGCTCGGCCAGCAGCACCCGACGCACGGCCGATCAGACTGCGCTCGCGCGGCTCTGGGTGAGCACCGCGCCCCAGGTCTGGAACGGGGTCGCGCGCCAGCTCATCGTCGCCCAGGGGCTCGCTCCAGCACGGGCGGCACGGGTGCTCGCCCTGCTCCACCTCGCGATGGCGGACGCCTTCATCGCCGGATGGGACGCGAAGTACACCTATTCGCAGTGGCGGCCCGTCACCGGCATCCCCGCCGCCGACGGTGACGGAAATCCACGGACGCCGGGCACCCCGGGCTGGACCCCGCTGCTCGTCACCCCGCCCTTTCCCGATTACCCGGCCGGGCACGCCATCTGCGCCGGGGCAGCGGAGCTGGTGCTGGCCCGCCTCTTCGGTCCGAACCCGGGCATCGCGCTCGAGCTGACCAGCGCCACCGCCCCCGGCGTGGTGGTGCACGCCTCGAGCGTGGGGGAGATTGCCCGCGGCGTGCTGGACGCGCGGGTCTGGGGAGGCGTGCACTGGAGGACCTCGTGCGACGAGGGCTGGCGCATGGGGCGCCGGATCGGTCGGCTGGGTGCGCAGCGCTTCCTGCGACCGGTCGGCGCCGGGGACTCGATCGAGGGTCAGGAAGAGGAGGACTGATCACCCGGTCGCGCCGGGGCGCACGTCGACACCGGCGAGGGGCGGCTCGACGCCCGTGCCGCGGAACGCAGCCTCCGTCACGGGCTCCTGGACCATGGCAACCGGGGCATTCCTCGGCAGACGGAGCGAGACACGGGTTCCGACGCCGAGCTCGGAGCCCAGCTGCACCGAGCCACCCAGCGCCCGGAGGTAGCTGTCGACGATGGCGAGCCCCAGCCCGTGGCCGTTGCCGTCGGCGCTCGCACGGAAGAATGGCTCGAACGCTCGCCGGGCGGTCCTCGCCTCCATGCCGATCCCGTTGTCGGCCACCTCGAGGGTCACCCATCGGTCGTCGACCCGGGTCCCGATCTCCACCGCGCAGCCGCGGTTGGTCGCGCGGTACTTCAGCGCGTTGCCGATGACGTTCCGGAGGATCTGTCCCAGGACCTCGGGGGCACACGCCACCTCGGCCTCGGTCACGGACAGGCGCAGCTCGGCTCCGTCGACTGCGGACGCGAGCTCCTCGAGCACCTCGTTCACCGCGGCGCCGATCTCGCACCGTCCGCGCGGAAGCCGGCCCGATCTGGAGAAGGCGAGCATCGCGTCGATGATGGCGGACATCCGCGAGGCTGCTCCGACGATCCGGCCCGCCAGCCGGGCGTCCGACTCGTCCCGGTTGGCGCGCACGATGAGGCTCGCCAGCCCGTGGATCGGCACCAGCGGCGTGCGAAGGTCGTGGGCCGCGCGGGCGGCGAAGGCCTCGAGCTCCCTGTTCTTGGACTCCACCAGCTCGAGGCTCTGCGCAACCGCCCGGTGCTCCCGGGCCAGCGCCCGGAGCCGCGACCCTGCCACCTGCGCGACGACCAGAACCACCAGCGCTCCCGCGAGCGCATCGACGACGACCTGCCGCCGCCCGAGGACCAGGAGCTGGTGACCGATCGCTTCGGCCTCGGAGCGGTTGAGGGCAATGAGCCGGTTGACCGACTCGACCGCCGAGTGAGTATCTTGCTCCAGCGCGAGGCGGTCCCCGTGTGACAGGTCGGCAGAGAGTTCCCTTGCCAGCCCGGCCAGGCCGAGCCATTCGGGGCGTTCACCCTCGAAGGTCGCCAGCGGCTCGTACGTCGTCACGTCGCGGGTGAACGACTCGAGCGCCCGACGGCGAGTGCCCTCCTCGACCCTGGTCGGCCCCGGAACGAGTCGAGAGAGCTGCCACCGCATGTCGTCGGCCAGCTCCACCGAGCGCAGGGCGTTGGCGGAGAGCGCCTCGGCGCCCCGGGTGGTCGCCGACGCCACCCAGGCATCCACGCCGGCCACCACGAGGACCGTCGCGGCCACCACGGCGATGGATGCGATGCCACCTCTCGGACTGCGCACCGCCCCGACCTCCGCTCCCAACGAGGATTCCGCCCTACGAACGGTACACCTCGCGCGACGAGGAGTTGCGCCGGACAGGTTCGCGAGCGCGGCGGCGTCGAAAAGACGATGCCAGCGACCGCGACACGCAGCTCGGGTGCATCACCCAGATCCGATTTCAGACCGGAGCCGTCGCGTCAGTGCGCCGCCCCTCTCGCCACGCCGCGGGGGGCACGCCCACGATCTTCTTGAACGCCCGGCTGAACGCGGCCTCCGAGGCATAACCCACCTCGACCGCCGCCTCGAAGACGCTCGCCGCGCGGGTCCGGAGCAACGTGGCGGCGAGCTGCATCCGCCAGCGCGTCAGGTACTGCATGGGGGCCTCGCCCACCAGGTGCGCGAACCGCTCGGCCAGGGCCGATCGCGACAGCGCCGCTTCCCTGGCCAGCGACTCCACTGTCCACGGCTCTGCCGGGCGATCGTGCAGCGCCGCCAGCGCCCGGCCGACGAACGGATCGCGGAGCCCGGCGAGCCACCCGGTCTGCTCCGGCGGGAGCGTGGCCACGTAGCGGCGGATGACCTCCACGAACATGAGCTCGCTCGCGCGCGCCAGCACGCACTCACCCCCCGTCCGCCCGGCCGTCGTCTCCGCCACCGCCAGGTTCGCCAGCGCCTCGAGCCACCCGCCTCCCTCTCGCGCGCTCACCCGGAGCGTCCTGGGGAGGGTCGCAAGCAGCGGGTTGAATGGCCGTGCGTCGTAGCCCAGGAACCCACAGACCATCTGGGTGCGCGCTCCTCCGCCCTGCTCGCTGAGCGAGAACGGCAGCCGGCTTCCCACCGGACGCCGGTATGTGTCGAGCGAGGTCTGCCCGCGCATGCCGGGCGTGCTGGACATGATGTGCGGGTCACCCTGCGGGAAGACGATGATGTCCCCCTCATGGAGGAGCACCGGCTCCTCACCCACGATGCCTGCCCAGCAGTTGCCCTGGGTGATGAGGTGGTACTCGAGCACGTGCTCCACGCCGGGCATCACGTGCGGGGCCACCTCGCGCGCCGGGAGCGCCTCGGCCGCGAAGGGGGCGGAGGCGTCGACGGAAAAGTACACCGCACCCGTCAGCCGCACCGCCCGCAGCACGTCGGAGAGGACGTCGGTGCTCACCGGAGCACCTGCGCCGCGCTGCGGCATCCGGCATGAGGACACGCGCGCGACGGACGGGGGAGCAAGAGATGCGGAGTGCGAGTCAAGCGCGCCCTCGGCGAGGGGGACATCCAGTGCGCAGCAGCAACCCCTTACCCCAGGAGCTCGTTTCGTGACCACCGTCTCTGCCAAGCACAACTCCCCGGCCCTCGCGCCCGTCGCGGACCTCGCGGCGATCAAGACCCGGCAGCAGGCCACCTGGGCTGCCGGCGACTACGCCGTCATCGGCACCACCCTGACCATCGTCGGCGAGTCGCTCTGCGAGGCGGTCGATCTCCGCGCCGGGCAGAACGTCCTCGACGTGGCCTGCGGCAACGGCGCGGCCAGCCTCGCCGCGGCGCGTCGCTACTGCAAGGTGACCGGCGTGGACTACGTCCGTTCACTGCTGGACCGGGGCGAGGAGCGCGCCCAGGCCGAGCGGCTCGACGTCGTGTTCGTCGAGGGAGACGCCGAGGCGCTTCCGTTCATCGACGGCCAGTTCGACGCGGCGATCTCCCAGTTCGGCATCATGTTCACCCCGGACCACGCGCGGGCGGCCGGCGAGATGGCCCGGGTGGTGCGCCGGGGTGGGAAGATCGGCCTGGCCAGCTGGACGCCGGACGGGTTCATCGGCCAGGTGTTCGCGCTGGTGGGACGGACCAGCCCGCCGCCGGCCGGTCTGAAGCCGCCGCCGCTCTGGGGCACCGTTCCCCACTGCGAGGAGCTCTTCGACGGAGCCGCGCGCTCGATGCAGGCGGAGCATCGCGAGTTCGTGTTCCGCTACCAGTCGCCGGCGCACTTCATCGACGTGTTCCGCCGGTACTACGGGCCCATCCACAAGCTCTACGCCGCGCTCTCCGAGGAGAAGGCGGCGACGTTCACCGCCGAGCTGACCGACCTCATCGGCCGGTTCAACCGCGCCGACGACGGCACCGCGGTGATTCCCTCGAAGTACCTCCAGCTGGTCGTCACCCTGGCGTGAGGAGGGACGGCGCTCGGGCTCGCGCCGCTAGGGCTTCCCGCTCTGCATCTGATCGATGGCGCGCTTGCGCTCCTCCTGCGCCTCCGCCACCAGCTGGTACGCGACGTAGTACTTGAAGATGTTGGAGACGTAGGTGACGGTCTCCTGGCCGATCTTCTCTCCGACCACGTACTCCACGTTCTTGAACCAGCGGTTGGGGTCGAGCCCGCGCTTCGCCGCTTCCTTCCGCAGCGTCTGGATGCGGTTCGGGCCGGCGTTGTACGAGGCGAACGAGAAGAGCGCGCGAACCACCGGGTCCAGCGCCGGCTCGTCGAAGTAGGTGTCCTCGACCCAGCGCAGGTACTTCACTCCGGCGTGGATGTTCGGCTCGATCTGGTGGATGTCACCGACCTTCATCTGGTCGCCCGTCGCGGGCATCAGCTGCATGACGCCCACGGCGCCGACCGGACTCTTCACCTTCTGGTCGAGCCGGGACTCCTGGTACCCCTGCGCCATCACCAGGAGATAGTCGACCTCGTACTTGCTTCCGTACTTCTGGAAGATGTCGACCGTGTCATTGAACTTGCGCATCTCAGTTCCCGCGGTCGCCGGGAGCACCGAGCGCGCGCCCTTCTCGTACCTGCGGAGAAGCTCGTTGCCGAAGGCCGTGCCCTTCCGGTGGGTCCGGATGAAGTCATTGGCGACGGCCTTCAGCTGAGGGCTGTCCTTGCGCATCATCCAGGCGACGGCCTGGCCGGAAGTCAGGGCGACCTCGGGCTCGGCGGACAGCTTGGTGTAGACGCCCTTCCAGAAGTTCAGGATGAACGCGTCGCAGACGACGATCGGGATGAGCCCGGCGTTCGCCATCTCCAGCAGATCCTCGTCCTCCAGGTCCTCCGAGACCGGGACGAGCTTGATCGGGGGCTTGCCCGCCTGGACCAGTCGCTTGCTGAGCGCGTCGAGATGCTCCCAGTAGCTCGACGAGCGTCGGACATGCACCGTCTTCCCGGCCAGATCTTCGAGCGACGAGATCTTCGGCCCGGACGGACCGGTGACGACGACCTCGGTCACGTTCTCACGCACCGGAAGGGAGAAGTCGACCAGCCGTTCCCGCTCCGGGGTGATGGTCAGGTTGGCGGCGACGATGTCTCCCCGTCCGTCGAGCAGCGCGGGGATCAGCTCGTCGCGTGACATGGGGATGAAGACCACCTGGAAACGGAAGACCTTCGTCTTGAGCTGGGTGTTGAGCTGGTCCTGGAAGGCCTTGAGCACCTCGTAGGTGGCGCCACGCTGCTGTCCCTTGTCCACGAAGTAGAGGGTGCGGCTGTAGACGACCAGGGCCCGCAGCACTCCGCGCTTCTTGATCGCATCCCAGTCGCCCTTGAACGGCTGGAGCAGCGCCTCCTGCATTGCGCCGCCGCGGCTCGGTGCCGGCGATGCGGTCTGCGCGATCGCAGGCCCGACCGCCAGCAGCAAGACGAGGGCCCCGGCGGGGAACGAGCGACGCATCGTCGATGAATACCACGGGGTGCTCCATGCGGGGCCCGGTGCCCACCCGCCCAGGTCTGCCCACCTGTGTTGCGCTGGCGGGTGCTCGAGGCCCCAGTGCCACCGGCCGGTGCGGTGCGTGCATGCTCCGGAGAGAGGACCCCTGGATGGAGCGCATCCACAGCGGGATTGCCGCCTCGCTCGAGGCGTGCGTGGGCTGCGGCGCCGCCGTGGCCGAGGCGCGCTGCCCGCACTGCGGCGTGGCAGCGGCTCCGGGTGGCTTCCGCGTCGAGCGCGTGCTGGCCGAGAGCCCGCACTCCCGGGTGTATCTGGCCCGCGACGCCGACGGCCGGCCCGTGGCGCTGAAGGAGCTGCAGTTCTCCCGCGTGCCGTCGGTCCAGGAGCTGGACGCCTTCGAGCGCGAAGCGGAGGCGCTCCGCTCGCTGCGGCACCGTGGCATCCCGTCCTACGTGGCCAGCTTCCGCGAGGGGCAGGGCGTGGGACTCCGGCTGTACCTCGCCGCCGAGTACGTCGTCGGAGAGACGCTCGCCGCGCGGATCGTCCGAGGGGCGGTGCCACGGGACGAGGCGCTGGCCATCGCGCAGCAGCTCCTCGATGTCCTCGCCGACCTCCAGCGTCGCAGCCCACCCGTGCTGCACCGGGATCTCAAGCCCGCCAACGTGCTGCTCCGGCCGGACGGCAGGGTGGTGCTGGTGGACTTCGGGAGCGTCCGGATGCTCTCCGCCGAGCGCACCCATGGATCCACCTTGGTGGGGACCTTCGGCTACATGCCGCCGGAGCAGCTCGGGGGGACGGTGGACCGGACCTCGGATCTGTACGCGCTGGGCGCGACGCTGCTCCACGCGCTCACCGGGAAGCCGCCGACCGAGTGGCTCGATGGCGGCCTGCAGATCCAGGTTCCTCCCGGGCTCCCGGCGCCGTTCGACCGGTGGCTGCCGGCGGTGCTGACGCTCGATCCCGCGGGACGTCCTCGCGACGCGGATGCAGCCCGGGCGTTGCTCGACGGACGCACCACGGCGCCCCGACCGCAACTCTGGCGCAGCGCCGCCGTGGGCCTGGTCGGCGCGGCGCTAGCGCTCGGTGGGTGGACCCTGGTGTCTGGCGCTCGTCCGGGGACTCACCCCATCCCCCGGGCCACGACCACGCGCCCGGTCTCGCCCGCGGAGGCGTGGCTCACCCGGGTGCGGCCACACTGCAACGCGGTCGAGGCAGTGCAGACCGTCCTCCGCCAGCCCCCGCCCGAGGGAGCGGAAGGAGCCGGCGCGGGTGCGGCCTGCCTGGCGCTCGGCGGCAAGATGGATGCGGCCCGGAAGCGGATCCTCGCCCTGCCGGACGGACAGCGCGGGCGGGCTGCGGCGGTGGTCTTCGAGGCCGGTCACCCGGTGGCGGACATGGGCGACGATGTCTCGGCCGCGCCCATCATGCAGCTGGTCCTGGAGTTCTGGCCGGAGAACTTCCAGGCGCTGTACCACGCAGGGATGTCCGAGTACGCGCTCGGCAGACCGTCGCAGGCCCGGCCGCTGCTCGAGCGCTTCATGGCCCTGTACCACCTGGAGGACGGCTTCACCCGGGCGGCACGCCGGGCGCTCCAGCGGATCCAGTATGGACTGCCCGCGGAGGCAGGGGCGCAGCCGGAGCACTGAGAACGGCAGGCGAACGCGCGGCGGGTGCGAGTCCGCCGGCGTGGGGCGCTGCGGTCAGGTCCGTACGGTTCAGCCGGCCTTCTTGTAGCCGCTGTTCTCGATCGCGATCCCGAGCTGCTGGGAGGCGATGTCGAGGTTGATCTTCGCCGGGTACACCGTGCCATCGGTGAAGGGCCCGAAGCCAACCTTGAGTCCGACCGCGTCCTTCGCGTTGTCGGTGTACGTGTTGACCACCATGCCGGTGATCTGATCGGTCGCGGCGTTCGCCACGAGCGTCAGCGAGTCGCCAGGCTTCAGGTAGTCCTTGATCACCAGCTGGACCTTTCCCGTCGGGTCCGGCGGTGAGACGGAGAG
>JADGQZ010000248.1 GCA_017881345.1 Myxococcaceae bacterium | reverse complement strand
CGATGAGAGCCACCGAGCGGGGCGAGGCACCGAGCGCCCGCTGCAGGCCGGAGGCGATGTCGGGCGCGGCGAGCGCGTGGGCCGCCCGGGCCCCCGACGCCGTGGCCACCAGACCCACCAGCGTCCAGACGAGCTCGCCACCCCGGGGCTCGCCCTTCGGACCGTGATGGCGGGCGACCCGCATCGAGGCGAGGCCGGTCAGGAGAACGTCGATGGGGTTGCCCTCCGCTGCGCGCCCGGGGCGCAGGGATGAGGGGCGCGGCCGCGTCCAGGTGGTGGGAGGCGGGGGGAGGGTCCCGGTCCACAGCAGCTCCGCCACCGCCTCGAACCGGGCCGTCCGGGCGAGGTCCTCCACCCGGTGCTCTCGATACGACGGCCCATCGGGGCGAATCTCGGTCAGCGCCGAGCTGAGCACCGGCTCGCCCCACTGCAGCGCTCCGGCGGCCGCCGCCTCGTGCCCGAGCTGGGCGTCGGCACGGCTCCGGAGTCGCTCGAGGTCCGTGCGCAGGTAGCGCTTCTCGCGGTGCCGTCCGGAGGGAAACGCCCGGACCCGGCCCCGGCTGGCGTACGAGTAGAGCGTGGCCACCTTCACCCCGAGGATGCGCGCGGCCAGACCGGCGTCGGCGAGCATGTCAGGTGGATTGTCGAATCCAGATGGATCCATGTGACGGCGACGCTATGTCAGCGCGACCGGAGGTTCACGTCATGGCGCAGTCGGCAGCATCGGGGCTGGAAGGCGTGGTGGTCGCGGACACTGCGCTCTCGGAGGTGGACGGAGAGCGGGGGCGGCTGGTCATCGCCGGCCACGACGTCGAGCGGCTCTCGGGCCACCTGTCCTTCGAGGCGCTCTGCCGCGAGCTCTGGGCCGGGGTCCCTGGCGCCACCTCGACCCTCGAGCTGCGCGCGGCGCTCGGTCGGGAGCGGGCGTGGGCCTTCGGGCGAATCGCCGATCTCGGCCGGGCGCTCCACGCAGCCGACGGGATGGACGCGCTCCGGGGCGCAGTGGGGCAGCTCGCCGCCGAGGGAACCGCCTGGGACCTCGGCGTCCGGCTCACCGCGGCGTTCGCGGTGTTCACCGCAGCCTGGTCGCGGCTCCGCGAGGGCCTCGAGCCGCTCCAGCCCGACCCCGGAGCCGGCCATGCCGAGGATCTCGTTCGCATGCTCCGGGGCAAGGCCACCACGCATCGCGCGGCCGCGCTCGAGAGCTACCTGGTCACCGTCAGCGACCACGGCATGAACGCTTCCACCTTCACTGCGCGGGTCATTGCCTCGACCGGCTCGGATGCGGTCTCTGCCGTGGTGGGGGCGCTCGGAGCGCTCAAGGGCCCCCTACATGGCGGTGCGCCCGGCCCGGTGCTGGACATGCTCGATGCCATCGGGAAGCCGGACGGGGCGGTTGACTGGCTCGAGCGGGAGCTGCTCGCCGGTCGGCGCATCATGGGGATGGGACATCGCATCTACCGGACCCGGGATCCACGTGCCGCGGTGCTCGAGCGCGCGGTGGAGCGCCTGGAACAGGAGGGCCACCGCACTCCGCGGCTGGTGCTCGCGCGGGCCGTCGAGCACGCCGCCGAGGACATCCTTCGCCGGCGTCATCCCGACCGTGCGCTCCGGGTGAACGTCGAGTTCTACACCGCCGTCCTGCTGGACGCGGCCGGGCTCCCCCGCGAGGCGTTCAGCCCGCTCTTCGCCTGCGGGCGGGTCGCGGGATGGCTGGCGCACGTGGACGAGCAGCGGCGGACGGGGCGGCTGATCCGTCCCGACTCGCGCTACGTCGGGCCGCACCTGGACTGAGGCCGGAGAGCGCGCCGCTCGTGCCCCGCGAACGCCGGCGCACGGCTCAGCGGCTCGGCCGGTGGAGCCGACGGACCACGAGATTCCGGCAGCTCGCATCGCACTCCGGGAAGCGCTCGAGGAACTCGAGCCGGGTCCGACACTCCTCGGCGAGCTCGGGGCGGGTGCACAGCACTTCCGCCTCGGCACGGCTCCGCTGGAACAGGTCGCGGCGCAGGTCCGGGTCCATGCTCGCCAGCGCCCGGGAGTCTGCGTTCCGGAGCCATCCCCACACGGCGACGACGACGATCCCGCTCAGGACCAGGACCAGGGAGCGGAGCAGGTCGATCACCCGCGAGGGGTTGCGCGAGATCCAGGAGGAACGAGCGTGCGGGCCGCTTGCCATGACAACTCGGGCGTGAATGTCAGATCTTCACCAGCAGGGCAGCCGTGACGCGGTTCTCGAAGTGGCGCAGGTCGGGCGTGAATCCGGGAACGTCCGAGCCCGGCGGCCCGGAGTTCCCGCCCGGAGGGGTGATGCCTCCCGATCCCGAGAAGTAGTTCACGTTCGCCTGCCGGTGAACGTACTCGACCCGGAAGGTGACGAACTGCACCGGCATCCAGTCGAAGGTGAGGGATGTATCCCAGGCCTTGAAATCGGTCCCCGGCGACTCGGGGAAGAAAGGCGTCCCCGACGCGGCCGTGGCGCCGTTGATCGGCGGGAGGAGCACCAGGTACCGACCGGGGTTCAGGATGCCCCCGATGCCGAACGTCAGCGCGAACAGATTGTGATAAAACCAGAGGCGGTTGTAGGCCATCGCGCCGAGAAAGTACTGCGCCGGTGCGGTCGACGAGCCGAAGCACGACACCCCGCCCCCCCACTCGCAGCCGGCGTCGATGGTGAGGGTGAAGGCCGCCATGCTGAGGAACGAGGCCTGATCTTCCAGGTACTTCACCTGGATGCTGTCGTCGGTGTGGATCCGGAACCGATCCGGAACCCCAAGCGTGTCCGTTCCCCAGTACTGGTTGCCGATGAACACGAACGAGCCGGTGGGCCGCCAGAGGATCTGAAGCCCGAGCCCGGGCGCGCTGTTGAACTTGCCGTACGACTGCCAGCCGTTGACGATCCACGGCTCGATCTTCAGCTTGTCGCTGGTGAAGATCTGGATCCGGATTCCGTTGAAGAACCACGGCGTGTTCGACGACACGTACGAGGGTTGATAGGCCCAGTTGTCGAACTGGTAGTAGCTGAAGAGGCCGACGTACGACATGAAGATGCCCGCGTCGACGTTGATCCCGTAGAGCACGTCGAAGTGGTATCCGCCGTAGGCCTCGGAGATGTAGCGAAACGCATCGGCGAGCTGCCACTGGCCGCGGGCCGGGCTCGCATCGTTGCGGGGCGTGGTCTGCGAATAGAGACCGAACTGGGTCATCAGCCGGCCTCGCACGTTCTTCCAGTGCAGGTCCCCTCCCACGCCGAGCTGGGTCAGCTGCACCTCGTTGTGGCGGAAGATCTCGCTCGAGCCGCCGATCGTGTCGTCGCTCGGGTTAGCGAAGTCGTAGGTGAAGCTGGTGTCGGCGCGGAACTCGAAGGTGAAGACGGAGTTCGACAGCGGGGACTCGGTGGTTCTCGAGTTGCCGGTGAGCCAGGTGAAGTCGGCGAAGGCAAATGGCTCGGCCGGCGTGGCATCGGTCGATGGGGGCGCGGAGGGAGCGGCGGTACCGGGCTCGTCCGCGTGCGCCGGCCGGACGAGGGTCACCAGCCCGAGGAGGGACAGCGAGACGACTCGAAATAGAGGCCTCATGTGGGCAAGGGATTGCAGCGGCCGTGCCGGCCGTCAGATCCCCTGGAGAAGGATCCACGCAGCCGCGAGCCGCAGGATGTGTTCGTCGCGCTCCCAGGGGTCGAGCTGGTCCACGACTGCGCGCGGGCTCGCCATCGAAGTCACCCGAGGGGCGTGGAGCAGAAACCAGCGGCAGCTGACGCAGTATCGAGCGGCGCGGAGCTCCGCGCGCGCGATTCGCCGGGCCTCCCGCCTCGAGCTCGCGCCGAGCACCGCGGCCGCCTCGGTCAAGATGTCGCTCGATGCCTCCGTGAACTGCATGGGCGCCTCGCGGAAGCATCGTCCGTGCCGGCCAGGGCGGACACCCGGCCGATGCGCACGGATCGACGTCAGGTTCCTCAGGTCCTGAACCGGCCCCCGGGCGTCACAGCGGACGTGTGACGGGCGCCCGTGTCTGATCGAGGCAATGACTGGTTTCCCGACACCCCGCAGAGGCACGCAGTAGAACCGCAACCCCGTGTCCCTCGGGGGTACAGAGTCGGCCCTGCAACCTGCACGGCCTCAGGGCCCGATCCGCTGCAGGATGCAAGGAGCTTCGAGACCAGATGCGGGCTCGCGCCCCATGACGCGGGGTGGCGCGCTTCGTGCTCTGACCATGCGCGACGTGTTCACCCGCCTCTCCATCCTGTCGTTGGTCGCCGGCACCGGCGCGCCGTCCATCGCCAGGGCGGTCGAGCTGCCGGGCGGCATCGAGCTGCACGGAGCGGTCGACGTCTACGTCGATGCGAACTTCAACGGCCCGCCGGACCACGGGAACTTTCTCCCCGGGACGGGAACCACCGCCAAGCGGGCCAACGAGTTCTCGCTCAACCTCGCCTCGCTCGAGGTTCAGAAGGCGCCCGAGCCGGTGGGCTTTCACCTCTGGCTGGTGGCGGGCACCGGCACCGACGTCGAGCATGAGAGCGAGGTCGTCGGTCCGGCCGCCGGGCCGCAGGTCTGGCGCTACGTCCAGCAGGCGTCGATCTCGGCGCGCATCCCGGTCGGCCGGGGGCTGGAGCTCGAGGGCGGCATCTACCCGAGCCACATCGGATTCGAGGGCTTCGCCAGCCAGACCGACTGGAACTACACCCGGTCCTGGATGGGCGACTACTCGCCCTACTACCAGACCGGGATCAAGGCGACCTACGCCTTCGATGACGCCTGGTCGGCGCAGATCCAGGTGCTCAACGGCTGGCAGCGGATCGGTGACAACAACAACGGCAAGTCGTTCGGCACGCAGATCGCGTGGAAGGCCGGGCCGAGCACGCTCCTCTTCAACACCTTCCTCGGCCCAGAGCTGAGCGACGACGACCACGACTGGCGCTACTTCGTCGACCTCGTCTGGACGCTGCAGATCGGCTGGGCGAACCAGGTGGCGCTGGCAGTCGACTTCGGCCTGCAGCAGCAGCCCCAGGCTCCCGCCGACGCCTGGTTCGGCGCCGCCGCCTACTACCGGCGGCAGATCTCACCCCACTGGGCGGCGGCGGTGAGAGCCGAGGTCTACCGCGATCCGGAGGGCTTCATGACCGGCACACCCCAGACCCTCTTGGAGGGCACGGTCACCGTCGAGTTCCGCCCCTGGCAGGTCCTCATGCTCAAGCTCGAGGGCCGCTACGACCACTCCACCGCCCACGTCTTCGGCGCGTCGCCGACTCTGCCCGACGGGCTGCCGTCGAAGGTGCAGGACCAGGTGTTGATCGTCCTCGGCGTCGTCGCCGCGTTCTAGGAGTCCCGATGGCAGACCTCGTCTTCGTCCTTGTTTCCTTCGTCTTCTTCGCCGTCAGCTGGGCCTACGTCCTCGGCTGCGACCGCCTGATGGAGGACCGCCCGAAATGAACGTCGAAGACATCCTGGGCAGCGCCGTGGCGCTGCTTCTCACCGCCTACCTCGTCTTCGCGCTGGTGCGCGCCGAACGCTTCTGAGGCCCCTCATGACCGCCGTCGCCTGGGGTCAGCTCGCCCTGTTCTCCGCCCTCGTCCTGCTCACCACCAAGCCACTCGGGATCTACATGGCCCGGGTGTTCGACGGTGAGCGCCGGCCGTTGCCCCGACTCCTGGGCCCGGTCGAGCGGTTCCTCTTCCGGCTCTCCGGCGTCGACCCCGCAGCCGAGCAGACCTGGGTGCGTTACGCCGGCTCGGTGCTCGGGTTCAGCGTGATCAGCCTGCTGGTGACCTACGCCATCCTCCGGCTCCAGCACTTGCTGCCGCTTAATCCGCAGAAGTTCGGGGCCGTGGATCCGTGGCTG
>JADGQZ010000247.1 GCA_017881345.1 Myxococcaceae bacterium | reverse complement strand
GCGCAGCTCGGCCGGCTGCACCGTCTCGTCGTAGCGGCCGTCGGCGCGAACCGGGTTGTAGATGTCCAGGCCGTACTGGAGGCCCACCTCGTAGTCCTCCTGCCCGTGTCCAGGCGCGGTGTGCACCAGGCCCGTGCCCTGCTCGAGCGTCACGTGCTCGGCGAGGACCACCACTCCCTGCCGGTCGGCGAAGGGATGACGGTAGGCAAAGCCCTCCAGGTCCTTGCCGGTGGCGTAGCCAAGGATGCGCCGGGGCTCGACCAGCGCTGCGGCGGAGACCTCGCCGCCCGCCGCGGCCAGCGTCTTCACCGCGAGCTGGTCCGGGGCGATCTCCCCGAGCACCCGCGAGAGCAGATCCTTGGCGACGACCACCACCCGCGGCCCGAGGTCGTAGAAGACGTACTCGAGCCCGGGATGCACCGCGACCGCCAGGTTGGCTGGCAGCGTCCACGGGGTGGTGGTCCAGATGACCAGGTCCACCGCCTTGCCGTGCAGGGCGGGAAACGCCTCGGCGAGCGACTCCGGGCGGCGCTCCGGGAGCAGCCCCGGGGTCCCCGCCTCGGCCCGGAACGCGACGTAGACCGATGGGCTCCGGTGTTCCTCGTACTCGACCTCCGCCTCGGCGAGCGCGGTCTGGTCGGTGATGCACCAGTACACCGCCTTCTTGCGACGGTAGAGGAGCCCCCGGCGGGCGATCCGCGCCAGCTCCCGGAGCTCCTGGGCCTCGTAGGGGAAGTCGAGCGTGCGGTAGGCCTCGTCCCACAGGGCGAAGTTGCCCATGCGCTTGCGGACCGCGGCCTGGATCCCGATGTACTCGAGGGCGTAGGCACGGCAGGCCTCGAGGAAGGCGTCACGCGAGAGCGCGCGCCGATCCACCTTGCGCTCGCGCAGCCGCTTCTCCACCGCCTGCTCGATGGGGAGCCCGTGGCAGTCCCAGCCCGGCCGGAAGGCGCAGAGCAGCCCGGCCATGCTCCGGGACTTCACCACGATGTCCTTGAGCACGTGGTTCAGCGCGTGGCCCGCGTGCAGCTCGCCATTGGCGTAGGGCGGCCCGTCCAGGAACACGAAGCGGGGCGACTCGGCGTTCTTCGCGAGCAACGCCCGGTACGTCTCCTCGCCTTCCCAGCGAGCGAGGATCCGTGGCTCGAGCTGGGTGAGGTTCCCCTTCATGGGGAAGTCGGTGCGGGGCAGGTTGAGGGTCTGCTTCCAGCGGCTGTCGCCCGAGGCGTCGGACATAACGGAGGGGGAGGAAGGTCCGCTCGGCTAGCACCCTCCGTGCCTTCGCGCAAACGGCCCCGTGGCGGTGCTAGCGTCCCCGGCCCCGCCGTGGCCCCGAGCAAACAGCGACCCAAGGCGCGGGTCCGCCGCGCGCCCCGGAGGGCCGAGCCCGCCGAACGCCGGCTGGTGGCCATCCTCAGCCGGAAGCGCTCGCTCTACTCCACGAGGAGGCTGGTCGAGGCGATTCGCGCCCGGGGGCACCGCCCGCTGGTCCTCGACACCCTCCGGTGCAACCTGGTGCTCGCCTCCGGCGCCCCGCGGATGGTGTTCCGCGGCGTGGAGCTGCGGGGGCTGGACGTGGTCATCCCCCGCATCGGGGCATCCATCACCGGATACGGCCTGGCGGTGGTGGAGCAGCTGGAGATGATGGGGGTTCCGGTGGTCAACGGCGCGCAGGCAATTGCCCGCAGCCGGGACAAGCTGCGCTGCCTGCAGCTGCTCGCGCGCTCGGGACTCCGCATCCCTCGGACTGTGATGGCGCGTGATGCGAGCAACGTGCCGCGGCTGGTGGACGAGGTCGGCGGGCTGCCGGCCATCGTCAAGCTCCTGCGCGGGACCCAGGGCGTGGGGGTCATGCTCGCCTCCACGATCCCGGAGCTCCAGGGAATCCTCGAAACCTTCCAGGGCCTCGGCCAGGAGTTCGTCCTCCAGGAGTTCGTGGCCGAGTCACGCGGGCGTGACGTCCGCGCGCTGGTCGTCGGCGGGCAGGTGGTGGGTGCGATGCGACGCCGAGCGAAGCGGGGTGAGTTCCGCAGCAACCTCCACCGCGGCGGACGGGGAAAGCCGATCACCCTCGAGCCGGCGTACGTCGACGCAGCGCTCCGCGCCACCGCGGTGGTCGGCCTCGAGGTGGCCGGAGTGGACCTGCTCGAGACCCAGGCCGGTCCGACCCTCCTCGAGGTGAACTCCAGCCCGGGATTCGAGGGTCTGGAGCGTGCGACCGGGCTCGACGCGGCAGGTGCCATCGTCGACCGCGCGCTCGTGCTGGCAGGTGCGCGGGACGGCCTGTCGCGGCGAGCGCTCTGAGCCTGCCGTCCAGGCAAGCGTGGAGTTCAGTCCTCGTGTGGGCGTGACGTCGCCAGCTGCACGGATTGCGGGGCAGCCTGGACGCTTTGCGACGGGGCGTGAACGACACCGTTGTCGTCCATCGGCCACGTTCTCTACAGTTCGGCTCCGTCCCGCCCAACGCATGAGCCGCTCCTCCAAGCAGAGTCAGGTGCTGGTGTACCAGGACGTGCTCTGCCCTTGGTCGTGGCTCACCGAGCTGCGCCTGACGGCGCTGCAGCGCGAGCTCGGCGACCTGCTGCGCTTCGTTCCCCGTCCGTATCCGCTGCGTCCGATGGAGTCGCTGCCGACCGAGGACGAGATCGCCCGCGCCGTGCGCGACCTCGAGGCGGCGGCCGGCGAGCGTGAGGCGCTGCCGCTCCGCGCAGACCTGTGGACCTCGGGAGATCCACCGCGCTCGACCATCGAGCCGCTCGCGGCGCTCGAGGCGGCGCGCCTCCAGGGAGAGGCTGCCCGGCTCGAGCTGCAGACCAGTCTCCGCAGGGCGGCGCTCGAGCAGGGCCTGAACGTCACCCGTCCCGACGTCGTCTTCGAGCTCGCCGAGCGCGCCGGGCTGCAGATGAACCGCTTCTCCGCCGCCTTCGGCTCGTCGCAGACCCGGCGGCTGATCCGCGAGGAGTACCGGCTGGCGCGGGGGCGGGGGGTCCGGCGCGTGCCGACCCTGGTCATCGCCAACCGCTGGATGATCTCCGGCCTGCGCGAGACGACCGAGTACCGCGACCTGCTTCTCGCCTGCGTGGGCAAGCTGGAGCGGGCCCGAACCCCTGCGCTCGAGCGGCTCGTCCACTGACGCCGGCTGGACGACTGCAGGACAGCTGACATCTCGACCGACCGGAAGCGGGGGCTGGCGCGAGCCGGCTCCGGCGTTAGTACTTGGGAACCCATGGAAGTCTCCCCGTCCTCCGCCGGAACCCTCCGGGCCCTGAGGCGGCTGGTCCGGGCGCTCCGGCTCGCCGACCGCGCCGCCGAGTCCCGCCTCGGCCTCAGCGCCGCCCAGCTCTTCGTCCTCCAGCGCCTCGCCGAGGGACCGGTCAGCTCGATGGCCGAGCTGGCGGGGCGGACGCTGACCGATGCGAGCTCGGTGTCGGTGGTGGTGCAGCGGCTCGCCGAGCGCGGCCTGGTCGTGCGGGCAACCGCACCGGACGACGCCCGGCGGACGACCCTGCGGCTCTCGGCCTCGGGCAAGCGCCTCGTCGCGGGTGCCCCGCGGTCGCCCCAGGTGGACCTCATCGCGGCGCTGGAGCAGCTGAGCGCCACGGAGCGGAAGGAGCTCGAGCGGCTCCTGGAGCACGTGGTGCACGGGATGGGCATCGACGAGGGCGCGCCCGCACCCATGTTCTTCGAGGGGGAGGCCGGCACCGCACGGCGGAGGACGCGCGCCCACGTCGGCCGGGTCCGGGCTCGCAGCCGTGGCTGACAGGCCGGCGATTACCATCCGGGCCTCGGACTCGCTCCGGCACGCGGCGGACGTCATGGCGCACGCCGGCGTGGGCGCCCACCGGCCGAGGATCAGGGCGGAGCGCGTCGCCGCACGCGCGCTCGCCAGAGGATGACGAAGGCCAGGGACGGCGCGGCGACGGCCACCAGCGAGACGAGCCCATCCCTCACCCCCCGGAGGCGTGGGACGTTCCAGGCGAGGACCTCTCCGAGCGTGACCACCGCGTCGGCACCGACGGCCGCGACCACCCACCGCGAGAGGCGGTCGCTCCAGCGCACGGCCAGCCGGAACAGCGCCGCGGCGAGCACCACGTCGAAGGCCACCCACGCCCAGCGCACCCAGGGCGCGGGGAAGTGCCAGCCGTCCGTCACCGCGAGGAGCACCGTCCACGGCACGAGCATCGCGGCGAGGACGCGGACGACGATGGTTGGGCCGCGGAGGAGGCTCCGGAGGCCGAAGCCGAACAGGTGCCCGCGGGCGAACGCCTCCAGCACGTCACGAACTGTCCGGACGGCGCCCTGGCCCTCCGGGTAGACGAGGTGGATGGGCCGCCACCGCGTGGGCCGGAGGCGGGCCTTGAACGCGCGGAGCCCCTCGAAGTCGAACAGCACCGAGCCGGCCGAGCGCGCGAGGCGGAGCGCCGGGACCACCTGTCCAGCGAGCGGCGCCAGCCCCAGGGTCACCATCGGTGAGCCGTCGCCCTCCCCCTCGGCCTCGGCGGACCGCATCGCGTGGTCCACCAGGAGCTCGGTGGTGCCGTTGGGTGCTCCCGGCGCCCGGATGAGGTTCTGCAGCAGCCAGCCGGGGCGGGTGAAGATGGGCGCTGCGCTGAGGAACGCGACGACGCGCCCGGACTGCTCGGCGAGGTACACCCGGTGCTCCTCGAGCAGGGTGAGTGGATCCACCTGCACCAGGAACCCCATGGGCGCCATCTCGTGCCGGCGCAGCCAGGCACCGGCCAGGTCCTCGAGCGCGCGCCGGAGCGGCGCCGAGGAGGAGCCGAGCTCGGAAGACCCGGCGGTGCGGACGGTGACACCCTTGGCTCGCGCCCGGCGGAGCTGCTCGCGGAGGCTGCTGCTCACCCGGAGCGTGTCGGGCCAGGCGTCGGCGTCCCACTCGGGCTGCTCGCCGATGAGGAGCGACGGCCAGGGCAGCGCCTCGATCATCCGCTGCTCCACCCCGAAGAAGGCGACGCGTCGACCGGCGGCTTGCGCCCGGCGATGGAAGCCCTCGGCGATCTCGGCGAGCCGCTCCCGCGCGGTGAGCGGAGCGCCCGCGGCCACCCACGCCCGCCCGGTATCGACGTAGGCGACGGCGGCGTCCTCGTCGGCGAACCAGTAGCGAAACCCCGGCTCGAGCACCTGGAAGGAGGTCGCGTTCCAGCCGTGCCGGCGAAGGACGGCGAGGACGCGGCGGCGCTCGGCGTCGAGCTGGGCCATGCGCTACCGGGGTCTGCGCCAATGGCCCGGCAGGCGCAAGCGGCACCGCGGAGCCGCACTGACCGTCGCCATCCCTTTGAGGCCCGTGATGACTTGGGTACCGGGCGCTCCCAGCCTAGGGTTCGCCCGCCACCATGCGTCTGTTCGCCATCGGAGACACGCACCTACCGTCCACGCGCGGCAAGACGATGGACCGCTTCGGGTGGATCGGACATCCGGGGCCGCTCGCCGAGGCCTGGGACCGGACGGTCACCGCCGAGGACGGGGTCATCGTCGCCGGGGACATCTCCTGGGCGACCAAGCCGACCGAGGTAGCGGACGACCTCGCCTGGCTCGATGCGCGCCCGGGCCAGAAGGTCCTGCTCCGGGGGAACCACGACTTCTGGTGGGGCGATTCGTCCGCCAAGCTGCGCGCGCTGTTCGCCCAATACCGGTCCATCGTCGGCTTCCTGCAGAACTCGGCGGTGACACTGGGGCCGTACCTCATCGCCGGCTCGCGCCTCTGGACCGCCGCGGAGGCTCCTGCGCTGCCGGGCGGGGAGATGGGGGACGAGCAGGTGGACGTCGACCTCGTCGCGCGTGAGGCCAGGCGGCTGGCGCTGTCACTCGACGCCGCCCGGAAGACGCTGCTCACCACGCCTGGGCTGACCCGGGTGGTCGCGGTGCACTTCCCCCCGCTCTACGCGAACCAGAAGCCCACCGTCTTCTCGACCCTGATCGAGGCCTTCCAGCCCGTGACGTGCGTCTACGGCCACCTGCACGGTGAGGCCGGGTTCGCCGCGGGGTTCCAGGGGGAGCACGGCGGCGTCCGCTACGTGCTCGCCTCCTGCGACGCGGCGGGGTTCAAGCCGCTGCTTCTCCTCGATGGCCCCAGAAGCGTTGCTTCAACCGCCGGCGTTGCCGGATCGAGCGACTCTCCCCTAGGTTGATTCTCGAGTCAGGTTCCCATGAATCCGGTCATCGCCAGCCTGCTGGTCTTCGTCGGGCTCTCCGTCTTCATCTACGTCATCTACGGCCGCGCCGCGGTCCTCCTCGCCATGAAGGGCGAGAACCGGCTCGATCGCCTCGCCGAGCGCACCCGCGCGCTGCTCCGCTTCGGCCTCGGCCAGAAGCGCATGGTGGATCCCGAGGAGCGGACAGCAGGCCTGGCCCACGTCCTCATCTTCGCGGCGTTCGTCGTCCTCGCGCTGCGGACCGTGATGCTGTTCGCGATGGGGTTCTCGGAGACGCTCCTCGAGGCGCTCTCCACCCCCAACGACCCGTTCTGGGCCACGCACCCGTCCGCCGCGGCGGTCTTCGACCTGTACCTGCTGGCGAAGGACCTGGTGGCGCTCGGCGCGCTGGTGGGCGTGGCCTACTTCGTCTGGCTCCGGGCCAAGGTGAAGCCGGACCGGCTCACCCGCTCCTGGGAGGCGTACCTCATCCTCGGCTTCATCGCCGCGCTGATGGTGAGCGAGTACACCTTCGGCGCGTCGCATCTCGTGCTCCAGGGGCACGGCTTCACTCCCTGGGAGCCGGTGACGTCGGTGGTCGCGCTGCTCCTCGCACCGCTGCCGCGGGGCGTGGTGTGGGCCCTCGGCGGGGCGATGTTCTGGACGCACCTGACGATCATCCTCGCCTTCCTGAACTTCCTCCCGCTGGGGAAGCACTTCCACGTCATCACCGCGCTGCCGAACGTGTTCTTCCAGAGGCTCGGCGGGAGCAAGGCGCTCCCCACCCCGAACCTGGAAGCCGAGCAGTTCGGCACCCGCACCGTCCGGGACCTGACCTGGAAGAACGGGCTGGACCTCTACAGCTGCACCGAGTGCGGCCGCTGCCAGACGCACTGCCCGACGTACATCACCGGTAAGCCGCTGACCCACAAGGGGGTGAACCAGGATCTCAAGCACTGGATCTGGGACCACCAGGCGCAGGTGGCGAACGACCATCTCGCCCCGGGAACGGACGCCGAGCTGCCGCCGATCATCGGGAGCGCGCTCAAGGCGGAGACGGTCTGGGCCTGCACGACGTGTGGTTGGTGCGAGCGCGCCTGCCCGGTGTTCATCGAGAACGTGCCGCGGCTCATCGACATCCGCCGCTATCAGGTGCAGGTCGAGGCGGTCTTCCCCCCCGAGATCCAGCGGGTCTTCGAGGGCATGGAGCGGCAGGGCAATCCCTGGGGAGTGGGCCAGGACCGGCGCGACGAGTGGGCCGAGGACCTCGCGCTCCCGGTCTGGGACGGGCCGGGAAAGTACGAGTATCTGTTCTTCGTCGGCTGCGCGGGCAGCTACGACGACCGCCAGAAGAAGGTCAGCCGGGCACTGGTGCGGATCCTCCGCGAGGCCAACGTCTCGTTCGCCACGCTGGCGAAGCAGGAGATGTGCAACGGGGACTCCGCCCGGCGGCTGGGCAACGAGTACCTGTACCAGACGCTCGCCAGGAACAACGTCGAGGCATTCAACGGGCTGGGTGTGAAGGCGGTCATCACCCAGTGCCCGCACTGCTTCAACACCATCAAGAACGAGTACCCGGCGTTCGGCGGGGATTACCGGGTCATCAGCCACACCGAGCTGATCAGCGAGCTCATCCGTGACAAACGGATCAAGCTGTCACGGGTGATGGACGCGACGCTGACCTACCATGACCCCTGCTACCTGGGCCGGCACAACGGGGTGTACGACGCGCCCCGGCAGGCACTGGCAGCCATCCCCGGCCTCCAGATCGTCGAGATGCAGCGGAGCAAGCGAGAGTCGTTCTGCTGTGGCGCGGGCGGCGGGCGGATGTGGATGGAGGAGCACATCGGCACGCGCATCAACCACAACCGGATGAACGAGGTGGCGCTGACCCTGGCCCACGCCCGGGACCCCCGGGTGCCGTTCCCCTCGGCGACCGACAAGGATCGGCCGGGCAAGGTGGGCGATTACACCGGCCCTGGCGAGGGCACCGTCGCGGTGGCCTGTCCGTTCTGCAGCACGATGCTCCGCGACGCGGCGAACGACACCGGGCGCGAGAGCATCGTGGTGAAGGACGTGGCCGAGCTGGTCGCCGAGGCCATGGACAGCGCCCCGGCGCGCTGAGCCACGCCTCCTAGCCAGGGCTCTGCAGGCGTGCGGCGAGCAGCTGGTGGAAGTGGTGGACGGCCACTTCGCGGCGGACGCTGAACCGCCCGGTGGAGTACGAGCGGCTGCCGAGCCCGCGCTGCACTTGCTCGCAGATCCCCACGTCCTCGAGCTGGATGCGGTGGCCCAGCTCGACGCTTCGGGCGGCGAACGCTTGCGCCTCGGCGCCGTCGAGCTGCGCGAAGTAGAAGTCGATCACCACCCGACAGCGCTCCGGACCGAGCGGGAACACCACGTTGGTGTCCATCACTCCGGCGTAGAGGTTCACCATCACGTTGGGGAACGCCCAGGCGTACCGAGCGAGGTCGCCCTTGCGGGTGGCCGAGGCGGACGCATCCACGGCGTCGGGCTCCGCGGAGCGAAGGGGGCTCGACTGGAGGCTGGTCTGGGCAAAGCACTCCGTCCGGTAATCCGAGTACTGCAGCACGCTCCCCAGCGCCGGGTGGACCGAGTTCACGTGGTAGCCCCCGTCGAGATAGTTGTCGACGAAGACCTTCCAGTTGCAGGCGAGGACGTACTCCCTTCGCTCGAAGAAACGCAGCTCCTCGAGTCCCTGGAGCTGCGTGGGGAGCGGCTCGAGCCATTGCTGCAGAGGAGGCGGCGAGGCTCCCAGGTGCACGAAGATCAGCGGGCCCCAGCGGTCGACCGCCACCGGGACGAGTCCGTGGTCCTCGCGGCGGAACTCCTCGACCCCGTCGAACTCCGGCGCCCCGAGGAGCTGACCGCGAAGGTCGTAGGTCCAGCCGTGGTACGGGCAACGGAGGCGGCGCGCGGTTCCCTGGGCTTCCCCCACCACGCAGGCGGCGCGGTGACGACAGACGTTGAAGAAGGCCCGGAGCGCGCCCCGCTCGTCGCGCAGGACGACGAGCGGCTCGCCCGCGACCTCCACCGTGACGAAGTTCCCCGGCCCGGAGAGCTGGTCTGCCCGTCCCACCAGCTGCCAGGTGTCGCCGAGGACGCGACGGCGCTCGAGGGCCTCGAGACGCGGGTCGCGGTACCAGGCCGAGGGGATCGAGTGGGCACGCGCCAGCGGAAGGCTGGGATCGAACGGCGCCAGGAGCTCCCGCAGAGAATCCACGGGCCAGGCTTAACCCGCCGTGCGCCCGGCCCTCAAACGGCGAGCAGCGCCGAGCGCTGTGGCAGGATGGCCGGCCGTGACCCTCACCACCTCCCCGGCTCCGGACGAGGAGACCGCCGGGAGAGGTCCCGCGCTGGTCCGCTCGCTCGGCGCCTGGGACGGAGCGCTGATCACCATAGGCGCCACCGTGGGCAGCGGCATCTTCCTCACCACCGGAGACATCGCCAGGCGGCTTCCGCAGCCCGCGCTCATCCTCTTGCTCTGGGTCGCGGGGGGGCTCTACGCGATGGCCGGGGCGCTGGCGTACTCCGAGCTCGGCGCGATGTTCCCGCGCGCCGGGGGCCAGTACCACTTCCTCAAGGAAGCCTACGGCCCGCTGTGGGGCTTTCTCTTCGGATGGACCTCGTTCCTGGTGATCATGACCGGGGGAATCGCCGCCATCGCGGTCGGCTTCGGCGAGTACCTCGGCGGCTTTCTCCCTGTCTTCTCCGCCGACAGCGAGATCCTCTCCCTGGGATCGGGAGCACATCGCTGGACGGTCCACGGCCCGCAGCTCGCCGGCGCCCTGGCCATCGTGCTTCTCACCGGCGTCAACTGGCTCGGCGTGCGCGAGGGGGCCCTGGTCCAGAACGCCGCCACCGTGCTCAAGGTCGCCGCCCTGGCCGCGCTGACCGCAATCGGGCTCATCGTCCCGATGGCCAGCGCTCCGGCGTGGTGGGCTTCCGTTCCCCCGGGCAGCCTGGGCGTGGGGCTCGGGCTGGGCATGGTGGCCGTGCTCTGGACGTACGACGGCTGGTACGTCCTCACCTTCTCCGCCGGCGAGATGCGGCGGCCGGAGCGCAATCTGCCTCGCGGGCTGGTCGGGGGAGTGGCCGTGGTCACCGCGCTCTATCTGGCCATCAACTGGGTCTACGTGCGGGCGCTCGACCCCATCGAGCTCGGGCGGGCCTCGCGCGTCGGTGAGAGCGCGGCGGTTGCGCTCCTCGGGCCGGGCGCGGCCCGGGCCGTCGCGGTGGTCATCCTGCTCTCGATGTTCGGTTGCCTCGCGGCCAACGTGCTCTGCTGCGCGCGCATCTACCTGCCCATGGCCCAGGACGGGGTGTTCTTCCGGGCCCTCGCGCGGGTCGATCCCCGCCGGCACACGCCTCCACCAGCCTGCTGGCCCAGGGCGCCCTGGCCGCGGTGCTCG
>JADGQZ010000246.1 GCA_017881345.1 Myxococcaceae bacterium | reverse complement strand
CGTGCCCCTGGAACCCGAGCGGGTGCGAGTAGATCTGGGCGGTGATGCCCAGCGCCTTCATCCGCGCCATCGTCCCGTCGTAGACGTCGGCCGACAGCCGCCCCGGACGCGCCTCCTCGCGCATGAGGGCATCCTGGAGCACGCGGGTGTTGGCCAGCGCCGCCTCGAGTCCGGCCGGCGCCGCCTGCTCGCCCTCGCGGAGCACGTACGCCATGCGCTGGAAGTCGGTGCTCAGCCCCACGAAGCTGAACCCGAAGTCGAGGTGGACCAGGTCGCCCCGCTCGATGACCAGGTCCTCCTCGGCGATGGCCAGGAACCCGCGCGACGTCTCCGGCGCCTTGCCCTTGCGCTGCACGCGGAGGTCGGGCTGGAACCAGAGGCTCACCCCGAGGTCCCAGGCGCGATCGAACAGCCAGCGACGCACGTCGCCCACCCGGGTCTTCCCCGGCCGGATGACCTCGGAGGAGAGCGCGCGGCGGGCCAGTGACGCGGTGAGCTCCACCATCCGCCGATAGGTGGGCGCCTCCTCGGGCAGCCGGGTGTCGGAGACCTCCTCGATCAGCGGCTCGGCCGGGACGAAGCGCGCCTTCGCCTCCGGGCCCATCGCCTCGGCCAGCGCGTCGTAGGTCGAGCGGGTCAGGCTGCGGGTCACGCCCCGCCGCCCGTCGATGGAGAGGGCGATGGTCTTCGGCCGGTACTTCTCCCAGAGCGCCTTCATCCCCTCGGCCCAGGGTTTGGGGTCGCGGTCGGTCTCGAAGTACCGCGACAGCGACTCCTCCCAGAATCCGGTGACGGCGTGTCGCTTCAGACCGTCGGCGCCGGCGTCGACGAAGACGAAGAGATCGCGGTTGCCGGCGTACGGGCGCGGCGGGGCGATGACCGGGGTGAGCGGGTCGTCATGGAACTCCTCGTTCACCACGATCCACATCGCCACCCCGTGCCGCCGCATCATGTCCAGCAGCAGCGCGTGGCGGCGCGTGAGCCACTCCTCGCGGATCCGGATCTGCTCGCTCCAGCCAGGCAGGGCCGTCCGGTCGGCAGCCGGGGTTTGCCCCTTCGGGGGCGCGGCCAGGGCGAAGGAGGCGGCCAGCAGGAAGGCGACGAGCACGAGGCGGGAAAACCGGAGGACGGGCATCGGGTCCGGGGGGTGATAGCCCGCCCCGGGCCGCCGGCGACGGGCAATCCGTCTCCCCCGGGCCGTCCGGGGGGGTGTCGGACAGCGGTCCCCCGCGTCCTCTGCCGACGCGCCGCGGCGCTCCGGGCTTCACCCGAGGGCCGCCGCTGGTGATAGTGACTGTCCCAGAGAACCCATGGAATCGCCTGTGCTCTCCGTTTCCCGCGCCCTCGCCGGCAAGAAGATCCTGCTGACCGGCAGCACCGGATTCCTGGGCAAGGTGACCCTCTCGATGCTCCTCCACCGCTACGGGGAGGTGCTGGGGCGGGTCTGGGTCCTGGTGCGGCGGGGATCGGCGACCAGCGCCGAGGCCCGGTTCGTGGAGAAGGTCGTCCGGAGCGAGCCCTTCCAGCCGCTCCGTGATCACCGCGGGGACGCCGAGGCCGAGGCCTTCGTCCGCGCCCGCTGCGGGGTGCTCGACGGCGACATCACCGACCCGCTGTTCGGCCTGTCGGACGAGGAGCTGCAGGCGCTCACCGGCCAGGTGGACGTGGTGGTCAACTGCGCGGGCCTGGTCTCGTTCAACCCGCCGCTCGAGGTGGGGCTGAAGATCAACACCTACGGCGTGCGCAACGCCGTCGAGCTCTCGCAGCGGCTCGGCGCATCGCTCATCCACGTGTCCACGGCCTTCGTGGTCGGAAACCGGAGCGGCCTGGTCTTCGAGGACGAGGAGCTCGTCGGCTACTTCCCCCGGAAGGGCGAGCTGGACGGGCGCGACTTCTCGCTGAAGGACGAGCTGGACGACGCCGCGCGGCTCGGGAAGCGGCTGCGCGAGCAGGCCGAGGACCATTCGCTGACCTCCGACTTCCGGGCCAAGGCGCTCGAACGCCTCGAGGAGGAGGGCCGCGATCCGCGCGACGACAAGACGCTGCGGCTGGCGGTGGGCCGCGAGCGGAAGCTCTGGCTCACCCAGAAGCTCACCGAGGCGGGGATGGATCGCGCCCGGAGCTGGGGCTGGCCCAACACGTACACGTACACCAAGTCGCTCGGCGAGCAGGTCATCGCCGGGACACCGGACCTGAACTACGCCATCGTCCGTCCGACCATCGTGGAGAGCGCGCTGCGCTACCCGTTCCCCGGCTGGAACGAGGGCTTCACCACCTCCGCCCCGCTGGCCTTCGCCGGGCTGAAGGGCCACCGGATGGTCCCGGCGGCGGAGCGCGCCATCCTCGACATCATCCCGGTGGACCTGGTGGCCGGCTCGCTGATCGCCATCACCGCCCGGACGCTGACCCACCCCGAACGCCGCGTCTACCAGCAGGCCTCGGGAGACTCGAACCCCTTCTACGCCCCGCGCTCGGTGGAGCTGGTGGGGCTCTACCGGCGGAAGCACTTCCGCGCCCGCGAGACCGGGAGCGCGCTCCTCAACGACGTGAAGAGCCGGCTCGAGCCGCGACCGGTCTCCAAGCGGAGCTTCCTCACCCGCTCGGCCCCGCTCTTCCTCAGCGGCGCTCGCATGCTCCGCCAGGGCATCGAGGACCACGGCCCACGCTGGGGCGCGCCGCGCGTCTCGGCGATGCTGGAACGGGCGAAGGAGCAGCTGGAGCGGGTGGAGGAGCAGGCCTCGTCGCTCTCGATGCTGATCGAGCTGTTCCTCCCGTTCCTCTGGGAGAACCGCTACGTCTTTCGCTGCGACAACACCCGGTCGCTCTACGCGGCGATGGACCCGGAGGACGTGGCGAAGATCCCCTGGGATCCGCACGCCATCGACTGGCGCCGGTACTTCCTCGAGGTGCACCTGCCGGGCCTGGAGAAGTGGGTCTTCCCCGGCCTGGAGGAGGAGCGCGAGAAGCGGAAGGCCATCCATGCCCACCGCGACCTGCTCGAGCTGTTCGACGCCGCGGTGCACGCCTACCGGCACCGGGTCGCCTTCCGGCGAGTGGAGGACGATCGCGAGGAGCGCTTCACCTATGGCGAGGTGCACCGCTGGGCCGCGCGGGTGGCGAGCTTCCTGCTCAGGAGCGGGGTGAAGCACCGCGACCGGGTGTTGCTCATCTCCGAGAACCGGCCCGAGTGGCCCATCGCCTACTTCGGCATCCTCCGCGCCGGCGCCACGGTGGTGCCGGTGGACCCGGCCTCCAGCGAGGCCGAGGTGGTGAACATCGTCCGCCGCAGCGAGGCGAAGGTGGTGCTCCTCTCGGAGGACGCGGCGCAGGACCTGGGCGGTCTCTTCCGCACGCTCTCCGAGCAGTCGCTGGAGGTGAGCCTCGCCACCCTCGCCCAGGCGATGGAGGGCGACGTCGGGCAGCCCGGCCGCATCGGGGCGGTGCGGAAGAGCGCCGCGCCGGACGACGTGGCGTCGCTCATCTTCACCTCCGGAACCACCGGCACGCCCAAGGGCGTGATGCTCACCCACCGCAACTTCGCCTCGCTGGTGCCCAAGCTCGCCGCCTCGTTCGACTTCGGGGTGGGTGACGGACTGCTCTCGGTGCTCCCGCTGCACCACACCTTCGAGTTCTCCGCGGGCCTGCTCACCCCGTTCAGCCGGGGGGCCGAGGTGACGTACCTCGACGAGATCACCACCGACCGGCTGGGCGAGGTGTTCGAGTCCGGGCACGTGACGGCGATGATCGGCGTGCCGGCGCTCTGGACGCTGTTCCACCGGAAGGTCACCCAGGAGCTGGCGGCGAAGCCGGCCATCGTCGAGCAGGGGATGCGGGCGCTGATGTCGGCGCACGGCTCGCTGCGGAACCGGAAGAACATCAACATCGGCAAGCTGCTCTTCTGGCCGGTTCACAGGAAGTTCGGCGGGCGCATCAAGTTCATGATCTCCGGTGGCTCGGCGCTGCCGGACGAGGTGCACAAGGCCTTTCACGACCTCGGCTTCGACCTGGCGGAGGGCTACGGGCTCACCGAGGCGGCACCGGTGCTCAGCGTGCAGGCGCCGGGGAACAAGCGGGTGCCCGGGAGCGTGGGCAAGGCGCTGCCCGGCATCGAGCTGCGCATCGACGAGCCGGACAACGAGGGCATCGGCGAGGTCTGCGCGCGCGGGCCCAACGTGATGGCCGGCTACTTCGCCGACCGCGAGGCAACCGACGCCACGCTCAAGGACGGCTGGCTGCGCACCGGGGACCTCGGCCGGCTCGACGCCGAGGGACAGCTGTTCCTGGTGGGGCGGAAGAAGGACGTCATCATCGACGCCAACGGGAAGAACGTGTACCCGGACGAGCTCGAGGAGCTCTACGGCGAGCACCGCTCGGTGAAGGAGCTGTCGGTGGTGGGGCTGTCCGACGAGGCGGGCGGCGAGACGGTGGCCTGCCTCTGCGTCCCGGACTACGGGGAGCGACGTCGCGAGGACGTCCGGGCGGAGATCGAGGAGCACTTCCGCCACGTCTCGTCCACGCTCCCCTTCCACCGCCGGATCAAGGTCCTGCGCTTCTGGGACGGGGAGCTGCCCAGGACCAGCACCCGGAAGGTGAAGCGGAAGCTGGTGGTGGACGAGCTGCGGAAGCTGGAGAAGCTCGCCGCCTCCTCCGGGGAGAAGGCGCGCCCCGCCGCGCAAGGTGGCTCGACCGACTGGCTTCAGCGGCTGGTGGCCGAGGTCATCGGCAAGCCGGCGTCCGAGGTGCGTCCCGAGTCACGTCTCGCGGCCGACCTGGGCTTCGACTCACTGATGCTGACCGAGCTGTCGGTGTCGCTCGAGTCGGCGGGCATCACCCTCCCCGAGGCAGGGGACCTCTCGGGCGTCGAGACGGTGAAGGACCTGGCGCGGCTGCTCGGAAGCGCCGCGCGCCGCCTGGCCGAGCCCGCCGAGGGCGTGCAACCCGCGCGGGCCGAGGCCGAGCCGGACAGCCGCGAGATCCCCGTCCCCGCCCCCGTCGCCACCCTGGGTCGGTCGATGCTCGCCCTCTGGCAGAAGGCGATGTTCGGCGGCGTGTTCGACGTGAAGGTCTCGGGCCACGCCTACGTGCCCCAGAGCGGGAACTTCCTGGTCATCGCCAACCACAGCTCGCACCTGGACATGGGCCTGGTGAAGTACGCACTCGGAGAGCAGGGCGAGCGGATGGCCTCGCTCGCCGCGCGCGACTACTTCTTCGACACCCCGCTCAAGCGGGCCTGGTTCGAGAACTTCACCAACCTCATCCCCATGGACCGGCACGGGAGCTTGCGCGAGTCGCTGCGCCTCGCGGGCGAGGCCATCCAGCACGGGCACCACCTGCTCATCTTCCCCGAGGGCACGCGCTCGCCGGACGGCCAGATGCGCGAGTTCTACCCGACGCTCGGCTACCTCGCGTTGACCTACGGGGTGGACATCCTGCCCGTCTACATCCAGGGCGCGTACGAGGCGTTGCCCAAGGGCAGCATGTTCCCCAAGCAGAAGGAGATCGCGGTCCGCATCGGGCCGGCGCTGGGCATCGCGGAGCTGCGGCGTCGCGCGCAGGGCCTCGCCCGGAGCGAGAGCTACCGGCTGGTCACCCGCATCGCCGAGGAGGCGGTGAAGCGGCTCCGCGAGGGCGGCGTGTTCTGGCTCGAGCCGGACGTGGAGCTCGCGCCCGCACCGGTGCGTCCGCGCCGGAGCTCGGGCGGGGGCCCGCGGTGAGCACCGGGCGCAGCATCCTGGTCACCGGAGCCACCGGCTTCCTCGGCAAGACGCTCGTTCCGCGGCTCGCCGCTGCCGGGCATCGCATCCGGATGCTGGGCCGGAGCGCGCCGGCGCCCGGGCTCCTGGCGTGCGGCGAGTTCGTCCAGGGCGATCTCGCGGACCGCGCGGTGCTGAAGCGGTCGCTGGCGGGGGTGGACGCCCTCTACCACCTCGCCGGCATGGTCTCGTTCGATCCCGCCGACGGGCCGGCGATGTACCGGCTGCACGTCGCCGGGACGCGGGGGCTCCTGGAGGAGGTGCGGGCACGGGGAGGCCTCGAGCGGATGGTGCTCGCCTCGACCAGCGGCACGCTCGCCGTCTCGCGCACCGAGCGCGTGGCGACCGAGGAGGACCTGCCGCCGATCGAGGTCGTCGGGCGCTGGCCGTACTACCTCTCCAAGATCTACGAGGAGCGGCTGGTGCTCGAGTTCGCCGCGAAGCACCGGCTTCCCGTCGTCGTGCTCAACCCGAGCCTCCTGCTCGGGCCCGGGGACGAGCGGCTGTCGTCGACCTGGACGGTGATGAAGTTCCTCCAGCGTGACCTCCCGGCGATGCCCGGGGGCGGCATCAGCTTCGTCGACGTGCGCGACGCCGCCGCGGTCTTCGAGGCGGCCCTGGAGCGCGGAGAGGTGGGGGGCAAGCACCTCTTCGGCGTCAACATGACGATGTCCGAGTTCTTCGGCCGCCTGGAGCGCATCTCCGGCGTGCCAGCCCCGCGGCTGCGGCTCCCCTCGAAGGTGAACGTGGCCGGGGCGAAGCTGCTGGAGAAGCTCGCCGAGGCGCGCGGCCGCGAGCCGGCGCTGGACGCCGCGAGCGTGGACATCGCCGAGCACTGGTTCTGGCTGGACCCGCGGAAGGCAGAGCGCGAGCTCGGCTTCAGCCCGCGCGACCCCCAGGAGACGCTGCAGGACACGGTGCTGGACCTGCTCTCCCGCATGCCCGAGCGGCAGTGGCCGGGGACCAAGGGGCGGCTGGCGAACCTCCGGAAGAGCTGAAGCTCAGCCGGGCATCACACGAGCAACCACTCACCCACCCATCGCGGCCGGGCATCGCGCCTGGCGGCCGAGGTGCGCTGGCACCCGGACTGCAACCTCGAAGCGGTGCACCGACTCGAGACGGGTCGGAGGGGAGACCACCATGGAAGCACAGCTCTTCGGTTCACCCCGCAACGCGGGCTTCGGCGAGTCCGGACTGCTGCTCGGCGCAGTCCTCATGCTCGCGTACTTCCTGCTGTCCGCCGCGATGCTGCAGGACTACTCGCGCTCGGCGGCGCCACCCGTCGCCGGTCAGATGAACATCCTCGTGCTCTCGAGGTAGGACCGGCTCGCATGGGTCGAACGAGGGCGACCGGGTCACGGTCGACGCTCCTCGTGTCTTCACTCGACCTGGGCGACGGCCGCCGGCGCGTGCGCGCTGGTGATCCGGTACGCGCTGTAGAGCGCCCCGTGCCCACCGAGCCAGAAGGCGACGATCAGCCCACCGATGACCAGCGAGCCGAGCCCGCGGCTGCGGGCGATCTGTTCGAACGACTTGAGTGAGGTCTCCGGGGTCTTCATGGCGTTCTCCATCTCGAAGGGTCGACCGGCGTCCATCGCTGGCCACGCCAGGACGGATTGCACCCCCGGGGCCAGGCCGCGATTGCCCGCAAGCTGTTGAATTTGCTTCGCTCCGAGCCAAGCCCCGTTGCAGCGGGCGCCACGAAGCGGGATCCGGCGTTGCGCGGCCGGTCACGGCGTCGCCTTCGGTGGTGTGCTCCAGGTAGGTTCCCGCATGCGGATGTCAGGTCGTGACAAGGGTCGGGACGGTCCCGACGGCGAGAACGGCGAGGACGCCCCGCCTCCGGTCGAGCGGGACGCGCACGCCACGGCGACCTACGGCGTGAGCCGGCCCAACCTGGTCCCCGACGTGCGCCGGTTCCGGCTGCGGGTCGTGGATGGGCCCGGGGCAGGGCAGACCTTCGAGTCGACGGGCGAGCGCACGTCCATCGGCAGCCATCCTCTCAACGACGTCCTGCTGGACGAGCGGACCGTGTCCCGCTTCCACTGCGAGCTCGTCGTCGACGAGAAGGGCGTCTGGGCCAGGGACCTCGGCAGCCGCAACGGCACCGATCTCGACGGGGTGCTGATCAAGGAAGCGGCGGTCAAGAACGGGAGCCTGCTCAAGCTCGGGCGGATGCAGCTCCGGTTCGAGTTCTCGGGCGAGAAGACGAAGCTGCAGCTCTCGGAGCAGCCGCGGTTCGGCTCGCTGGTGGGGAGCTCGGTCGCCGCCCGGATGAGCTTCGCCCTGATGGAGCGCGCGGCGGCGTCCGACGTCACCGTGCTGCTCGAGGGTGAGACCGGCACGGGCAAGAGCCAGGCCGCCGAGTCCATCCACCGCCAGTCGGCCCGGCGCGACCACGCCTTCCTGGTGGTCGACTGCGGAGCGCTGCCTCCGAACCTCCTCGAGTCCGAGCTGTTCGGTCACGAGAAGGGAGCCTTCACCGGGGCCGTCACGCGGCGGGTCGGTGTCTTCGAGGAGGCCCGGGGCGGCACTGTCTTCCTCGACGAGGTCGGCGAGCTCCCGCTCGAGCTGCAGCCCAAGCTGCTCCGGGTGCTCGAGGCCCGGGACATCCGCCGGCTCGGCACCAACGTCCACACCCCGGTGGACGTACGGATCGTCACCGCCACCAACCGCGACCTCCGCGCCGAGGTGAACGCCGGCCGCTTCCGCTCCGACCTCTACTTCCGCCTGGCGGTGGTGAAGATTCCCCTCCCCCCGCTGCGCCAGCGCTCGGAGGACATCCCCGCCATCGTGGAGAAGCTCCTCAGCGGACTCGGCTCGGATGCGCGGGTGAAGGCGACGCTGCTCGACCCCGCGTTCGTGGTCCAGCTGCAACGTGCGGCCTGGCCGGGCAACATCCGCGAGCTGCGGAACCACCTCGAGCGGTGTGTCGTCCTCCAGGAGACGCTGCTCCCGGGCGAGGGAGAGGAGAGCGGTCGCCCGGAGGAGGGCGGAGCGAGCGTCATCGACCCGCGCGTCCCCTACCCCGAGGCTCGCCGCCGCGCGCTCGACACGTTCGAGCGCCAGTACGTGGAAGCGCTGCTGCAGCTGCACGGTGGGAAGGTGTCGCAGGCGGCGGCCTCGGCCGACATCGACCGCGTGCACCTGTACCGGCTCATCAAGCGGCACCGCGTCCGGGACTGAGCACCGGACGCGCCTCCCGGGGTGCGCCGGACGCTTTACTCCCCGGCCCGCTGTCACCGCGGCGGCAACGGTGTCCCGCGCGTACATGGGCGCAAGCTGCCGTGAGGATGGGCGCCCGGTCGCGGTACGGCGGCTGCACTGCTTCCCGGGCACCGGCGCGTGCCGGCGGGAGAGACGGCCATGAGCACCCAGTCGATATCCGCTACATCCGCTACCAGGTTTCACCATACGTCACGGGACGGCTCTGCTCTGCTCCCGGTGGCGATCCTTCTCACGCTGTGCTTCCTCAGCTTCACCACCGCCCTCCTCCGCGATGGCGCGCGCGATGACGCGCCGGCGTGGGTGGAGGTCGTGCAGTACGCCGAGTGACGGGGGCGCTGCGGCAGCGAGCACGGGCGGTCCGGGACGATGCCGTTCCGGGCCGCCCGTTTCTTCTGTCTGCCGGTGCGTGCCGCAAGCGCACACCGCCGTCCCGGATCCGGGGACCGCGGGGTTGCACCGGGCGCCACAGGAATCGCGCCCCTGTCTCCTCCGGCGCAATCTGCCGCAGGGCCCCCGGAGCGCAACCGGCCGCAACTCCGGACCGGGGCCGGTCTCACCGCGTTGGCATCGCCGCTGCAATCCACCCCTCCGTCGAAGGAACGAGACACGGACCCCACGGAGAACGCCATGAAGACCGAGCCCACCAGCAACAACCCCCAGCTCTTCCGCTCCGCCCGCCGGTGGAGCCCGATCCCCTTCCTCCTCAGCGGCGTGCTCCTGGTCGCCGGCTACGTGGGCGCGAGCGCGGTGCTGATCGACGACTACTCGAATCACCCCGCCCAGGTGGGCGGGCCGAGGGCCTGAACGGAGAGCGGGAGCCTCGGGGGGAGCCCCGGAGGGCGGCGGATCGGAGTGCCCAGCATGTCCCCTCGGGCGCTCTGGACGTGGGGAGACCGCCCCGCTCCGGGTCCCCATTTTTCAAGCGCGCAGCCGACGGACGGCTGCCATCGAGGCTCGGGGGCGACCGCGACCGTCCTCGGGCCTCGGCCTTTTCGTCGCGCTAGCCGGGGGTCGCCGCGGCCACGAACTCGCTGGCCCAGCGGGCGATGCCGTAGATGGTCTCCTGGGGGTTGACCCCCAGCGAGGTCGGGAACACCGAGCCGTCCACCACGAAGAGGTTCTCCATCCCGTGGTAGCGGAGCGTGCTGTCCACCACCGAGGTGCGCGGATCGCCGCCCATCGCGCAGCCGCCCATCTGGTGCGCGGTGGCCACCCGGACCCGGCCCGGCTCCCAGGGCGCGGCGTCGAGCAGCGAATCGATGTCCGCCACCTTCGGGATGCTCACCGGGCTGGCGTGGAGCGACCGCACCTCGCGCGCCCCGGCGGCAAACTGGATGCGCGCCATCTCCTTGCACGCCGCACGGAACGCCTCGAAGTGGAACGGGCGCAGCGGATAGTCGATCGACACCCGGCGCTCGGCGGGGTCGCGCAGGGACACCGTCCCGCCCACGTCGTCCGCGAGTATCCCGTCGTGGCAGATGGCGATGGTGCTCTGGGTGTACGGGAGCTGCTCCATCAGCGCCTGGTGCTGCTCGCCGATGCCCGGGAACACCGTGGCGGCGATGAGCGGCATGATCGGCGGCACCTCGAGCAGGAAGCCCACCTTGCCCGGGCCTCGATCGATGAAGTGGTGCGAGTACGCGGCCTGCGGTGCGCCGCTCCAGGGCACGACCGGCTCGGGCATCAGCGCGCTCATGATGACCACCGGGTGGAGGAAGAAGCGCTTCCCCACGTTCCCGTTGCCGTCGAGCCCCGAGCGGAGGAGCAGCGCGGGCGAGTTGATCGCTCCACCGGAGACGACGACGGTCTTCGCCTTGACGGTCAGCGTCACGCCGGTGGGCCGGTCGGTCTCCGGGTCGAGCAGCGCCGCCTCCACCCCACCCACCCGGCGTCCACCGACCAGCACCCGGCGCACCGAGGCGTTGGCCTGGACCGTCAGGCCCTTCTCCACCGCGTCGGGGATGAGCGTCACCAGCATCGACATCTTGGCGTCGAGCGGGCAGCCGAGGCCGCAGTAGCCGAGGTTGGCGCAGTTGTTCACGTTGCGGCGGACCAGTCCGCGCGAATACCCGAGCTTGCCGCACCCGTCCCAGAGGACCTGGTTGTTGGCATTCATCCGGTCGAGCGGCCACTCCGCGATGTGCAGCCGCTTCTCGATCGCCTCCCAGTGGGGGATCAACGCCGCCTCGGTCAGTCCCTTCACTCCGAACTGGTCTCGCCAGCGCTCGAGCACCGGCCGTGGCGTGCGGAACGACGTGCACCAGTTCACCGTCGTACCGCCGCCGACGCTGCGGCCCTGCAGGATGAGAACCGACTGGTCGTCCGTCGCCCGGTTGCCCATCTCCTGGTACAGGTGCGGATAGGCGTGGTCCTCCCGCCCGTCGAAGCTGCGGCGCGTCCAGTAACCGCCCTCCTCCAGGAGCACGACGCTCAGCCCGCGCGCGGTGAGCCGCTCCGCCACCACCGAGCCGCCCGCGCCCGAGCCCACCACCACCACGTCGGCGTGGAGGGAGGTGTTCATGGTGTGGTCGCGGCCGGTGAGGATCCGTCCCGGGGTGGTCATGGCAGGGCCTCGCCGTGCCACACCCCGTTCCCGTCGGGCCGGGGCTCGTCGCCTCCCCTCCACTCGGGCAGCGACGGCGCATCCTGGAAGATGCCCGGCGGACCCGGGTAGCCCACTGCCGGCCAGACGCTCGGGGACTGGTAGTAGCCGGCGAGCACCAGGGTGCGAAGCGCGGCGTAGCCGGTGCGGCGGACCGCCAGCCGGCTGTCCCGCCACTCGGCCAGGACGCGGTCCTGATCGGCGCCGTCGAGGCGGGTGAAGGGGCGGATACGCCCGCCGAAGAGGAACCCCGCGAGACCGTTCTCGAATAGCCCGAGCAGCTGGCGGAGCTCCTTCTGCGCGCTCGGTTCCACCTGGGAGGCGATGCGGTCCGCCGCCCGGGCCACCCCCACCTCGTCCACCGAAGGCCAGCCCTTGCGTGGCCGCACCATCCGCCGCGAGACCGCGTCGAGCACCGCGAACTGGCCGGCGGTGAAGACGAGGAGGCCATCCGCCGGGAGCGGCACCGCCGCCCCACCGCGGAGAGCCAGGAACCCGGCCCCTCCGGCAGCGAGCAAGGCTCCGCCGAGCACGCCTCGCTTGATGAGGGAGCGACGGCTGAGCGTCGTGGGAGGCGGCCCGGGGTGAGAAACGTCCATGGAGGGCGGACACTCTAGGCAAGACCCTCACCGGACTGCCATGGTCCGGACGATGGGCAAGACGCTCGCGATGATCCTGGCGGGAGGTGCCGGAACACGGCTCGAGCCGCTCACCCGTGAGCGCGCGAAGCCCGCGGTGCCCTTCGGCGGGCGCTACCGGATCATCGACTTCTGTCTGTCGAACTTCGCCAACTCGGGTGTGCTGAAGATGAAGGTGCTCACCCAGTACAAGTCCGACTCGCTCAACAACCACCTCTCACGGGCGTGGCGGCTGAGCAGCTTCCTCGGCCAGTTCGTGGACGTGGTGCCGGCGCAGATGCGGACCGGGCTCGACTGGTACAAGGGCAGTGCCGACGCCATCTACCAGAACCTCAACCTGGTCACCGACGAAGAGCCGGACCAGATCTTCGTCTTCGGCGCGGACCACGTGTACCGGATGAACGTGGCGACGATGCTCGAGTACCATCTGGAGCAGAAGGCGGAGTGCACCGTGGCCGCCATCCCGGTGCCCATCGAGCAGGGCCGGGAGTTCGGCATCATCGACGTGGCCCCGGATGGGCGGATGAAGGGCTTCCTGGAGAAGCCGAAGAACCCGCCACCCATCCCGGGCAACCCCGACATGTGCCTGGCCAGCATGGGGAACTACCTCTTCGAGACCGACACCCTGGTGCGGGAGGTGGTTCGCGACGCGGCCAACGACCAGAGCGTGCACGACTTCGGCAAGAGCATCATCAGCGAGCTCTACAAGCACGCCCGGGTGTTCGTGTACGACTTCGCCCAGAACACCTACCCCGGCCAGGAGCCCAAGGAGCGCGGGTACTGGCGCGACGTGGGGAACATCGACGTCTACTACCAGGCCAACATGGATCTGGTGGGCGTGGAGCCGGTCTTCAACCTCTACAACGACCGCTGGCCCATCTACACCCAGAACCGCTCGTACCCGCCGGCCAAGTTCGTCTTCAACGACGTGGAGAACGAGCGGGTCGGCTACGCCACCGACAGCCTGGTCTGCGACGGGTGCATCATCTCCGGCGGCCACGTGCACAAGAGCGTTCTCAGCCCGAAGGTGCGCATCAACTCGTACTCCGACATCAGCGAGAGCATCTTCTTCGAGAACGTCACCGTCGGCCGGCGGTGCCGGATCCGCCACGCCATCGTGGACAAGAACGTGGAGATCCCCGCGGGGATGACCATCGGCTACGACCCGGCGGAGGACCGCAAGCACTTCCACGTCACCCCCGAGGGTGTGGTGGTCATCCCCAAGGGAATGAAGCTCGCGAGCTAGGTCAGGGCGGCCGCGGTCGGGGAGAGTCACCGCTGGCGGAAGATCCAGGCGAGCAGCGAGAGGACGAGCGAGACCACCACCATCGAGGCGATCGGCATGTACAGCCGGGTCCGGTCGGTCTCCCAGCGGAGGTCCCCGGGCAGCCGCCCGAACCAGCTCAGGCCGCCGGTCCAGAGCACGATCCCGGCCACCACCAGGCCGATCCCCATGATCACCAGCGTCAGTCCTGGACCTCGGCCACTCACGAACCAGGTGGTCTAGCGTGAGGTGGGTGGCTTCGCCAGCACCGGCCGCCAGGCTGTCGCCCGTCCTCATCCTCCTGCTCGGAGCGTGCAGCTCCCCGCTCGTACCGGTCTTCACGGTGTCCGGCGACGCGCCGAGCCGGACCGGGCTCACCCCGCTCGCCGAAGGGGCGGTCTTCGGCAACGACGCCGGCCGTGTCCTCCGCCTCGACGGCGCCGGCCGCGTGCTGTGGACGGTGGAGACCGGCGGGGAGATCGAGCTCCCGCTGGCGACCGCCGATGGGGTGGTGGGAGCGGTCAGCGCTGGCGACACCCTGGTCGCGCTCGATGCCGAGACCGGACACGAGCTCTGGCGCGCAGCCGACCAGCCACCGGTGGCCGCGCTGGCCGCGGTGGGCACCCGGCTCCTCCTGCTCGGGCGCGAGGGCGAGCTCCGCTCGTTCCCGGCGCGCAGCGGGGGCATGCCGCTGCGCCGCGGCTGGAACACCTCGCTCGGGGTGCGTCCCCGGAGCCCCGCGCGCGGTCTGGTCACCGTGGGCGGCGACGTGCTGGCCGAGGGGCCGGCGGCCCTGCTCCTTCTCTCGGGTCAGGACGGTGCCCTGCGCTGGAAGGCCGCGGTCCGAGAACCCACCGGCGTCGCGCTCGACGGAGACACCCTCTGGACGGCCGAGCAATCCGGACGCCTGCTGGCGCTGGACCGGCGCACGGGCGCGCAGCGGCGCGTCGTCCCGCTCGGCCAGCCCGTCGTCTCGGCCCCGAGCGTGGCGCTCGGCCGCGTCTGGGTGGGGCTCGAGGACCGGTCGCTGCTCGCCATCGACCCGCGTGGAGTCGAGCCTCCGTGGCGCGCCTCGCTTCCCGCTCCGCTGCTGGGCGCGGTCGTGGAGTGGCAGGACCGGGTGCTCGTCCCCACCGCCGGGCGCGAGGGCCGATTGCTCGCCATCGATCTCGTCCGCCCCGGGTCGCCGGCGAGCACGCGGCTGGACAGCGCGCTTCGCACTGCACCCCTGGTCCGGGGGAGCGTGGCCTGGGTGCTCGCGACGGACGGACGTGTCCTCGGATTCCGTCTCCGCTGACACTGCAATCGCCCAAGGTGCGCCGGCTGGAAATTGGGCAGGCAGTCTGGCGTCCTCTACGGATGAACCTCGTCATCGAGAATCTCTCGAAGAGGTATCCCAACGGCGTCCAGGCGCTCCGTGACGTCACCTTGACGGTCGGCCCGGGGATGTTCGGGCTCCTGGGACCCAACGGGGCGGGCAAGTCGACCCTGATGCGCACCCTGGCCACGCTCCAGGATCCGGACACCGGCTCGGTGCGCCTCGGGGACATCGACCTGCTCCGCGACAAGCCCGCCGTGCGGCAGCTGCTCGGGTATCTCCCGCAGGAGTTCGGGGTCTACCCGAAGGTGAAGGCCATCGACCTGCTGGACCACCTCGGCCGGCTGAAGGGGCTCGCCGACCGTGCCCTTCGCAAGGAGACCGTGGAAGCGCTGCTGCGGCGGACCAACCTCTGGGAGGCGCGGAACCGTGCGCTGGGGACCTTCTCCGGCGGAATGAAGCAGCGCTTCGGCATCGCCCAGGCACTCATCGGGGACCCGCGCCTGCTCATCGTCGACGAGCCCACCGCCGGGCTGGACCCCGAGGAGCGGGTCCGCTTCCACGACCTGCTCTCGGAGATCAGCGAGAGCGTCATCGTGCTGCTCTCGACGCACATCGTGAGCGACGTCTCCGACCTCTGCAGCCGGATGGCCATCATGCACCAGGGCGAGCTGCGGTTGGTGCAGCAGCCGTCCGAGGCCATCGCCGGGCTGCGGGGGCGCCTCTGGGAACGCACGGTGGAGAAGGCCGAGGTGGCGCAGCTCGGCGAGTCGCTCTCGCTGATCTCCACCCGGCTGGTGGCTGGACGGACGCGCGTCCGCGTGCTGGCCGAGTCCGCTCCGGCGCCGGGCTTCGTGACGGCCGAGCCGGAGCTGGAGGACGTGTACTTCGCCGTGCGCCGCGGGGCCGACATCCGGTCGAGGGCGGCCTGACGAATGCTCCTGGCGATCGCCGGCTTCGAGGTGAGACAGCGGCTGCAGCGCGTCTCGACCTACGTCTACTTCGGGGTGTTCCTCGCCCTGTCCTCGCTGTTCATCCTGGCCGCGGGCGGCGCGATCCGCAACGCCACCGTGGACTTCGGCACCGGCGGGAAGGTGGACATCAACTCGCCGTATTCGCTGGCGATGCTGATGACGCTCATCGCCAGCTTCACCGTGGTGATCACCGCCGCCATCGCCGGTCAGGCCACGCACCAGGACATTGAAGCCAACACCACGCCGTTGCTCTTCACCCGCCCCATCAGCCGCGCGCAGTACCTGGGCGGCCGCTTCCTCGGCGCGCTCTCGGTCATCCTCATTCTCTCGCTGGCCATCGGGCTCGGGACCTGGCTCGCCACCGAGCTGCCCTGGATGCCCGCCGCGCGGCTGGGTCCCCAGCGGCTCGCGGCCTACGTCGTGCCGTACCTGCTGGTGGTCATCCCCGACATGCTCCTGATGGCCTCGGTCTTCTTCGCCCTGGCTGTGCTCACCCGGCGCATGCTCCCGGTCTACGTGGGCGCCGTCGTCGCGCTTCTCGGCTACTTCATCGGAGTGAACCTGACCGGTGACGTCGAGCGGCGAACGCTGGCCGCGCTGGTGGACCCCTTCGGGCTGCTCGCCGTGGACAGCGTGACCCACTACTGGTCCATCGCCGAGAAGAACACCCGGCTGCTCGGGCTCCAGGGCGACTTCCTCTGGAACCGCCTCTTGTGGACCACCGTCGGGCTCTCGCTCCTCGCCTTCACCTACCGCCGGTTCTCGTTCTCGGTGCCTGGCGGGCCCGCGGTCCGCTCGACGCTGGAGGTCCCCGACGAGCACCGCACGGGCGCAGTCGTCCCCCGCGCCAGGCTGGACTTCTCGCCGCGGGCGGCCCGGGGCGTGTTCGCCGCGCTGGTGGGGCTCCAGCTTCGCGAGACGGTGAAGAGCGTCTTCTTCGGAGTCATCGTCCTGGCGGGAGTGCTGTTCATCGCCTCCACCGCACCGGTCATCGGCACGCTCTACGGCACGCCCACCTACCCGGTCACCCGACAGGTGCTGACCGTGGTCGCCGGCTTCTTCGCCACCTTCATCCTGGTGGTGCTCACGCTCTACGCCGGCGAGCTGGTGTGGCGCGAGCGTGACGCGGGGATGGCGCAGATCTACGACGCACTGCCAACCCCGCGCTGGGCAGTGGTGGCGGCAAAGCTCACCGCGCTGGTGACGATCGTCGCCCTGCTGCTCGCGGTGGTGGTGGTCGTGGGAGTCACCATCCAGGCGATCAAGGGCTACTTCCACTTCGAGCTCGGTCTCTACCTCCGCTCTCTCTACGGCATCTCCTTCGTGCTCTTCGCCTGCCTCTGCTCCCTGGCGGTGATGCTGCACGTCCTGATCGACCAGAAGTACGTCGGCCACTTCGCGATGGTGGTCTTCCTGGTGCTCTCGCTGCTCCTTCCCGTCCTCGGGGTGGAGCACCACCTCCTCCGCTACGCGACGGTGCCGGCGCACCCCTACTCGGACATGAACGGGTACGGGCACTTCGTCGCCCCGATGGCCTGGTTCGAGATCTACTGGGTCGCGGTGGCGCTCGCGCTGTCGGTGGTGGCCTACCTGTTCTGGGTGCGAGGCACGCCGCAGACCTTCCGCGAGCGATGGCGGGAGGCCCGGGCCCGCCTGGACCGCAGGTCCGGCTCAGTGCTCGCGGTGGCGCTGGTCATCGCCACCGGCGCGGGTGCCTTCATCTTCTGGAACACCAACGTCCGGAACACGTATCGCACCCGCTTCTCGCGCGAGGAGGCACAGGCGCAATACGAGAAGCGGTACAAGCAGCGATTCGGCGCGCTGTCGCAACCGAGGGTCACCGCGGTGAAGACCCGGGTCGACATCTTCCCCGCCGAGCGCCGGGTGGAGATCGACGGGGTCGATAGCCTGACCAACCGCACGGCGCAGCCCATCGACCAGATCGTCGTCCGGCTCCACCCGCGAGCCACCGTCCGCGCCGTCGACTTCCTCGGTGGACAGGAGACCCTGGTCTCCGACTCCGAGACCGGCGTGCACGCCTACCGGCTGCGGCAGCCGCTCGCCCCGGGCGCCACGACCGAGCTCGCCTTCCGCCTGAGCTACGTCAACCCCGGCTTCGAGAACGAGTGGAGCGACACCCGCATCGTGGAGAACGGAACCTTCCTCGACGGCGAGTACCTCCCGGGCCTGGGCTACTTCGCGCAGAAGGAGCTCATCGACGACGATACGCGGCGCAAGCACGGCCTCGGTCCCCGCGAGCGGGCGCTGGACCTGGACGATCCGTCCGCGCCGGCCAACAACTACATCAGCCACGACGCGGACCGGATCCAGTTCGAGGCCACGGTGAGCACCAGCGCCGACCAGCGGGTCGTCGCTCCGGGCACCCTCGAGCGGGAGTGGACCGAGGGAGGTCGGCGGTACTTCCACTTCGTGGAGCCCCGGCCGATCTTCCACTACCTCGCGTTCCTCTCGGCCCGGTACACCGTCGAGCACGACCGGTGGAACGACGTCGCGCTGGAGATCGCCCATCACCCGGACCACGCCTACGACGTGCCCAGCATGCGACGGGGGATGAAGGAGTCGCTGGAGTACTTCACGCGGGCGTTCGGGCCGTACCAGCACCCGGTGCTGAGGATCGTCGAGTTCCCCGGGTACGCCACCTTCGCCGAATCGTTCTCCAGCACCATCCCCTTCTCGGAGTCCATCGGCTTCGTTGCCGAGGTGGAGAAGGGCCGGCCGGACGCCATCGACTACCCTCTCTACGTCACCGCCCACGAGGTCGCTCACCACTGGTGGGGCCATCAGGTCCTGAGCGCCGACGCCCAGGGGATGACCGCGCTGGTGGAGACGCTCGCCCAGTACTCGGCGCTGATGGTCATGAAGCATGCGTACGGACCACCCGCCATGCGGCGCTTCCTCCGCTACGAGCTGGACCGGTACCTCTCGGGGCGAAGCGCGGAGCGGAAGAAGGAGCTCCCCCTCCTCCGGGTGGAGGACCAGGGCTACATCCACTACTCGAAGGGAAGCCTGGTGATGTACGGGCTCCAGGACCTCATCGGAGAGGACGCGGTGAACCAGGCGCTCCGGGAGCTGGTATCCGAGTACGGCGATCGCGGCGCTCCGTACCCGACCTCGCGCGTCCTGCTCGCTGCGCTCCGGCGCCACACCCCGGAGCGGTTCCAGTACTACCTGACCGACCAGTTCGAGCAGATCACCCTGTACGAGAACCGCGCCATCTCGGCGAAGGCGACCAGGCGTGCCGATGGGAAATACGAGGTCACCCTCGAGCTGGAGACCCGGAAGGTGCAGGCCGATGCGCTCGGCGCCGAGCACGAGGTCCCGGTGCACGACTGGCTCCCGGTGGGGGTCCTGGACTCCACGGGAGAGGCGCTGGTGCTCGAGCCGCGGAAGCTCGAGAGCGGGCGCAGCACGCTCACCCTGGTCACCGATCGGCGGCCCGCACGGGCGGGCGTCGATCCGCTCAACGAGCTGATCGACCGCGTCCCAGAGGACAACCTGGTGCCGGTCAGCGTGACGCCGTGAAGCGGAGAGTTCCGAACTGCGCAGTTGGCGCAACCTGCTGTGCACGTGGGCGTCGCTCCCCCGCTACAAGCGAGCGCGCGTGGCACGGGTCCTCATCGTCTCGAACCGGCTGCCGGTCACGGTCCGCACGGAGGCGGGCGGCGTCGAGGTACAGGCGAGCGTCGGCGGCGTGGCGACGGGTCTCCGCGGTCCGCACGAGCGCTCCGGAGGCCTCTGGATCGGCTGGTCCGGTCTGGTGGATCCACTTCCTGATGCGGACGGCCAGGCGCTCGCAGCCCGGCTCGAGTCGATGCGGCTCGTCCAGGTGCCGCTGACGGCCGAGGAGGTCCACCGGTACTACGAGTCGTACTCCAACGGCGTGCTCTGGCCGCTCTTCCACTACTTCGCGGGCGAGCTGCCGCTGGAGATCGAGGGCTTCGAGGACTACGAGCGCGTGAACCGCCGCTTCGCGGACGCGGTGGTGGCCCAGCACCGCCCCGGCGATCTGGTCTGGGTGCAGGACTACCAGCTGATGCGCGTTCCGGCGCTGGTCCGCGAGCAGCTCCCCGATGCGCGGATCGGGTTCTTTCTCCACATCCCGTTCCCCTCGTCGGAGACCTTCCGCATCCTTCCCCAGCGCGAGCGCATCCTCGAGGGCCTGCTCGGTGCAGACCTGGTGGGCTTCCACACCGCGGCGTATGTGCGTCACTTCTCGTCCTCGGTGCTCCGCACGACCGGAGCCTGGACCGAGGTGGACCGCATCCTCTGGCGGGGGCGCGAGGTCCGGCTCGGCGTCTTCCCCATGGGCGTGGACGCAGCGCACTGGACCGAGCTGGGCGGCGACCCGGGGATCGGCGAGGAGATCCGGACCCTCCGCCCCGGACCGCAGCAGCTGCTGGTGGGCATCGACCGGCTCGACTACACCAAGGGCATCTCCCGTCGGCTCCTGGCCTACGAGCAGCTCCTGGTCCGGCACCCGGATCTGCGCGAACAGGTCCGGCTGGTCCAGGTGGCGGTTCCCTCGCGCACCGGCGTCGGCGCCTACCAGGGGGTGCGGGACACGGTGGACGCGCTGGTCGGGCGGATCAACGGCCGCTTCGGGACGCCCACCTGGTCCCCCGTGCACTACCTGTTCCGGGGGCTGTCGCCGAAGGAGATCGCCGCGCTGTACCGCGCCGCGGACGTGCTCATCGTCACACCCATCCGGGACGGGATGAACCTGGTGGCCAAGGAGTTCATCGCCTCCCGCACCGACGGCGATGGGGTGCTGGTCCTGTCCGAGTTCACCGGGGCCGCCGCGGAGCTGGCCGAGGCGCTGCTGGTCAACCCCTACGACATCGAGGGGACCGCGGACGCGCTCTGCCGCGCGCTCCAGATGCCGGAGCAGGAGCGACGCCTCCGGATGGCGGCGCTGCGCACCCGCGTGGAGACCTACGACGTGCACCGCTGGTCGCGCGAGTTCCTCGACCTGCTCGGCTCGGACCTCGGGCCGCCACACGCCCTCCGGCCGTCCGCACCGTCGGTGCTCGTCCAGGCGCAGGCCCGGGTCCGCGACGCGCCCTCGGCCACCTTGTTCCTGGACTACGACGGGACCCTGGTGGAGTTCGCGCCCACGCCGGAGCTGGCGGTGCCCGACGTCGAGCTGCTCCAGCTGCTGTCGGCGCTGGCCCGCCGCTACGCGGTGCACGTGGTGAGCGGACGCCGCCGTGACACCCTGGAACGCTGGCTCGGCGCGCTGCCGGTGGGCCTGCACGCCGAGCACGGATACTGGTCGCGGATGCCGGGCGAGCGCTGGGTCGGCGTGGAGGTGGATCCGAGCAGCTGGCTCCCCCAGGTGAAGTCGATCCTCGAGGAGTACGCGGCCCGGACGCCGGGGGCGCTGGTGGAGGTGAAGACCGCCGGTCTCGCCTGGCACTACCGCGCGGCCGACCCGGAGTTCGGCGCGGCCCAGGCCGGCGACCTCCTGCTCCACCTCGCAACCCTGCTCTCCAACACGCCGGCCGAGGTCCTCACCGGAGATCGGGTGGTGGAGATCCGGCCCCAGGGAGTGAACAAGGGCCAGGTGGTCCCCGCCGTGCTGGCGCACGCCCCCCGGGGGAGCGTCGTCTGCGCGCTCGGTGACGACCGCACGGACGAGGATCTCTTCGCCGCCCTGCCCCAGGGGGCCATCTCGGTGCACGTTGGCCCCGCGGCGAGCAGGGCCGACCTGCGGGTGTCCAACGTGGACGAGGCGCGCTCCTTCCTCCGCGCGCTCCTGCCCGGCGCCCCGCCTCCGGCTACTCGGGCAGCCTGATCCCCGAGCCGCCCATGTCGGACGGCATGTCCTTCATCTTGGGGAGCCCGTCGCGCATGCGGAGCACGGTCTCTGCGTAGTTGAGGTGCACCCGTGGATCGAACGGGAACTTCTCGAGCACTGCGGCGTGGACGTGGACCACACCCCAGGTCGGGTGGTCGGTGAGGACGTGGCCGCCACAGCTCCGGCACCACCTCCGGATGGCGCGCTCCGTCTTCTGGAAGGAGCCGATCTGGTCCGCCCCGCGGGTGATGCTGACCGCGCCTGGCGCCCACATGGTGAAGGCGCTCACCGGCGCGGCCGACCACTGCCGGCACGAGCTGCAGTGGCAGTAGCCCATCGCCGCAGGCTTGCCCACCACCTCCAGCTGGACGGCGCCACAGAGGCAACGTCCCGTGAACCGGTGCTCGTTCTGCATCGTCATGTCTCCGGGCTGCACCCCATGAAGAGAGCGATGCGCCGGTGACATTGCATGGCGGAGTGGTCTGCTCCGCCCGGCCCGGAGCCCATCTGTGCTGTCCGGTGCGGGCGTCAATGACCTGGCGGTGCGGTCAGCTCAGCGGAATCTGCTTCGCGTGGTGCGTGAGCCACTGACGGAAGCTCTGCAGCCCCGGGTAGAGCGCGCGCGCCTGCTCCACCGGGCGCTGGGCGCAGAACTCCCGCTCGAAGTCGTGCTTGAACTGGAACATGTTCCCCAGGTCCTCGGCGCCGGGGAACCCGAGCTTCCGGTAGGCCTCGAAGGACATGGACTGGTAGCGCACCGGCTGACCGAGCGCAGTCGAGAGCTCGGCAGCCATCTGCGTGCCGGTCAGGTGCTCACCGGCGATTCCCACGGTGCGGCCGACCATCTCCGTCCCCCGCTTGAAGATTCCGTAGGCGCAGGGGCCGATGTCCTCGGCCGCGATGCCGGGCAGCTTCTTGTCACCCATCGGGAGGGCGAACACGAGCTGCCCCGAGGCGTCCTTCTTCGGCCCCGCGCCGAAGGAGATGAGGTTGTCCCAGTAGAAGGACGTGCGGAGGAGCGTGGTCGGCGCCTTCTCCTCGGCGAAGACCGCATCGGCCTCGCCCTTGCCGTCGAAGTGGGGGACCTTGTAGCGGCCCATCAGGGTGGGCATCCGGGTGTCGGAGACCGGAACGAGCGCCCGCGTGTCCTCGAGGGTGGACCAGATGACGTGCTTCACGTCGGAGCGGACCGCGGCGCGCGCCATGGCCCGGGCCTGCACCACCTCCCGGTCGGGCGAGAAGTGCTCCCAGAAGTTCGTGACGCAGAACACACCGGCCGCGCCGCGGAACGCGCGCTCGAGGCTCGCTGCGTCGTCGGCGTCGGCGGCCACCACCTCGACGCCCTGGGCCGCGAGCGCTCGGCCCTTCTCCGAATCGGGCTTCCGGGTGATTGCCCGGGCGGAGAACCGGTGCTCCGGGTCCTGGACGATGGCACGCACGAGCCCGCTGCCCTGGGCGCCGGTGGCGCCGACCACTGCGATGACTGGATTCTTCGATGCCATGACGAACTCTCTTCCTGGATGGGCCGCGGAGCCTGCGGTCAGGCGGGGTATAGACCCCTCCCTGGTGCGCGTGCCACGCGTCCGGCCGACGATGGACTTCCTCATCGAGCTGTTTCATCGTGACGCGGCGCTGTGGAGCGGCGCGAACGTGCCGTCCGGGGGATGACCATGGCGGGCAGGACGACGCTGGTTCTCACGGGGCTCGTCGCGGTCCTCGGGTTCGGGAGCGCTCCTGCCCGTGGCGGAAGCCCGGCCACCCCGACCCGGGAGGAGCTGGCGAAGGACAACGCGCTCTTCCTCGAGGTGGCCAGCAAGTCGCTGCACTGGGAGGAGCCCACCGAGCCGGTGAAGATCATGGGTCCGCTCTCCTTCGTCGGGACGCGGGGGCTGGGCTCATGGCTCTTCGCCACGGCCGAGGGGTTCATCCTCCTGAACACCGGGATGCCGAGCTCGGGGCCGATGATCGCCGCGTCGATCCGTAAGCTCGGCTTCCGGCCCGAGGACATCAAGATCCTGATCAATGGCCATGCCCACTCGGACCAGGCCGGGGCGTTCGGCTACCTCAGGAAGCTGTCCGGGCACAGCTGGCGATCATGCGCGAGGACGTCCAGGCCATCGAGGACGGCGGGAAGGACGACTTCCACTATGGGAAGGACTGGAAGGTGATGGGCTTTCCGCCGGTGAAGGTCGACCGGGTGCTGCGCGACGGCGACACGGTGCGGCTCGGCGAGGTGATGCTGACCGCGTTTCACACCCCCGGTCACACCCGCGGAGCGACCACCTGGGTGACCGAGCTCGTCGACCAGGGACGGGCGTACGTGACCGTCTTCCCGGACGGAGGTGGCTTCAACCCCGGCTACCGCGTCGCGAAGGATCCGTCGT